>JALUAB010000001.1 GCA_027051195.1 Hyphomicrobiales bacterium
GAGGAACGCCTGCACGTGCTGGAAGAGGCGCTCAGGCCCATCCGCGAACATGCCAGTTGCGAGATCAAACTGGCGAAATATTCCGTGCTCACCGTCGAGGCGGCGAAGCGGGCGGGGGCATCCGTCATCATCCGCGGCCTGCGCGATGGCTCCGACTTCGATTACGAGGTGCGCATGGCCCAGACCAACGCCACGCTGGAGCCGGAGATCGAGACCATCTTCCTCGCCGCCAGCCCGTCGGCCCGCATGATCTCCTCCACGCTCATCCGCCAGATCGCGGAAATGGGCGGCGACATCGGCCAGTTCGTGCCCCTGGAAGCGGCCGAGGCCGTGCGCCGCGCCATCGCCCGGCAGCGGGAAGGGAAGGGGTAACTGCGGAAGAGAAGCGCCCGGCATGTGAAAAACGACACGAAATGGCCGGATTTCTCGCCGAAAGGGGCGATACGGAAGGAAGTCAACACGAGGGGCAAGGAATGAAATATCGTGACTGGATGAAAGGGGCGGCCGCCGCGGCGGCGCTCGTGCTGCTGGGCGCCGCGCCTGCCTTCGCCGCCGGCGAGGCGAAAAAGCTGGGTCTGGACCCGGAAAACACCATCTACCTGGATCTGAAGAACAACTGCCGCGTGGTCATCAAGATGCTGCCGAAGGTGGCGCCGAAGCACGTGGCGCGCATCAAGAAGCTGGCGCGCGAGAAGTTCTACGACGGCATCATCTTCCACCGCGTCATCCCGGGCTTCATGGCGCAGACGGGCGACCCCACCGGCACCGGCATGGGCGGCTCGAAATATCCCGACCTGCCGGCGGAGTTTTCCAATATTCCGTTCAAGCGTGGCACCGTGGGCATGGCCCGCGCCATGGATCCGAATTCGGCCAACTCGCAGTTCTTCATCATGTTTGCCGACGGCCGCTTTCTCGACGGCAAATACACGGCCTGGGGCATCGTGGTGAAGGGCATGGAGTGCGTGGACAAGATCGCTCCCGGCGAACCACCCGCGAAGCCTGACAAGATCGTGCGCATGCGCGTGGCGGCGGACGTTGACAAGTGATGCACCATATCACACCCGTCATCCCCGGGCTTGTCCCGGGGATCCAGGGAGAAAAGCGACACGCATTAGGTTTTCTGGACGGTCGCTGAATACTGCAAGCCAACCCTATTCCACCCTGGATTGCCGGCACAAGGCCGGCAATGACGAGAAATAGGAAAAACCTTGAAAAAGCGGGAGCAACATCTTGAATGAACAGCAGAACCTCGACCCGGAAAACACCATCGTCTTCGAGATAGACACCACCGATCCGGCCACTTCCGGCAAGGTGGTCATCGCCATGCGGCCCGATCTGGCGCCGAAGCATGTCGAGCGCATCAAGGAGCTGGTGCGCGAGGGCTTCTACGACGGAACGCCGTTCCACCGCGTCATCGAGGGCTTCATGGCGCAGGGCGGCGACCCCACCGGCACCGGCATGGGCGGCTCGGACAAGCCGAACCTGCCCGCCGAGTTCACCGACGCGCCGCACAAGCGTGGTG
>JALUAB010000002.1 GCA_027051195.1 Hyphomicrobiales bacterium
GCCGGCAGCAGGTGCGCGCGCTCCCCGCCCAGATAAAAATACAGCGGCAGCTCCGCCGAAGCCGCCGCCGCCTTGGCCACCGCCAGCGACACGCCCAGAATGGCGTTGGCTCCCAGCCGCCCCTTGTTCGGCGTGCCGTCCAGCGCGATCATCGCCTGGTCGATGCCCCGCTGGTCGCGCGCATCGTGGCCGATGAGCGCATCGGCGATGGGCCCGTTGACATTGGCCACCGCCTGCAGAACGCCCTTGCCATTGAAACGTTTCGGATCGCCGTCGCGCAGCTCCACCGCCTCGTGCTTGCCGGTGGAGGCGCCCGAGGGCACCGCCGCGCGCCCGAAGGCGCCGTCTTCCAGGGTTACTTCCACTTCGATGGTGGGGTTGCCGCGGCTGTCCAGTATCTCGCGACCACGAATGGACTTGATGGCAGTCATGTAAGATCGTCCCCCTCGGACTGTGGGGCTTGCTCGCCTTCTTTGCTCTCCAGATACGCCGTGCTCTATAGCCCCCACAGGCGCGGCTGGCAATGCAACGCGGCTATTCGCCGGCCTTGGCGATCGCGTCAAATTGCTGCAACAGGCGCACCAGACGCGGCAGGTCGGCCAGCGGCACCATGTTCGGCCCGTCAGAGAGCGCCGCGTCCGGATCGTCGTGCGTTTCCAGAAACACCGCCGCCACGCCCACGGCCACCGCCGCGCGCGCCAGCGGCTCCACAAACCGCCTGTCGCCGCCGGAAGCGCCCCCCAGACCGCCCGGCTGTTGCACGGAATGAGTGGCGTCGAACACCACCGGCGCTCCCAGCGTCTTCATGTAGGCCACGCCCTTGAAGTCGTTCACCAGCGTGTTGTAGCCGAAGCAACTGCCGCGCTCGGTCAGGAGCACGTTCGGATTGCCCGAATCGGTCACCTTCCTAATGGCCGGCCCCATGTCCCACGGCGCCAGGAATTGCCCCTTCTTGATGTTCACCACCCGCCCCGTCTCCGCCGCCGCCACGACGAGATCGGTCTGCCGGCAGAGGAAGGCGGGAATCTGAAGGATGTCCGCCACCTCCGCCACCGGCGCGCACTGCTCGGGCCAGTGCACGTCGGTAAGAATGGGCAGGCCGAACCGTTCGCGGATCTCGGCGAAGATCTCGACGCCCTTCTCCAGCCCCACCCCCCGCGGGCTTTTCAGCGAGGTGCGGTTGGCCTTATCGAAGGAGGACTTGAAGACGAGGCCGATGCCCAGCTCGGCCGCCATTTCCGCCAGCCGCTCCGCCATCATCAGCGCATGTTCGCGCGATTCGATCTGGCACGGCCCGGCGATGAGCGCCAGCGGCAGATCGTTGCCGATGCGCACGCCGCCGACCTCGACCACGGCATTGGGCTCATTCACGGGAGCGTTCATTATGGCGCCTCCGGGCATGCAAAACGCCCGCGCGCCGGTTGCGCAGCGGGCGTTCGCCGTATCAAAGCACTCAGTAGCCGGAACGCTGCGAACCGGGGCTTTCCGCCGGCGGCAGGCCTTCCAGCCCCATCAGCAGCTCTTCCTCGCTCATGCGCTCGCCTTCCACCACGTCTTCGGCCTCTTCCGCCTTGCTTCCGGCCAGCAGCGGCGCCTCGGAAGGCTCCGGTTCGTCCACCTCCGCGTATTTCTGCAGAGAATGGATGAGCTGCTCCTTCAGGTCCTCCGAATCGATAGTGCCATCGGCGATCTCGCGCAGGGCGACGACGGAGTTCTTGTCGTTGTCGCGATCCACGGTGAGCGGCGCGCCCTGCGAAAGCTGCCGCGCACGATAGGCGGCGAGCAGCACCAGCTCGAAGCGATTGGGCACCTTCTCGATGCAGTCCTCGACGGTAACACGTGCCATGTGCGTGATTCTCCTGCCGGATTGGATGCGCGCTCACGAGGGCGCCATTGTAACAGCAAAGGTGCGCCGCCCGCATCAGGCGGCACACCTTCGTCTCAAGTGCTTTTCCCCGATATACACCCGTCCCTCGCCGGGCGCAAGCGGCGGTGTCAGTCTTCCACGATCACCGGCGCACCGATTTTCACCTTGTCATACAGCTCGCTGACCTCGTCATTGAGCATGCGGATGCAGCCCGAGGAGACGAACTTGCCGATGGAGCGCGGGTTGTTGGTGCCGTGGATGCGATACAGCGTGCTGCCGATGTATAGCGCACGCGCACCAAGCGGATTTTCCGGCCCTCCGGGCATCACGTCCGGCAGCTTGCGGCCATACTTGATGAGTTCGCGCTTCTTCATTTCCTCCGGCGGGCGCCACTCGGGCCACTTCTTCTTGGCCGAGATGCGGTTGCGCCCGGACCACTGGAAGCCCTCGCGCCCCACGCCAACGCCATACTTTATGGCCTTGCCGCCGGGCAGCACGTAATAGAGCGCGCGCTCCTTCGTCTTCACCAGGATGCTTCCCGGCTTCAGCTTGCGCTTGAAGGGCACGACGGTCTTGCCCAGGTAGCGGCCACCTGCATAGATCTCCCCCGACTTGCGGGAAAACATCCCGCTGGCGCCGGACTTCCCGAAGAGCGACGCCACGCGAACGTCCTTCTTCTGCCCGTCGGCACGTTTTTTCGCGGCCGCGTGATAACGCCGTCCCGAAACGAAATTCACTTTCTTGCGAACGCGCTTCACCTGCCGGCGCGCCTTGCGTGCCTTCACCGCTTTCTTGCGCGTTGCCTTTTTCGTGCTCACGGCCTGTTTCAGCGCCGCCTGCGCCGGCGATACGTTCCACGCCACGCCGCCGGACAACGCCACCGCGAGGGCGACCAACGCCAGCAGAACACCCTTGATGCGCATGTGCCAGATCCTCCTGCAATACTGCCCCCGATACCCATGCGGCGAGGTCTGCCCGCGCCGTCGGGAATCGCTCCTCCTGCACGGCAACTAAGAGGCGCGGGAAAGCGAGATGTCAATCATCCATTGGGTTCTACAAGCGATTGTGAACGACGCCGGCCCATGCCCGCGCCGCCCGCCCCCGCGTCACGGGCCGGCATTGCGCCCGTTCTTCGCCCGGCAAACGTGCCAGCAGCGCCCGCGCCGGCACACCCGTCGCCGGGTGCCGCCAGTCCGGCACCACCTGTATCAGCGGCAACAGCACGAATGCCCGCTCCGCCATCCCCGGGTGCGGCAACACCAGCCCCCTGCCCTGCCAGAAGTGTCGCGCGCTGCCGGAGCCGAGCCGCCCCATGCCCGCCGGCCGCATCACCGCCCCGCCGTGATCGAGCAGGTCGAGATCCAGCGTACGCGGCCCCCACGCGCGCGCCCTTCGCAGCCGCCCAAGCCGGCGCTCCAGCGCCAGCAGCGCCCGCAACAGCTCATGCGCGCCCAGAGCCGTCTCCAGCGCCATCACCGCGTTGAAGAACGCCGGCTGCCGCACCCCGCCCCACGGCGCCGAGCGCCACAGACCGGAAAGCGCCGCCACCCGCGTGCCTGGCAGGGCATCCGCCGCCTCCACCGCGCGAATCAACGTTTGCCACGGCGCCCGTGCGCCGTCCGGCGCATTGCCACCCAGACCCACCAGCGCACGCATCCCTTCGCCCTTGTCAACTCGTGCGGGATGAAGCATGATGCCTGATTAGAGTTTGTTAAGTTTACCGTTTGCCGCGCGCGGTCTAGAACTTGACCGTTAGCAGACAATCCTGTCATTGGGCAGGGCAAGAATGCTTGCAGGATTTCATTCGCCGCCGACGTCACTCCGCACCCGCGCCGGTGGCATCCCGCAACCGTTCCGCACCCAACGATCATTCCGGGCGACATGTTCTCCCGGCAAGCTGAAGGATTTGAAACATGCATCTATACAAGGACGAACGCACCGCTCTCTTCCTTGACGGCTCCAACCTCTACGCCACGGCCAAGGCCCTGGGCTTCGACATCGACTACAAGAAGCTGCTGGCCTATTTCCGCGAGCGCACCCGGCTGGTGCGCGCCATCTACTACACCGCGCTGATGGACGAAGCGGAATATTCGCCCCTGCGCCCGCTCATCGACTGGCTGGACTACAACGGCTACATGGTCGTCACCAAGCCGGTGAAGGAATTCACCGACAGCATGGGCCGGCGCAAGATAAAGGGCAACATGGACATAGAACTGGCCGTGGACATGATGCGCCTCGCTCCCCGGCTGGACCACGTCATCCTGTTCTCCGGCGATGGCGACTTCCGCTCTCTGGTGGAGGCGGTGCAGCTGGAAGGCTGCCGCGTCACCGTCATTTCCTCCGTCGCCACCAAGCCCTCCATGATCGCCGATGACCTGCGCCGTCAGGCCGATACCTTCATCGACCTGGAGGAGCTGAAGGACGCCGTCGGCCGTCCGCCGCGTCCGCGCCCCCCGATGGAGGAGGAAGACGACATCGAAACGCGGGAACTGCCACCGCTGGCCGAGGACATCGATGCCGGCGAGTGACCGGCGCGCCACGAAAACACACGCTCCCGGCGCCACCTCCGGCGCCGGGCGCCTGCCACCGCCGGACTGTGATCTGTGCCCGCGCCTGCACGCCTTTCTGGAGGAACAGCGCTGCGCCCATCCGGACTGGTTCAACGCGCCCGTGCCGCCCTTCGGCCCGCACGATGCGCGCCTCGCCATCATCGGCCTGGCGCCCGGCCTGCGCGGCGCCAACCGCACCGGCCGCCCCTTCACCGGCGATTACGCCGGAGAAATGCTCTACGGCACGCTGGTGCGCCACGGCCTGGCGCAAGGCGTTTACGCCGCACGCGCCGATGACGGCCTGCGACTCCTGGACACGACCATCATCAACGCCGTACGCTGCGTGCCGCCGCAGAACAGGCCCACGCCGGCGGAAATCCGCACCTGCAACCGTTTCCTGAAGGCGGAGTTCGACGCCCGCCCCATGCTGCGCGTCATCGTCGCACTGGGACGCATCGCGCACGACGCGGTGCTCATGGCCCACGGCCTGGTGCGCGCCCGCCATCCCTTCGCCCATGGCGCCGAGTATCACCTGGCCGCCGGCCGCGTGCTCCTGGATAGCTACCACTGCTCCCGCTACAACACGCAGACGGGCCGCCTGACGCCGGAAATGTTCGATCACGTCATCGCCCGCGCGAAGTCGCTGCTGAAAGGGTGAGCAAGGAAGTCCCGCGCGAGAACGTCACGCCGCGTGCCGCAGCAGCGACTGCACGAACCGCGCCGCCAGTTCCCGCGTCGTCTCGTCGCCCACCCGCTGCAGCAGGTTGGCCGCCTGGATCTTCTCGGTGACGGAAAGCACGTCCGTATCTGCCAGCGCCTCCAGCACCCGCGGGCCGAACCCGGGCATGCGCCGCCCCACCTCTGCCGCCACCGAGCCTTCGCGCCGCGCCGCCAGAAACACGCCCAGCACCAACGGATGCGCCTGCGTCGAAAGCCCGGACTTCGCCAGCGCCGCGCGCGCCACGCCCAGCGACGCTCCCGGCTCCAGCGCCGCCGCCAGACGCGCGGTCTTCATCCGCGCCAGCCAGGCCAGTGCCTGCACCAGCACCGCCACGTGCCCGGCGCAGGCCGCCCGCAGCAGCACCCCGGCTGTCAGCTTGCCGCGGCGCGAGAGAAACTCCAGCGCCGTCATCAACTGTTCCTCGTCCGCCGCGTCCGCCAGAATGTCCACCAGCGCCTGTTCCTCCATGCCCGTGGCGGCCTCCACCGCCCGCGCCGCACTCGCCCAGTCTGCCTGCGCCATCACCTCGCGCAGCCGGCCGGCCGAGATCTCCACGTGCGCGATACGCACCTCCAGCGGAAGATCCGTGCGCTTCAGCAGCGCCGCGATTACCTGTTCGTCCTCGCGCCAGCGCACGTAGAGCTGCCGCGCCAGGGAGGCCGGCAGAATAGCGTTCTCGTTGGCCAGCAACGCCAGGATCAATGGGCGCTCGCCGCGCTCCACCACCTCGCGCAACACATCCGGCGCCACGTCTGGGCGCTTGCACACGGCCCGGCGCCGGCCCTCGTCGCCGGCGCGCAGGATGGCCAGCTGCAACAGGCCCGGAAGACGCCGCGCCTCCTCGATGAACCGCACGGCGATATCGTCTTCGTCCGCCATGATGGAGAACACGAGTTCCGGCTCGACCAGGCCGTGCCGCGCCGCCAGCCCGGCCACGCGTTCGCGCACTTCCCGCGCCTTGTGGTTGGCCAGTTTGAGCAGAATGGGCCGCACCAGTGCCCGCTCCTCCTCGGGCGTCCTTTCATCGGCGACGAACCCGACGAGTTGTTCGGCCAGGCGCAGGCAAACGTCCGCGCCGCCGGTTTTCAGCGCCAGTTCGAATACGGAATTGTCCAGCGGGGGGCGTTTCGCCCGCGCCCGCCCTTTCCTGAAGAACGAAAACACCATCGGCCTGACCCGTGATCTGCCAACATCCTTCCCGTAGGGTAAAGGGATATGGTTAACGTTCGGTTTCCGCTCCCCGCCTTGCCAGTATCGGGGCAATCCGCTAGGCAGGAGCAAAAGGCCATCGAACCATGTCAGGGAGGACAGGCTCGCCATGAGTGACGGCACCGGTGCGAAAACCCCGGACAAGGCGCAGCTCAGGGTGCACGACAAGGACCTGGAGCTGAACGTGCTCCACGGCACCATGGGGCCGGACGCCATCGACGTGCGCACCCTTTACCGCCAGGCCGGTGTCTTCACCTTCGACGTGGGTTACACCTCCACCGCCTCCTGCGAATCGAAGATCACCTTCATCGATGGCGAGAAGGGCATTCTGCTCTACCGCGGCTATCCCATCGAGCAGCTCGCCCGCTACGGCGACTACCTGGAAACCTGCTACCTGCTGCTCTACGGCGACCTGCCCACGCAGGAGGAGCGCGCGCGCTTCGAACACGAGATCACCCGCCACACCATGGTGCATGAGCAGATCTCGTCCTTTTTCCGCGGCTTCCGGCGCGACGCCCACCCCATGGCCATCATGGTCGCCGTCGTCGGCGCCCTGTCCGCCTTCTACCATGACAGCACGGACATCAACGACCCGTATCAGCGCGAGGTGGCCACCCGCCGCATCATCGCCAAGGTGCCCACGCTGGCCGCCATGGCCTACAAGTATTCGCTGGGCCAGCCCTTCATCTATCCGCGCAACGAGCTTGACTACGCCAGCAACTTCCTGCGCATGTGCTTCGCCGTGCCGACGGAGGACTATCACGTGAACCCGGTGCTGGCCCGGGCGCTGGATCGCATCCTCATCCTGCACGCCGATCACGAGCAGAACGCCTCCACCTCCACCGTGCGGCTGGCCGGCTCGTCGGGCGCCAATCCGTTCGCCTGCATCGCCTCCGGCATCGCCTGCCTGTGGGGCCCGGCGCACGGCGGCGCCAACGAGGCGGCGTTGAAGATGCTCATGGAAATCGGCACGCCGGAGCGCATCCCGGAATACATCGCCCGCGCCAAGGACAGGAACGACCCGTTCCGCCTCATGGGCTTCGGCCACCGAGTCTACAAGAACTACGACCCGCGCGCCCGCATCATGCAGCAGATCGCGAAGGAGGTGCTGGCCGAGGTGGGCGACCCGAACGACCCGCTGCTGGAGGTGGCCCGCCAGCTGGAGGAAATGGCGCTGAAGGATGAATATTTCATCGAACGCGGGCTGTATCCGAACATCGACTTCTACTCCGGCATCACCCTGCGCGCGCTGGGCTTCCCCACGGACATGTTCACGGTGCTGTTCGCCGTGGCGCGCACCGTGGGCTGGGTGGCGCACTGGCGCGAGATGATCGCCGACCC
>JALUAB010000003.1 GCA_027051195.1 Hyphomicrobiales bacterium
TTGAGAATTATCCTATATATTCACAGCAGGTAATGCAATGGGCCAGGCTGCGCCGATGCAGGCGGTGATTCTTCGATAATGCCGGGCGCGCCCACTCAACCATCTGGATTCATTGCTTTTTAACAAAAAGAAAAAGGGCCACCCCAAGGGCGGCCCTTTTCGTCATGTGCAATGCGGTCACGGACGCTCCGGCACCGTGTATTCGGCTTCCTTCTGCCACGGCTCGAAAATGGTCTCGAAGCCGACGAAGCCCTTGTCGTTCTTCGGCAGCGCGCGCGTCTCGAAGAAACGGTTCTTGCAGGGCGGCACGGTGGCCGGATCAGCAGGCTTGCCCATTGCTCTTCCTCCAGGTTGCTGTTGCCATTTCCCTCATGCCGACTTTCGCCGACGTTTTCAATTCCCGTCGCCCATTGGCGGCGGGTGGTTGCTATTCAAGCGGTATGCGCTTTCCGGGCAGCTTGATATCCTCCTTGCGCACGATGCCGCCAGCCTCGATTTCTTCCGGCGTGGCCTCGCGGACGTTCAGGATCTCCAGCTCGAAAATGAGCTCGCGCCCGGAAAAAGGGCTGTTGCCGTCAATGACGATCTTTTCGTCATCCATGTAGGTGACGTAGAAGGGGCGCACGTCGCCCTTCTCGTTCTGCATCATGATCTGCAGGCCGACCTTGCGGTATTCCTCAGGCACGTTTTCCGGGCGTTCGACAACGACGAGACTTTCGTCGCGCCTGCCGAAAAGATCATCGCCGTTGAGCTCCATCATGATGGACTCGCCGGCGCGCTTGCCGGTGAGCAGGCTCATGATCTCGGGCATGAGGATATCGTTCTGCCCGTGGATATAATTCAGCGGAAACTCCACGGCGCTGAGCACCTGCCCGGTCTTCGCGTCCAGCAGGCGGTATTTCAGCTCCACGAGCTTGCCATCCTCGATCTTTTCACCCGGCTCGGCCATGTTTGCACAGGTCTCCAGCAGGACGCCTCAGAAGAAGGAAGCGCCGAAAATCTTGATCTTGCCGTCCTCGAACCCCAGCACCAGCCGGCCCAGCCACTCACCTTCCTTGGCGGTGCTGCGCTGACGGTAGAGCACGGTGACATGCTCGCCGCGGCGAATGGTGCCCAGGAAGTCGAAATCTTCCGAGAGCGTGCGGGCCAGCTCGCTGTTGTGATACTGATGGTTGAAGGCCACCATGTTCATGGCCATGGCGAATTCGCGGGCGAAATGGCGGACGAACTCGCCGTAGTTGCCCTCGTTGGAAGCACGAATGAGGTGCAACCAATACTTGTCCGCTACCTCACGGATTTCCTCGTCCGAGAGCTCTGTGATGTTCGGCTGGCTCATTGCCTTCGCCCCGGCTGACGCAAAATCGACGACGTTACCTTCAGACGACATGAACGTTTGCCCTTTCAGGGGTGTGCCGGAAGCGCGGCGCGATGCGCGCTTCCGGCAAAGTTGCGTGTTAGAACCGCGGGCTTACTTCTTGCCGCCCTTGGCCTGCTTCTTCTTCTGATACTCTTCCTCGACGTCGCCGACGATGTGATACAGCGGCGCCTTCTCCATGGTCCACTCGCCGGTCTTCGGGTCGCGGCGGGAGACGGTGAGAACGTGCCAGTTCTCATCGTCCAGGTAGAGGTGATCGCCGCGATAGTAGTAACCCGGCCAGCGGGTCTCCTTGCGGAAGAGCGTGTGATGCATGACCGACTCGGCCGTGAGCAGACGGTGCTGAACCTCCCAGCAGCGCAGCAGCTCGTGCAGATCCTTGGCTGCCAGGCGCTCCATGTCCTCGCGCAGCACCTGCAGCTTCATCAGACCGAAGTTCAGGAGCTTCTCGTTGGTCATGTACTGCATGCTCACGCCGCCGCAGTATTCGTCCATGATCTTCTGCAGACGGATGAGCGCCTGCTTCGGCAGCAGCACGGACGGATACACGGTGCCAGCCACGACCTCGTTGTGCCAGACCTTGTAGTTCTCCAGCGGCTTGTAGATCTTCTCGCGAAGCTCTTCGATCTGCCGGTCGGAGACGACGATGCCTTCGGCCTTGCCGTCGTCGATATACTGGCAGGCCGCCTTCGCCGCCAGACGACCCTCGGTGAAGGAGCCGGAGGAGAAGGCGTGCGGCGTGCCGCCGCAGGCGTCACCGGCGCCGAACAGGCCGTGCACCGTGGTCATGCGGTTGTACCCCCAGAAATACTCCGGCGGGGAAACGTCTTCCGGACCGGAGCACCAGGCGCCGCAGGCGGTGGCGTGCGAACCCATCACATACGGCTCGGAGGTGGTCAGCTCCGGATTCTCGCACTTCGGGTCGAGGTCGGAGGCCGCCCACAGCACCGCCTGGCCGACGGTCATGCCGAGGAAGTTGTGCCAGCCCACCTCCTCCAGGTGCGGATCCTGGAACGAATGGCGGGTGACCATGTGGATGGGGCCGCGGCCCGCCGCCACCTCGCGGATGAGCGCGTGGTTACGCAGGCAGGTGGGCACCGGGTGGTGGTCGATGTATTCGCCCACCATCTGCTTCAGCTCGTCATACCAGTGGGATTCGTACTCCTCGCCGAGACCGTTCTGGGTGTAGGTCTTCAGATGCAGGAAGTAGGCACCCACCGGGCCGTAGCCGTCCTTGAAGCGGGCCAGCACGATGCGGTTTTCCATCTGGGTCATCTTGGCGCCGGCCTGGATGAGCAGGCCATAGGCGGAGCCGGACGACCACGGAGCATACCACACGCGGCCCGCGCCCTCGCCGGTGGAACGCGGCTTGTAGATCATGGACGCGCCGCCGGCGGTGACGATCACGGTCTTGGACTTGAAGACATAGAAGTCGCCGGTGCGGACGTTGAAGCCCACGGCGCCGGCCACGCGGTTCTCCCTGTTCTCGTCCATCAGGAGGTGTGTGACGCAGATGCGGTTATACACCTTGTCCGCGGACTTCATGGCGGCCATGGCCACGATAGGCTTGTAGGACTCGCCGTGGATCATGATCTGCCACTTGCCCTCGCGCTGGTAGGTGCCCGTTTCCGGGTCGCGCATGATGGGCAGACCCCATTCCTCGAACTGGTGCACCGTGGAGTCCACGTGGCGCGCCATGTCGAAGAGCAGATCCTCGCGCACCATGCCCATCAGGTCGTTACGGGCATAGCGGACGTGATCCTCCGGGTTGTTCTCGCCGAAGCGGGTGCCCATGTAGCAGTTGATCGCATACAGGCCCATGGCCACCGCGCCGGAGCGGTAGATGTTGGCCTTTTCGGCGATGACGATCTTCTTGTCCTGACCCCAGTAGCGCGCCTCCCACGCAGCACCCGTGCCGCTGAGGCCAGCGCCGACCACCAGGATGTCGATGTTGTCGACGACGATAGTCTTGTAAGCCATCAGTAGTACACTCCCTGCCTCATCTTCAGCCCCTGCGACTCGAGCGTGTAGAGGTCGCCGTCATCGAGCCGGATGTACTTCGGTTCATTGAACAGCAGCTGGCTTTCGCGCTGCTCCTTGGTGGGCGCCGGCACTTTCTTCAGATCCGGAATGAACTTGCCCCACGGCTTGGTAGTGATAGGCGCCACCAGATCCTTGATGCGGCCACCACGGAACTTGATGCGCCAGGCGATGATGCCTTCCTCCTCGTCGCGGTGCACGCGCACAGCGTGGCCCAGCGGACAGAAGTCGGCGTAACCGCGGACGTCGATGGCATGCATCGGGCAGGCCTTCACGCAGGAGTAGCACTCCCAGCACATGTCCGGCTCGATGTTGTATGCACGCCGCCACGTGGTGTCGATGTGCATGATGTCGGACGGACAGATGTCGACGCAGTAGCCGCATCCGTCGCACCGCGTCATGTAGACAAAAGTGGGCATTTCAGACTTCCCCTCTCAAGTTTGACCTTGATGTTCCAGAGCCTGGCTCAGTAGTGCTTCGGCTCGTCCTTCATGATGCACAGACCGAACTTCTGGTCGGCCGGGATGTCGCGCACCAGGTCCATGGTGGACTGATCCAGCACTTCCGCCCGCTTGTAGAACGGCGGCAGATGCTCGCGGGAGCCATCGGCCATCAGAACGCGCTTCTGATAGGCGGCGGCCGGCTTGAAGAACATGTGGCCGAACTTGGACCAGTAGACGCCACCGAACAGGATCACGGTGGACAGGACGAACAGGAAGAACAGCACGCCGTTGCCGGTGACGGACCACAGGAAGCCGAAAGTGGTGGCGCCCAGCAGCGACAGGATGAACATGTCGGCGCGAACGATGCGATACCACGGATTGCCCTCGGCCATCACGTCCACGCGCAGGGCGAACCAGAACCAGAAGCCGCCGATCATCACCATCAGCGCGCCCAGGCGCCACAGCAGCGGCCAGATGCCCGCGCTCTCGGACGTCGGATAAGCGAAGATGAGCACCACCGTGGAGATGACGAACAGCACGAAGCCGTACATCTTGAACAGGTGCGCGATGCGGCGCTTCGGGTTGTGGAACTCGGACGAGGTGAGAACCTCGCTGAGGATGGTCTGGATCAGCAGGCTCGTCTTCTCGGAGGAGCTGAGCTGACGGGTGGCGAACTTCTTCATGCGTTCGGTGTGCTCGAAGAAATACTTGGCGCTCTTCTTGTGCGCGACGTCCAGCAGAACGCCCAGCACCACCGCCAGCACCATCAGCACGACGAACGCCTGCATCATGCCCGGCGTAATGCCGTAAGCGCCGAGCCAGGCGAATGGATTGCTCATGATCAGGATCCCCTTCCTTTTCGTGTTGCCACGACCTCGGCGAAAACCGGGCGATGACCACGGCTAACCGCGAGCATGGTCACTGCCCGCCGTCGGCCGCCCGCCGCTTCCGGCCTCCGCCAGATTCATTCCGCCAATCGGGCCACCCGCAGGCGCAGCCGGTGGCGCAGCGTGGAATGCCGTTCGCCCTCACAAGCAGTCAATGGCGGCGCTTGCCATGCTGCAAAAAGACGCATGCCGACAAAACCGCCACTTGCGCGGGCGTCACCAGGGTTTTCGGGGTTTGCGCAGACGGCGCGTCCGCTTCCCCTCCCCGGCTCCGTTCCTACCGCCTCCGGCCACCTTTTCGCAGGTGGTTGATATCCCTCCTGGCACGCCGGCCGCCCCGCTTTCACCCTCGGCCATGCGAGGATGCCCCGCAGAATGGCAGGCGCGTTCCGGCTACTCTATAGCTTGTCTGTTGCAGACTGAAAAGAGGACATATGCGTATATGCATATTTTTTTGAACAGCCCGGCGCATTTTTTTGTCGTCGCCCGCGACGACGGGGCCGGCAGCGGCAATTTTGGCATTTGCGCGGCCGCGCCAGAGTGCTAAAGGCATGATGATTTTTTCAAGGGAGCGGGCGCGCAGGAGCAAGCGCGCCAGTGGGCAACCAAGGGGGAAGGCGGGGAGCGCCCTGCCCGATCCGGCAAGCAAGAGGGAGATTTTCTCATGTCGAAACTGGTGCCGCCGCACGGCTCGGACGAGGTGATGCCGCTGCTGATTCCGGAGGTGGAGCGCGCCGCGGAGCTGGAGCGCGCGCAGAACCTGAAGCAGGTGCCGGTGAGCTCGCGCGAGGTCTCGGACATTTCCATGTTCGCCATGGGCGCCTACACGCCGCTCACGGGCTTCATGACCCGTGAGGACTGGAAGGGCGTGTGCCAGGACATGAAGATGAGCGACGGTCTGTTCTGGCCGATCCCGATCACCTGCCCGGTGGACAAGGACATCGCCGATTCCATCTCCGAGGGCGAGGAGATCGCCCTGGTGGACCCGGAGACCAACACCATCATGGCCATCATGGAGGTCTCCGAGAAGTACGAGATGTCCGAAGAGGACAAGAAGTTCGAATGCCAGCACGTGTTCCGCACCACGGACATGGAGCACCCGGGCGTGCAGAAGGTGATGGGCCAGGGCGACGTGAACCTGGCGGGCAAGATCCGGGCGCTTTCCGAGGGCATCTACGCGGAGAAATACGGTGACCTGTTCATCCGTCCGGCCGAATCCCGCGCCATGTTCCTGGAGCGCGGCTGGTCGCAGGTGGCGGCGTTCCAGACCCGCAACCCCATGCACCGCTCGCACGAGTATCTGGCCAAGCTGGCGGTGGAGACGCTGGACGGCGTGTTCATCCACCAGGTGCTGGGCAAGCTCAAGCCCGGCGACATTCCGGCCGAGATCCGCACCAAGGCCATCCAGGCGATGATCGACAACTACTTCGTGCCGGGCACGGTGATCCAGGCGGGCTATCCCATCGAGATGCGCTACGCCGGCCCGCGCGAGGCGCTGCTGCACGCGGTGATCCGCCAGAACTTCGGCTGTTCGCACCTGATCGTGGGCCGCGACCACGCCGGCGTGGGTGACTACTACGGCCCGTTCGACGCGCAGCACATCTTCGACGAGCTGTGGGAGGGCGCGCTCATCACCAAACCGTTCAAGGTGGACATCACCTTCTACTGCAAGAAGTGCATGGGTATGGCTTCCGGCAAGACCTGCCCGCACGGCAAGGAGGACCGCGTGCTCATCTCCGGCACCGAGCAGCGCCGCCGGCTGGCCGCGGGCGAGGACATTCCGCCGGAGTTCTCGCGGCCGGAGGTGGTGAAGATCCTGCAGGAGTACTACGCCTCGCTGAAGAACGAGAGCTGAGGCGGCGACATTTCCGAACGGCGCGGCGGCTGGCGCAATGTCGGCCGCCGCGTTCATTTTTCGGCAACCCTTTCCACACAAAGCTGCCGCAAAGCAACGATACATGGCACCTGGAACAGGTCGAATCATCCCATCCAGGGGCCAAGCACACAGGGGCAAGACCATGAGGAAAACGGCTCTGGCGCTCACCGCGTCCGCAGCGCTCATCCTGGCGGGCTGCACCACCAATCCATACACGGGCGAGGAGCAGCTTTCGAAAACGGCCATCGGCGGCGGTGTGGGCGCGGCTGCCGGCGCGGCCACGGGCGCCATCGTCGGAGCGCTGGCCAGCAAGAAATCCGGAAAGGGTGCGAAGAAAGGCGCGCTCATCGGTGCGGCGCTGGGCACCATCGCCGGGCTGGGCGTGGGCGCCTACATGGACAAACAGGAGGCAGAGCTGCGCAGGAAGCTGGCCGGCACCGGCGTGCGCATCGTTCGCGAGGGCAACGACATCCGTCTGGTCATGCCGTCCGACATCACCTTCGACGTTGACCGGGCAGACGTCAAGCCGCGGTTCTACCGCACGCTGAACGCCGTGGCCATCGTGCTGAACGCCTATCCGGAAACGGATGTGCTGATTGCCGGGCACACCGATTCCACCGGCTCGGACGCCTACAACCAGCGGCTCTCGGAGGCGCGGGCGGCGGCCGTGATGCACTACCTCGTCTCGCAAGGTGTGAACCCGCAACGGATGGATGCGCGCGGTTTCGGCGAGCGCTATCCCATCGCCGACAACCGCACCGAACAGGGCCGGGCCATGAACCGGCGGGTGGAAATCCGCATCCGGCCGAGGGCGCAGGGGTGATTTTTCGCGGCCTCCGCCCGAATTGAATCCTCGTCATCCCGGCGAAAGCAGGGATCGCGTGCATCAGACTCATGAGTTTGCGGAACGAGCCCCCGGCTTTCGCCGGGGTGATGTGCGAATAATGGGGCGCGGGGCTAGGCTCAGGACCCATAAATTGCGCGGCGCCAGTCTGGCGCAAAATCGGCAATCAGCAATGGATTATCGAGATTTGCGCCAGACCCTTCGGGCGAT
>JALUAB010000004.1 GCA_027051195.1 Hyphomicrobiales bacterium
TGGTCGCATGTTCTTCCGTTTGGGTGGTGCCTGCGTCCAGGTCCATCCCCAATTGGAAGAGGCTCCGCTCGTTCATCGGAAGTCCTCCCCAACCAGCAGATGTGAAACCCTTAAGGCGCGTCAGGTTACCCTTGTTCGCCCCACGTAAAGAGGCCGGCAAGCGCCGGCCCGGTCGCTCAACGCACGATGTTTGATGTTTCGGGCGAGAGCGGGAACCATATAGCGGCATGACGCGCGCCCTGCAAGGGGCGGCGAATGGGCGAAAGGCCGCTTTTTCCTGCGTTGCGGGCAAGGGGCGCATGCATCGGATGCATGCTTGCGCAGCCCCTGCGATGACCTCAGGTCGTCCCGCCCGCCCATTTGGCCTTGCCCTTCGGGTAGTAGAGCAGTCTGCCCTGCTCCGATTGCCGCGGATTGACGGCCGTGATGATCCTGTCAAAGGAGAAACGCCCCAGTGCCGCCCTGCCCGTCCGCGCGGCCCCGAGATACAACAGGCGCTGGTCGAACTTGGGGAAGAACAGCAGCCCCGAATAACGGCGATACAGCTGCTCGTAGGTCTGCAGAAACGCACGGCCGGCCTCCGTATCGGCGAACATGGAGAACCCGGCGAGATAACGGCGACTCGGGCACTGGCGCGGCCGATACGTCAGGCAGACGTCCCGTTCGCCCGCCAGCTTTTCCGCCCGCGCCAGCGGCGCCAGCAGCTGCACGTCGATGTCCAGCACGAACAACGGCCGCCGCCAGGTGTCCAGCACCCGCCGCGCCAGCAGGTAGCGTGCATTCTGATAATAAGCCGGCAGCACGTTCTCCGGCAGGCCCGCCGGCCGCGCCTGCCAGCTCAACGCCACCGGCTGCGCCCCCGCCTGCTCGCGCAGGACACGCCAGAGGCCGCGCGCCTCTTCCGCCGAAACCCCGATGACATGGAACTGCAACAGGGTATCGGGAGAATGCCGCTGCGCGGAGCGCAGGAGGCTTTCATGAAACGTTGCGTAATAGCGCGGACAAGAAGTGGTCAGCGCCACGTTGCGCACCCGGCCCGCGCCATCACTGGCGAGGACGCCCTCCCACGACGGCAGGGGAGCGGCCGCATGCCACCGCGCCACCAATCTGCCGAACGTCAGGAACGCCGCATCCGCCGCCAGGCATTTCGTGATGCCTCGAAGGGGGCCTTCTTCCAGCCAGTCGACGAAACGCTCCAGCATCGGCTACCCCTTCATCGAACCACCGACCGCCACCCCGGTCGGCACGCGCGATGCCGATCGTTGCGCAGGATATCCCCGGCTTCACCCGCACGCAACAGCCAGGAACCGGTCGGAAACGAGGCGACCTCACTCCCACTCGATGGTGCCCGGCGGCTTGGAGGTGATGTCATAGACCACGCGGTTGATGCCGCGCACCTCGTTGATGATGCGGGTGGAGACGCAGGCGAGGAAATCCGGATCGAAGTGGAACCAGTCCGCCGTCATCCCATCCACAGAGGTCACGGCGCGCAGCGCGCAGACGTATTCGTAGGTGCGCGCATCACCCATTACGCCGACGCTCTGCACGGGCAGAAGCACGGCGAATGCCTGCCAGATGGCGTCATACAGCCCGGCCTTGCGGATCTCGTCGAGATAGATGGCATCCGCCTTGCGCAAAATCTCCAGCTTTTCGCGCGTCACCCCGCCGGGCAGGCGGATGGCCAGCCCCGGTCCGGGGAACGGATGCCGCCCGACGAACTCCTCCGGCAGCCCCAGCTCGCGACCCAGCGCCCGCACCTCGTCCTTGAACAGCTCGCGCAACGGCTCCACCAGCTTCAGGTTCATCCGCTCGGGCAGGCCGCCCACGTTATGGTGACTCTTGATGGTGACGCTCGGCCCCCCGGTGAAGGAGACGCTCTCGATCACGTCCGGATACAGCGTGCCCTGCGCCAGGAACTCGGCACCACCGATCTTCTTCGCCTCGCGTTCGAACACGTCGATGAAGGTGGCGCCGATGATCTTGCGCTTCTTTTCCGGGTCCGGGACACCTTCCAGCCTTCCGAGAAATTCCTCCGACGCATCAATGGCTATTAGCGGAATATTGTAGTGATCCCTGAACAGGGAAACCACCTCTTCCGCCTCACCCATGCGCATCAGGCCGGTATCCACGAACACGCACTGGAGCCGATCACCGATGGCCTCGTGCAGCAGCACCGCGGTGACAGAGGAATCCACCCCGCCGGAAAGCCCGCAGATGACCTTCGCATCTCCCACCTGCGCGCGGATTTTCGCGATGGCTTCCTCACGGAAGGAGGCCATGCTCCAGTCACCCCGGCAGCCGCATATATTCAGCGCGAAGTTGGCCAGCAGCCGATGGCCGTCCGGCGTGTGCACCACCTCGGGGTGGAACTGCACGCCGTAGAAGCGCCGCGCCTCGTCGGCGATGGCGGCGTATGGCGCGCCCTCGGAAACACCCGCCACCTCGAACCCTTCCGGCAGGCGCACCACGCGGTCGCCGTGGCTCATCCACACCTGGTGCTTCTCGCCCGCCTTCCAGACGCCTCCGAACAGACGGCAGTCCTTCACCACCTCCAGGAAGGCGCGGCCGAACTCCTGATGCTCGGAGGTTTCCACCTCGCCGCCCAATTGGGCCACCATGGTCTGCTGGCCGTAGCAGATGCCCAGCACCGGCAGACCCATCGCAAATACCCTCTCCGGAGCGCGCGGGCTTTCCTCCCACGTCACCGAGGCCGGACCGCCGGAAAGCACGACGCCTTTCAGCCCCGGTCGCTCCAGCGCTCTTTCGGCCGACTGGAAGGGCACGATTTCGCAATAGACTCCGGCCTCGCGGATGCGCCGGGCGATGAGCTGCGTCACCTGCGAGCCGAAGTCGATGACGAGGATTTCTTCATGTTGCGCGGTCATGCCGGTGGATTACAGTAACTCCGACCGGCGGGCAAGCGCGGGCGCTGCTTGTGCACAGGGCTTTCACGCCCGAACCACCGTGAACTGTCCCATCATGCCGGCGTCCTCGTGTTCCAAGATATGGCAGTGATACATGTAGGGCGTCTCCGGATCCACGTGATCGCGGAATCGCACCAGGATGCGCACCACCTCGCGGCCGTCCACCAGCACCGTGTCCTTGTAGCCCGCCTCGTGCGCCGCCACCGCGCCGCCGGAGCGTGACAGCACGCGGAACTGCGTATCGTGCACGTGGAACGGATGCGGCATGGGCGAGGTGTTGCGGATTTCCCATATCTCGTCGGTGTTCACCGGCACGATCTCGTTGATGACGTTCATGTCCATGGCCTTGCCGTTGATGGCGAAGGGCGCGCGCATCCCCATCATCATGCCCGGCCCCATGCCCATTTGCAGGTTGAAACGCCGCACGCGCAAGCCCCGTGCCGGCCGCAGCGGCGGCAGCTCGGCCAGGCGATCCGGCAGACCGGGCGAGGATTCCGTCACCGGCGCGGGGATGATGGTGAGAAACGTATGCTTCGGCAGGTCGCCGCCGCGCATCATGCCCCCCATCATGCCCCCCATCATGCTCCCCATCATGCCGCCGCCGGTAGCCGTCTGGCCGCCGGAGACAAGTGCGAAGGGCTTCTCTCCCACCGGCACAACGATCTCCACCCGCTCCCCGGGCGTCAGCAACACCCGCCGCCGTTGCACCGGCTTCTGCAGCAGACCGCCGTCTGTGGCGATGACGTGAAACGGCCGGCCGTCCGAGAAACCGATGTTGTAGAAGCTGGCATTGGCGCCGTTGAGCACGCGCAGGCGCAACAGCTTCCTGCGCGCCTCGAACACCGGCTGGAATGCGCCGTTGCATAGCGGCACATCGCCTTCCATGCCCATCATCACATCATGCATGCTGGTGACGTAAACCAGCCGTCCATCGGCGTCGAACTGCCTGTCCTGCAGCACCACGGGAATGTCGTCCACACCGTAGTCGCGCGGCAGCGGCAGAGCGGCCTCGGCATCGTCCTCGACGATCATCAGCCCCGCCAGGCCATTCCACACATGCCGGCCGGTGCGTTTGTGGGGATGGGCATGATACCACAGGGTGGCGGCAGGCTGATCCACCCGGAAGACGGGGCGCCAGGTCGCAGCCGGCGCAATCTCCTGATGGGGCCCGCCGTCCATGGCGGCGGGCAGAATCATGCCGTGCCAGTGCACGGTGGTGCTCTCCGCCAGCTCGTTGCGCACGTTCATCTGTACCCGTTCGCCCCGGCGCAGGCGCAGCGTGGCGCCCAGAAACGTCGCATTCACGCCGAACGTGGCAGTAGCGACTCCCGGCACGAAGGCATGCCTGTTCTGGCGTATGGCCAGATCGTAATGACGCACGCCATTTTTCACCTCGCCCTCCAGCAGCGCCGGAACGGGCAGCGCGCGCTCGCCGCGGACGCGCGCCTGCGCCAGAAAATCCTCGAACCGGGCGAATATCGGCAGGCCCGTCAGCAGACCCGCAGCCGCGCCCCATTTCAGCAGCCGGCGACGACTGATGCCCGAATGAATGATATTGGTCATGAATGTTCTTTCCCGTCGGTTTGCCGTCATGCCGTGCATGTTCTTGCACGATGCGTTTGCGAACTCCGGGTGTATGGCGCTTTCACGAATGCGCCAAGGCACGATTGCGTGAAGCAGGCCCCACGCCCTTCTCCACACCGCCGCGCCGCTCGGTGCTGCGGCCGCGACTTTCCTTCAGCGATCGTTAACCATTGTGACCTTAAGCTGCGCGTGATGGAGCGGTGGCGTTCGCCGGCGCTCCGGTGGGGAGTGGCCAGTGGATCATGGAAAACATCTCATGAATCGGCGCGAGCAGGTTGCCTATTGGGGTGGCGCGGTGCTGATCGCCCTGTTCAGCAGCGCCATCATCGTCAACACCACGTTGTTGCAGCCGGAAAACGCCTACGACGGCAAGGGACTGGTGATTTCCGCCAAGGATCCCCGCGCATCGGTGCGCCAACGGGCGCCGCGCGCTCTGCCGGTGGCGGCCACGCACGTGCGCGTGCGGGTGCAGGAGCCGCGCCGCGCCGCGAAAACGAAAACCGCCAGCATCTCCCGCGTTTCCACGGCGCCCGCCTCGCCGCTCATCATGCGCGTGCAGCGCAAGCTGCGGCAGATGGGTTACGATCCCGGCCCCATCGACGGCCAGCTTGGCCCTTCCACCCGCGCTGCCATCCGCAAGTTCCAGCGCGCCAACAATCTGCCCCCCACCGGAGAGGTGGAGCCCGGCGTGATGGCGCTGCTCCTGCCCTGAGACGAAAACCCCCTTACAGAAAGAACGGGACGGAGAATCTCCGCCCCGCGCCATTCCTGCCAAGACTGGGAACGATTCCTCAGGCCTTCTCTCCTTCCTCGCCGGCGGCGGCCTCTTCCCCGGCCTCTTCCACCGCTTCGGCCTCCTCGCCGGCCTCTCCTTCCTCGGTGCCTTCCTCCTCCTCTATCTGCTCCAGCACCTGCTCGATGACGTCCGGCGCCTCTTCCTGCTCGCCCACCAGGATCTCGCCCTTCGCCTGCAGCTCGGCCTCTTCCTTGTTGCGCGCCACGTTCAGCGTGATGGTTTCCATCACCTCGCCATGCAGCCGCACCTTCACGTCATGCAGGCCAATGAGCTTGATGGGCTTTTCCAGCTGCACCGCGCTGCGCGGCACCTCCACGTCGAACTCCTCCTTCAGCGCGTTGGCGATGTCGCGGGTGGTGACGGAACCATACAGATGGCCGGTTTCGCCGGCAGCGCGGATCATCACCAGCTGCGCCCCGCGGATCTTCTCGGCCTGTTTTTCCGCCGCCGAGCGGGCCTCCGCATTGCGCTTCTCGATTTCCTCGCGCTCACGCTCGAAACGCTCCATGTTGGCCGGCGTGGCGCGCAGCGCCTTGCCCTGCGGCAGCAGGTAGTTGCGGGCGTAGCCGTCCTTCACGTTCACCACATCGCCAAGATTGCCCAGCTTCTCGATGCGTTCCAGCAGAATGACCTTCATCGGTTCTTCTCCTTCTTGGAATGGTTGATCGGTTTCACGTGTTTCCTTTCGGTCCCTGCCACAGATGGCGAATGCCGAAGCCCGCCTCCGCCAGCCCGATGAGCAGCAGAACGGGCCCCACCAGACCGGTCAGCAGCATCAGCGCTGCATACAGCGCACCCAGCGCGATGGGCTGAAAGGGCTGATCCTTCAGCCAGTAATGGATCACCGCCAGCCCCAGCATGGCGAAGGCGGCCATGAACGAAACGGCGAAGACCTCGCCGATGAGCCCCGGCAGGCCGGGCAGCAGCGCCGCCAGCGACAGCACCGCCAGCCCCAGCAACGCCGTGCGCGGAAAGGCAAGGCGCGAAAAATCCCCCGCCGGCCGCCGCGAAAGGCCGAACCGGCGCGTGAGCCACGCCGCCAGCCGATAGCTGAACCACAGAGAAAGCAGCCACATGATGGCCGCTCCCAGAGGCGCCATCTTCACGAACAGGGTCAGGAATTCCGCCCGCTGATCCGGCGTCAGATCCGCGCCCAGCCCGGCCGCTTGCATGCCCTGCTCCGCCAGGCGTCTCAGCGCCGCTTCCACCTCCGCCAGCGAGAGCCCCTGCGTCAACAGGCTGATGCTGATGCCGCCGGCAGCCAGCCCCGCCATCCACAGTAACAGCCGGCCTTCCGGGTACCATTCCGCCCCGGCTTCATCCACCGGCTCACCCTCCACCGCCCCGGCGCCGGGCCGGTGCTGGCGCGCCAGGCGAGAAAGCCATGCTGCCGGCCCACCTGCCAGCAGCGCGTGCATGAGCGCCGCCTTCGGCCCCAACATGCCGGCTAGTGCGGCCAGAGCCGCCAGCGCCCCGATGGCCGCGGCCCGCCAGCCGAACGCGAGGCCCACCATGAACAGGGGCGCGGAAACGAGGAAGAACAGGAACAGGGAAAGCACGGAAGGCACGGCCAGCCCGGCCATGAACACAGCGGAAAGGGCCCCGCCGGAAATGGCCATGACGACCCAGGGCATGGAATGCCCCTGCCCCGGACTTCCTTGCGAACCGGGAGGCGGCGTCCCATGCGCCGGTGGAGAGCCCTTGTCGTGTGCGTTCATCGACCCGCTCCCGTGCTGCCACGGGGGCGGCCGGCGCGGTCATTGCCGAAGCCGTGCACGTGCGGCATGGTGGCTGTCCCCGTCTGCCGGGTTAGAGGCGGGTCCGTCACCGGGGAGCGCCCGGAACGCCCCGCCCCAACCTGTGGAACCATTGTTGGCGCGCCTGAAAAGGAACGCCCGTGGCGCGAGCGCCCTTACTTCACCACGAAGGGCAGCAGCGCCAGGATGCGCGCACGCTTGATGGCCCGGGCCAGCTCGCGCTGCTTCTTGGCCGATACGGCGGTGATGCGCGAGGGCACGATCTTGCCGCGCTCGGAAATGAAGCGCTGCAGCAGGCGCACATCCTTGTAGTCGATCTTTGGCGCGTCCTTGCCGGAGAAGGGGCAGCTCTTGCGCCGGCGGAAAAACGGTCTGCGAACCGGTGCGTTCATTGGTCAGATCTCCCGAAATCGCTCTTGGGTTGCCGTGGATGATTGCGCTTTGCGCG
>JALUAB010000005.1:0-5456 GCA_027051195.1 Hyphomicrobiales bacterium
TCGTCGGCGGGAGCGATGCGGAAGGCGTCTATGCCGTAAATCTCCGCTTCCTTGCGCAGGTCGGCCACTTCATCGTCGGGCAGGGGCGCCCTGCCGAAATTGCGCACCAGCGAACCATGCTTTTCCAGCAGGTGGGTGGTCCAGTCCTCGACACGGTTCGTGGCCACCATGTGCACGATGCGCTCGATACCCTTGCGAGCGTAGTTCGTGCCCAGCACGATGAACACGGAAAGCGCCAGCGCGGTGGCGGCCAGCATCATGTGCCAGAAGCGGTGGCGATGGTTCGGATGCATCGTCATTCGGAAGCCCCGGTCTCACGCGTTACGTCGAGTTTCCTCGGCATGACGCAGTGCAGCGTGCCCCCGAACGCACATGCGATCATGATGCCCCGTCCCGGGGCGTGATTGCGGCGTCCTCCCCTGTGCAATTGCTAGCAGCGGGAAGTGAAGAAGGCGTAAAAATGACTCATCCGATGTTGATTTTCGGGTAATTAAACACCGCCGACAGGGTGTCAAGCTTTCCGCATCGTGGGAAGGGCGGAAAATATTCAGTCCTTTTCCATCCGCGCCACGGCCTCTCGCATGGCCTTCTGCACCTTCTCGAAGGCGCGCATCTCTATCTGGCGGATACGCTCGCGGGAGACGCCGAACTCCTGCGAAAGCTCTTCCAGCGTCAGCGGCGGTTCGCGCAGGCGGCGGGCCTCGAAGATGCGCTTTTCGCGGTCGTTGAGATTTTCCATGGCCTGGCGCAGCAGGTGCATGCGCATCTCGAATTCCTCGCGCTCGGCCAGCTCCTCTTCCTGATTTTGTTCCTCGTCCACCAGCCAGTCCTGCCACTCGCCGCTTTCCTCGTCGGCGCGCAGCGGGGCGTTGAGCGAGGCGTCGCCGGCCAGCCGACGGTTCATGGCGATCACGTCTTCCTCCGGCACGCCCAGGCGTTCGGCGATCTCCTTCACCTGCTCGGGCTTCATGTCGCCGGATTCCAGCGCGTTGATCTGGCTTTTCAGCTTGCGCAGGTTGAAGAACAGCTTTTTCTGCGCGGCGGTGGTGCCGATCTTCACCAGCGACCAGGAGCGCAGGATATATTCCTGGATGGCCGCCTTGATCCACCACATGGCGTAGGTGGCGAGGCGGAAGCCCTTGTCCGGCTCGAAGCGCTTGACCGCCTGCATCAGTCCCACGTTGCCCTCGGAGATGATCTCGGACATGGGCAGGCCATAGCCGCGATATCCCATGGCGATCCTCGCCACCAGCCGCAGGTGGGAGGTGATGAGCCGGTGCGCGGCCTCCACGTCGGCATGCTCGCGCCAACGCTTGGCCAGCATGTATTCCTCCTCGGCGGAGAGGATGGGGAACTGGCGGATCTTCTGCAGATAGGCGCCAAGGCCGCCTTCGTCCGTCGGGGCGGGCAGGGTCTGGCCCAGCGTTTTCGGCGTGGGCAGGTCCACCTTGTCGGCGGTCTTCTGTTCCAGCTCCCTGGCGCGTTCACGGGCCTGCTCGGCGGAAATGCGGCCATCCGCCTCCGCGGATTGTCCGTCTTCCCGATCGTTTTCGGAGGCGGAGTCCGTCTCTTCGCTCGCCGGGGCGGGGCGCATGTCCACCTGCGCGATGGTCGGCGTTTTATGATCGTTCTTCTGGTCGGCCATCGGATTATCCCGTGAAGGCGGGCGCGAACCTGACGGAGTGCATCCGCCGTGATTCTTTTTGTGTGACTGGATGCGCCGTTTCTCGTGCACAAACAGGAAACGCAAAACGCATTATAAAGGCAAGATGGCAAACGGCAATGTGCATGCCGGGTTGCGACCAATTGAATCAGCCGGATGACGCCGGCATGGCGCGCAGGGCAGCCAGCAGCCGCCGGAAGTCCGCCGGCGGCGGGGCGCTGAAATGCATGCGCTCGCCCGTGACGGGATGAACGAACCCCAGCTCGGCCGCGTGCAGCGCCTGGCGGTTCAGCGCCTGCAGCAGGGCGCGGGCCTCTTCCGACAGGCAGCCGGCGGATGCGGCGTGCGTGCGGGCATATAGCGGATCGCCCATCACCGGGTGGCCGATGTGCGACAGATGCACGCGGATCTGATGTGTGCGGCCGGTTTCCAGCCGGCAGCGCAACAGGCTGGCCACGGGGCGGTGTGCCGCGGCGGGAAAGGCTTCCAGCACCTCGTAATGGGTGATGGCCTCGCGCGCGGTTTCGTCGTGATGGCGCACGGCCATGCGGGTGCGATCTTTCGGATGGCGGGCGATGGGCGCGTCGATGGTGCCCGTAGGCAGGCGGGGTGCGCCCCAGGCGAGCGCCAGGTAGGCGCGGTGCAGCCGTCCATCGCGGCCGTGGGCGGCGAACTGTTCGCTCAAGGACCTGTGGGTCTTTTCCGTCCTGGCGATGACCAGCAGGCCGGAAGTATCCTTGTCCAGCCGGTGGACGATACCGGGGCGCTCCACGCCGCCGATGCCGGAGAGACGGCCGCCGGTCTGCTTCACGTGGTGGAGCAGGGCGTTCACCAGCGTGCCGGTGGAGTGCCCGGCAGCAGGGTGCACCACCAGGCCGGCGGGCTTGTTCAGCACGATGAGGTGTTCGTCCTCATGGACGATGTCCAGTGGAATGTCCTCCGCCTCCAGTTCCAGTGGTTTCGGCGCTGGCAGCTCCAGCGTCACCTCTTCGCCGGCGACCACCTTGCGGGAAGGGCGGGTGACGGGGGCGCCATTGACCCGCACGCGCCCCTCTGCGATGAGGGACTGGACGCGGCTGCGCGAGACTTCGGGCAGACGTGCGGCGAGAAAGCGGTCGAGGCGCTGGCCGGCCTCGCCTTCCTCCACGGTGAAGCGATGCTGTTCGGCAGGGGGTTCGGTCATGGCGGGAAGTGAGCACGGGCGGAAGGAAAAGGCAACCGCCGCGTCAGCGGAGGCGACGCCGCTGTCGGAGGCCGAACAGCGGCAGATACGGGTGCTGAAGGCGGTGGTCATAGGCCTTGGCGTGCTCATCGTGCTGGGGCTGGGGGCGCTGCTGGCGGCGGTGATCCTGCGCGGCGGTGGCACGGTGCGCGGGCTGCCGGCGGGGGAGACGATGATGTTGCCGGTGCCGGCAGGCACCACGGTGGAGGGGATGCGCCTTTCCGGGCAGGTGCTGGCGCTGCGGCTGAAGCGTGCCGATGGCGGGCGCGAAATCATCGTCATCGACGCCAGGCGCGGGCGCGTGTTGCGGCGGGTGCTGCTGAGCCCGGCGGATGATTGACCGCCGCGCCCTCCCTGATACCATCCGATGTGCAACCATCATCAGGGAGGAAAACATCATGGCCAGGAAGATACTTCTGCTGTGCGGCGACTTCGCCGAGGATTACGAGACGATGGTGCCGTTCCAGACGCTGCTGGCGGTGGGGCACCAGGTGGATGCCGTGTGTCCCGACAAGAAGGCGGGGGAACAGATCGCCACCGCCGTGCACGACTTCGAGGGGCACCAGACCTATTCCGAGAAGCCGGGGCACAATTTCACGCTGAACGCCGATTTCGACGCGGTGAGCGCCGATGATTACGATGCGCTGGTGATTCCCGGCGGGCGGGCGCCGGAATACCTGCGGCTGAACCCGAAAGTCATCGAGCTGGTGCGGGCGTTTCACGAGCAGGGCAAGCCCATAGCTGCCATCTGCCACGGTGTGCAGATCCTGGCGGCGGCGGATATCGTGCGGGACAGAGAGGTTTCCTGCTATCCGGCCTGCGCGCCCGATCTGGAATCGGCGGGCGGGAAATACGCCGATATTCCCATCGACGCGGCGCACACGGATGGCAACCTGATCACCGCCCCGGCATGGCCGGCGCATCCGGCGTGGATGGCGCAGTTCCTGCAGGCGCTGGGCACGCGCATCGTGCATGAATGAGTGGCCGACGGGGGCGGTGGAAAAAATCGGCGCGCCTCCGTGCCGGGGGGCTTGCAAATGGGCGGAGGCGCGCCTGTTTCCCGCTCAAGGCGGGAAGAGCATGCGTGAGCTTTCATATCTTCAACCATGCCCGAGCACGCATGAGAGAAGTCTGACAGAGCTTGTCATAAGAGCGTCAGATTGCGGTCAGGCGGGATGGCCGCCGTTGCGGGCGAAAATCACGCAAACGCCCAGCCCGCCCATTTCCGACGGGAAGAAGTGCAGTGAATAACCGTAGGAATTCACGATGTCATCGACGATGGACAGGCCCAGGCCATTGCCGTGCACACGTTCGTCCAGCCGGGCGCCGCGCTTGAGTATCGTGTCGTATTTTTCGCGGGGGACGCCGGGGCCGTCGTCCTCCACCACCAGGCAGGGGCGGGCGTGCACGTCCGTATAGCATTGCACCACGATGCGCGTGCCCGCCCACTTCGCGGCGTTTTCCAACAGGTTGCCGGCCAGCTCCATCAGGTCGCCCTTCTCCATGGGCAGGGTCATGTCGGATGCCACCTCCAGGTGCCAGTCCAGTTCGTCGTTCAGGGGCTTCAGCGCCCGGATGATGCTGTGCAACACCTCCGCCACCGGCGTCTGCGGCGTGGAGGCGGCATGGCCGCCGTGGATCTTGCTGCGGGCCAGTTCATGCTCGATGTGGCGGCTGAGCTGCCGTATCTGTTCCTCTATGTCGGCGGCGTCCTCCTGCAGGCCGCGGCGTTTGAGGTCGCGGGCGCGGGCGCCGAGAACGGCCAGCGGCGTCTTCATGCCATGCGCCAGGTTGGCGGCGCGGGCGCGGGCTTCCTCGATGGTCTTTTCCTGCGCCTGCAGCAGCGCGTTCAACTCGTTGATGAGCGGGGCGAGTTCCTCCACGTCCGGAACGGAAAGCGCGTGCCGTTCACCGTGGCGGATGCGCTCCAGATGGCGACGCAGGCGGTCCAGCGGACGCAGCCCCCAGACGATCTGGGCGATGATGGCGGTGAGCAGGATGAGGGCGAGAATGGCAAGTCCCAGATAGAGCTGGCGGTTGAACCGGCCAACGGCCACGGAGATTTCACCGTGATCGACGGCCACGGTGAAGATGTAACGATGGGACTTTCCCTTGCCCGCGGAGGCCTTGGCGGCGGGTTCGTCCAGCCAGACGCCGCGCACCAGGGCGAAGAGGGATTCGCCGCGCGGGCCCTTGAGCACATATTCGTGCACGCCGCCGCGCTGGGGCATGTCGGCGGTGATGGCGAGCGCCGAATCCCACAGCGAGCGAGAACGCAGCAGCGGCTTGTCGCCGTCGTTCACCTGCCAATACACGCCGCTCAGGGGCACGTTGAAGCGCGGGTCGCTGAGGTGCCCGGAAAGCTTCAGCGTGCCGTCCGCGGCCGGGCGCACACGGGCGATCAGCTGGTTGAGATGGTTTTCCAGCTCATCGTGCACGCGGTCTTCCACGCTCTGTTCGAAAATGTGGGAAAGCTGCCAGGCCAGCAGCATCAGGGCCGGGGCCACCACCAGCATGGACAGCAACAGCAGCCGCCAGCGCAGGGAACGGGGCACCAGGCGGGTGGCTTGC
>JALUAB010000005.1:5556-7381 GCA_027051195.1 Hyphomicrobiales bacterium
TTCCACGCTCTGTTCGAAAATGTGGGAAAGCTGCCAGGCCAGCAGCATCAGGGCCGGGGCCACCACCAGCATGGACAGCAACAGCAGCCGCCAGCGCAGGGAACGGGGCACCAGGCGGGTGGCTTGCAGGCGCATCACCCCTCGGCCTCCGGGTTGACGAGCATGTAGCCATGCCCGCGGCGGGTGTGGATGAAGCCGGAGCCTATCTTGCGACGCAGCCGGCCGACGAGAACGTCCAGCGTGTTGGGGTTACGGTCGGCATCGCCTTCGTAAATGTGTTCCATCAGCTCCATGCGGGGCACGGCGCGGCCCTGATGGTGCGCCAGGTAGCTCAGCAGGCGGTATTCCAGCGGGGTGAGATCCAGAGCCTTGCCGCCCAGAATGGCGCGGGCGGCGCGGGTGTCCAGCTCCAGAGGGCCGATGCGGATGATGGGCGCCGCCAGTCCGCGGGAGCGGCGGATGATGGCGCGCAGACGGGCCAGCACTTCCTCCATTTCGAAGGGCTTGACCACATAGTCGTCGCCGCCGGCGTCTATGCCTGCCACACGTTCCTGCCAGCTGCCGCGGGCGGTGAGCACCAGCACGGGGAACGTGCGCCCTTGCGCGCGCCAATTGCGCAGCACGGTGAGGCCGTCCAGCTTCGGCAGGCCAAGGTCCAGAATGACGGCGTCATAGTCCTCGGTGAAGCCCTTGAAATCCGCTTCCTCACCGTCATGGGCGTAATCCACGACGTAGCCCGCCTGTTCGAGATGTGCGCCTATGTCGCGGGCGATGGCCTCGTTGTCCTCGACGATCAGCACACGCATGCCGGCCTCCGTTTTCAGCGCCGCCTGATGTTGAAGTTCTGCCGTTTCATGGCTGCCGGAACACGCAAGGTGCGCACATGGTCGCGCCGGTCAAGAATGCTGATTTCATACCAGGCGCGCCCCTTCTTTCGTTTCAGCCTCACATCCAGCACACGGCCGCCATACCGGCGACGGGCGCGCTGGAGAATGCCGCGCAAGGAACGCAGCTCGCCTCGCCGGCGGGCGCGCCAGGCATAATCGTGATCTCCGTTTTCGACGCCGCCGGAATCGTCGTCATCGTCACCCTCACCGTCATCGCCACCGCCACCGCCACCGTCATCGCCACCGTCACCGTCACCGTCATCATCTCCGCCGTCGCCACCATCACCGCCGTCACCACCGTCATCACCGCCGTCGCCACCATCACCGCCATCACCATCGTCATCCGCCCAGGCGGTGGCCGGCTGCAGCAGCACCTGCGCCGGAAGGGCGACACCCAACAGCAACAACAACAGCGCCTGCCGTCGGGACAGGCGTTCGGATGTTGAAGAAACGCTCATGATCTTACGCTCTGGGACATTTCGACATTGCCTGCAAGAAAAGCAGTTGCATGTGACAATTCTCTGACATGCGGAGTCAGGGAGGTGACATGGCGCATGCGCGAATATCACTCCGTCAAACGACATACTCTGCATATCGCAGGGCAACCATGATTTCGGTGCAACCAAGTGCAAGTGAAAACGAAGGAGATGAGCCATGAAGAGCAAGTTTTTCGTTGCGCCTTCCGTGATGGCACTGCTGCTGGCGGCGGGCATGCTGGGGGCTTCGGGCGTGAGCACGGAAGTGCAGGCGTCACCCGACAAGCCCAGGAAGGTCATGAATTTCACCAGCCGTAATGGCGGTGCCACCGGCACCAATACCCGTTCCAACTATCGGGATTCGCGGGATGACGACCGTCAGGGATACCGTGATGACGATCGCGATGATGACGACGATGACGATGATGATCGCGACGGATACGGCATGGGTGGCGGCTATGG
>JALUAB010000006.1 GCA_027051195.1 Hyphomicrobiales bacterium
CCCCTCCCATTGACACCCCGCGCCCCCTTGTGTGTTTCATGCGGGCACCGGGGTGACAGCCGAACGTGGAAGGGCAAATGACGGAGAACACGAAGGACGCCGCCGTGCTGGATACCGTGGAAGACGCGCTGCAGGCCATGGCCGCCGGCGAGATGGTGGTGGTGGTGGACGACGCCGACCGCGAGAACGAGGGTGACCTCATCGCCGCCGCCAGCACCATCACGCCGGAGCAGATGGCCTTCATGATCCGCCACACCTCCGGCATCATCTGCGCGCCCATGACGCCGGAAGACGCACGGCGGCTGAATCTCGACCCCATGGTGGCGGTGAACGACGCGCCGTTGTCCACCGCCTTCACCGTCTCCGTGGACTACCGCAAGGGGCTGACCACGGGCATCTCGGCGGCGGAGCGCACCGCCACCGTGCGCGCGCTGGCCGATCCGAATTCGAAGCCGGAGGATTTCGTGCGCCCCGGTCACGTCTTTCCGCTGGTGGCGCGCCGCGGCGGTGTGCTCATCCGCTCCGGCCACACCGAGGCCGCCGTCGATCTGTGTCGGCTCGCCGGCCTGCCACCGGTGGGCGTCATTTCCGAGCTGGTGAATGACGACGGCACCGTGAAGCGCGGCGAGGAGGTGCTGGCCTTCGCCCGCGAGCACGGGCTGAAGATCATCTCCGTGGCCGACCTCATCGCCTACCGCCGCAAGCGCGAGCGGCTGGTGGAGCGGGTGGCCGAGTTCGCGCTGGAAACGCCCGTTGGCCCGGCACAGGCCATCGCCTATGCCACGCCTTTCGACCCGGTGCAGCACCTGGCGCTCATCTTCGGCGACATCGGCGAGGGCAGGGGCGTGCTGGCCCGCCTGCACCGGGAGAACGTGCTGGAAGACGTGTTCGGCCACCGCGAGACGCTGACTCGTGTTTTCGAGGCGCTGAAGAAGGGGGGTGGCGGCGTGCTCATCTACCTGCGCGAGGGCGCCACCGGCGTGCCGCCGGCATCCATGGCCGAGCTGGCCGGCGAGCAGCCCGAGCGCGAGGATACCGAGAGCGCGAAAGAGCGCGAGAAGGAATGGCGCGACGTGGGCCTGGGTGCTCAGATCCTGCGCGATCTCGGCATCCGCTCCATTCGGCTATTGTCCTCTTCGGAGCGCCACTACGTCGGCCTCTCCGGCTTCGGCATCGAGATCACCGAAACCGTTCCGGTGTAGGCCGCAGTCAATGCGCCCGGCCCTTCCCATGCAGGAGCACGTGCACCGCGCGCGGGCCATGCGCGCCCAGCACCAGCGTCTGCTCCACATCCGCCGTGCGCGACGGCCCGGTGACGAACAGCACACTGCGGGGCAGGGCGCGGGCATTATGCAACGACTCGCCAAACGTGCGCTTCAGGGCCGTCTCGTAGCTCCCCACGATGGCCTCTTCCTCCAGCCATGCGAACAGCACGTCCGGCAACAGGTGCGCCCGCACCGGCGCCTCCGGCCCGGAGGCGAATAACAGCGTGCCCGTCTCCGCCACGCCCGCCGGCGCCGGCATCAGCGCCGCCGGCACCTCCGGCGAGAAGGCATCCACGCGCGCCGGCTCTTCCGCCGTCCACGCCAGCGCCGGATGGGCAAATATCCGCTTCTCCAGTCCCGTCTCGCCCAATACCTGCGCCATCACCGCCGCCGCCTCGTCGAGCGAGGCCACCCGGTGCACCGGCGCGCCAGCTTCTTCCGAAAAGGTGATGAACTGTTCCACCGCCGCCGCACCCGCCACCTGCGCCCGGGCGGGCATCAGCGAATCGGTGGTTTCAGGAATATCGCGGCAAGCGGCCTCTTTCTTTTCCTCTTTCCGTCGAAGGAGCGGGGCCGGGGAGGGAAGTGCCCCCGTGCGTTTTTCCTCCGCGGGAAAGGTCTTTCCAGCATGCCGCTCGAGAAACGTCTCACCCGCCGCTGCTGGCGGCGCACGCCCCGTCTCCGTCCATTCACGCAAGCCCGGCAGCCGCCGCACCAGCCCCGGCCAGCTCCGCAACAGCCGCAACGCCCGCGCTCCTGCAGCCGCTGCCCGCCGGTACCATTTCGGCCGCGCCGCCAGCGCTGCGTGCAGCTTCTGCCCGGTCCGCGCCAGGCCACGCGCCTTGCCCGCCGCTACCGCCGCCTTGCGCCAGCGCCGTATGAGCCCCGGCAGGTCTATACCCGCCGGGCACACCTCCGCGCAGCGGTTGCACAGCGTGCAGGCCTCCTCCACGCCGTCCGCCAGCAGGCCGCCGCCTTCGATCCCGAACACGGCACGCCCCAGCACGATGCCCATCGGCCCGGAATAGACCCGCCCATAGGCATGCCCGCCCGTGAGCTGATAGACCGGGCAGTGGTTCAGGCACGCCCCGCAGCGGATGCACGCCAGCATTTCCGCGAACGGCCCGGCCAGCAGCCTTTCACGGCTTTCCGCCAGCAGCACGATGTGCGTTTCCTGCGGACCGTCCGGCTCCCCCGCCCGCCGTGCTCCGCCGTGAAACGTGGCATAGACGGTGATCTCCTGCCCCGTCGCCGAACGCGGCAGCACGCGCGCCACCGCCAGTGCCGAGCGCCAGTCCGGCACCAGCTTTTCCACCCCCGCCACCACGATGTGCAGCTTTGGATTGGTGGCGCACAGGTCACCGTTGCCCTCGTTGGTGATCAGCATCACGCCGCCGGTTTCGGCAATGAGCGCATTGGCGCCGGTGATGCCGGCATCCGCCGCCAGGAACTTTTCACGCAACACCGCGCGCGCCTCCGCCGCCAGCGCCTGCGCCGAGAGCAGCGGCCGTTGCGACGGCAGATCGTCATGCGCGCGGCGGAAATCATCGGCGATCTGGTCGATCTTCAGGTGAATGGCCGGCGCCACGATATGGCTGGGCGCTTCCCTGCGCAGCTGGATGATGTATTCGCCAAGATCGGTTTCCACCACCTCGATGCCCGCATCCTCAAGTGCCGGGTTGAGGCGGATTTCCTCCGCCGTCATGGACTTTCCCTTCACCACCAGCCGCACCCCGCGCCTTTGCAGGATGCGCCGGATGGTGTTCCGCGCCTCTGCTGCGTCAGCCACCAGATGCACGGTCGCGCCCTTCGCCTCTGCCCGTTCGATGAAGCGCGGCAGCAATGCGCCCTGCCTGGCCAGCGCTTTCCGCCGCATGGCCGAAACCTGTCGCACCAGCGCCGGAAACTCCGGCAACCGCGACAGCGCCTTCTTGCGCTTGGCGATGAAGCCCGTGGGCACGTTGGCCAGCGCCCGTTGCAGCTGCGCGTCTTTCAGCGCCGCCGCCGCCCGTGAACGGAAATCCGCCGACTCGCCGCTCATGGCGCATCCCCCGCCAGAATCTCCGCCACATGCATCACCCGCACCGGCACCCCCTCGGCCTCCGCAACCGCCTTCAAGTGCGCCAGGCACCCCATGTCCGGCCCCGTCGCCACAACCGTCTTCCCCCCTGCCACCGCCGTGAGCGCCGCCAGCTTGCGCCGCCCCAGCTCGGTGGAAAGTTCCGGCTGCTTGATGGCGAACAGCCCGCCGAAGCCGCAGCAGGCCTGCCGCGCCTCCTCTTCCGGCAGCAACAGCTCCAGCCCCGGCACCTGCTCCAGCAGCGCCAGCGCCGCATCCGTCATCGGCGCCTCCCGCAGGGACGCACACGAATCGTGCCACACCACCGGCCCGCCGCGCCAGCCGTTCGCCAGCGGCGTCGCGCCGAGGCGATGCAGGAACTCGCACAGTTCGAAGGTGCGCGCCGCCAGCACCTCCGCCGTCGCCCGCTGCGCCGAACCGGGCGCGAACAGCCCTGGCAGATGATTGCGCACCATGCCCACGCACGAGGCCGACGGCGCAACCACCGCGTCGAAGCCGGAAAGGGCCGCCAGCATGCCCCGCGCCATGCGTCGTGCCTCTTCCTCGAAGCCTGCGTTGAACGCCGGTTGCCCGCAGCAGCTCTGCTGCGGTACCACCACCGAACATCCGGTGTGCCGCAGCAGCCGCAATGCCGCTTCCGCTGCGGCCGGGCGCAGCGCATTAGCCACGCAGGTGGCGAACAGGGCCACCCGTGGCGCGGCGTTGAAGTCCATGGAAGCGACGTTGGTGGGCATGACGGAATTTATGGCCACCATCGGGGATGCGGGCAAGAGAAAACCGGCGGAGCGCCGCCCCGCCGGCCATGCATGACTGCTTCCGCGATGTGCCGGATCACTCCGTCAGCGTCTTGAGGTAGGCGATCACGTTGGCGCGGTCTTCCGGCTTCTTCAGGCCGGCGAAGGCCATCTTGTTGCCGGGAATGAACTTCTTCGGCGCGGCCAGATACTTGTCCAGGGTCTCCTCGTTCCACACCAGGCCTTCAGCCCCCTTGGCCTGCATGGCCTTGGAATACCTGAAGCCCTCCACGGAAGCTGCCTTGCGGCCGAAAACGCCCACCAGATACGGCCCCACCTTGTTCTTCTTCTTGTCGGCGAAGTGGCAGGCCTTGCACTTGTTGAAGACCTTCTTGCCCGCGGCCGCATCTCCCTCCGCGTGGGCCGCGGCCATCGGCAGGATGGCGGCCAGCACCGCCGCCAGCGCGATCTTCTTCATGGTGTCTCTCCTCTTTCTCGTTTGGCAGTCAGGCCGGTTGTCCCGAACGTCCCGTCCGGCTTTCGGCAAACTGTGCCATCGCGTGAATTCCGGCCGTCCGCTTCGTTCCCCGCCGGCCGCTGTGGCGACCCGCGGGCAACTCTAACCGGATTTTCACTGGCGGAAAACCCGGCCGGCGTTCCTTCAAATTCGCCGGCATGGCATAAATGTGAAAACCTGCCAGCGTCGCCAAGCGGCCTATTGCCGCATGACGCCCTGTCCGCAACGGAGTGCCGCCCATGTCCGCACCCTGCATGCCGCCGCCGGACCCCGCCATTCTCGCCCGCCGCCGGGAAATCGCGGCGGAACTGGCGGCTCTGTGTCCGCGCGCAGAGGTCATCACCGGCGAGGAGGCGCTGCGTCCATATGAATCGGACGGCCTCACCGCCTACCGCCAGCTGCCGTTGCTGGCCATCCTGCCCGCTGACGAGACGGAAGTCTGTGCCATCCTGAAATACTGCCACGAGCACGGTATCCGCGTGGTTCCGCGCGGGGCGGGCACTTCCCTTTCCGGCGGCGCGTTGCCGGCTGCGGACGCGGTGCTGATGTCCATGGCCCGGTTCGATCGCGTGCTGGAAATCGACGAGGCCAACCGCACCGCCCGGGTGCAGCCCGGCGTGCCCAACCTGCGCATCACCGGGGCCGCGCGGCCGCACGGGCTGTATTACGCGCCAGACCCTTCGTCGCAGATCATCTGCTCCATCGGCGGCAACGTGGCGGAAAACTCCGGCGGCGTGCACTGCCTGAAATACGGGCTCACCACCAACAACGTGCTGGCCGTGCGCATGGCGTTGATGAACGGCGAAGTGGTGGAACTGGGCGACGTGCACGGCGAAAGCACCGGCCTGGGCTATGACCTGCTGGGCGTCGCCGTCGGCTCGGAAGGCCTGCTGGGCGTGGTGACGGAAGTGACCGTGCGCCTGCTGCCGGCGCCACCGGCGGCCAGGGCGTTACTCGCCGGGTTCGCCTCCGTGGCCGATGCCGGGCGCTGTGTGGCTGCCGTCATCGCGGAGGGCATCATCCCCGCCGGCATGGAGCTGATGGACAGGATGGCGACCCGGGCGGCGGAGGACTTCGTGCACGCCGGTTATCCGCTGGACGTGGAGGCGCTGCTCATCATCGAGGTGGACGGCACCGAGGCCGAGGTCGAGGAGCTGGCCCGCCGCGTCGCCGACATCGCGAAGAGGCGGGGCGCCGTCACCTTGCGCATCTCCGAATCGGAGGAGGAGCGCCAGCGCTTCTGGGCCGGGCGCAAGGCGGCCTTTCCGGCGGTGGGACGCATCAGCCCCGACTATTACTGCATGGACGGCACCATTCCCCGCCACCGCCTGCCGGAAGTGCTTCAGGGCATTCAGGCGTTGTCGGAGAAACACGGGCTGGGCGTGGTGAACGTTTTCCACGCCGGCGACGGCAACCTGCACCCGCTCATACTTTACGATTCCAATGACCCCGACCAGCTGGAGCGTGCGGAGGCCTTCGGGGCCGACATACTGCGCCTGTGCGTGAAGGTGGGTGGCGTGCTCACCGGCGAGCACGGCGTGGGGGTGGAAAAGCGCGACCTGATGCCGGAAATGTTCAGCGAGACGGATCTGGACGTGCAGATGCGGGTGAAATGCGCCTTCGATCCCGAACAGCTGCTCAACCCTGGCAAGGTGTTCCCGAAGCTCAAGCGCTGCGGCGAGGTGAGCGCGGCGCAACTGAAGAAGCTGGAGGAGAGGTTCCCCGGCGTGCCCCTGTTCTGAAGCCTTGTTGCAACGTTGGGCGCGATGTATCACGGCTGCGGGAAAGGCCTGCCACCGGGAGTTCGCACCCATGCACCAGCTGCACACGCCGCTGCCGGAAATCCATTCGCTTGCCGACGTGAAAGCCCTGCTGGCCGATCTGCCGGCGCCGGATGAGGCCGCCCGCGCGCGGGCGCTCGAGCGCGACGCCGTGCTCACCAAGCCGCCCGGCGCACTGGGGCGGCTGGAGGAGGTGGCTGCCTTCGTGAGCGCCTGGCAGGGCCGGCATCCGCCGCGCCTGGAGCGCGTGAAGGTGGCCGTATTCGCCGCCAATCACGGCGTGGCGGCTCAGGGCGTCTCCGCCTTTCCGGCGGAGGTGACGGCGCAGATGGTGGCCAATTTTCGCGCCGGCGGTGCGGCCATCAACCAGCTGTGCGAGGCTTTCGGCCACACGCTGGAGGTGCTGCCGCTGAACGATCTCGCCCCCTCCGGCGACATTTCCCGCGAGGATGCCATGACGGAAGGGCAGTGCATTGAGGCCATTCGCGCCGGCATGCGGGTGGTGCCCGCCGGGCCGGACGCTGCTGGCTGCGACCTGTTGTGCATCGGCGAGATGGGCATCGCCAACACCACCGTCGCCGCCGCCCTTCTGCACGCCCTGTTCGGCGGCCACGCGGAGGACTGGGTGGGGCCGGGCACCGGCGTCGATGACTCCGGCGTGCGCCACAAGGCCGCCGTGGTCGCCGCCGCCGTGCAGCGCCATGCGCCGGCCACCGCCGATCCCCTGGAGTTGCTCAGGCGGCTGGGCGGCTTCGAGTTCGCGGCCATGGTGGGCGCCATTCTCGCCGCGCGCCTGAACCGCCTGCCGGTGCTGCTGGACGGCTTCATGACCGCCGCCGCCGCCGCCGTGCTGCATGCCCTTTCGCCGGATGCCGTCGCCCATTGCCTGGCCGGACATGTTTCCGCCGAGCCGGCGCACGCCCGCGCGCTGGCGCACATGAACCTGCGTCCGCTGCTGGATCTGGACATGCGGCTGGGCGAGGGCACCGGCGCAGCACTGGCGGCGCAGGTGATCAAGGCCGCCATCGCCACCCACAACGGCATGGCCACCTTCGCCGACGCTGGCGTCAGCGGCAAGGAGCGCTGAAGGCATGGCAAGGTCAGATATTCAAGCCCCGCGCCCCCACCCAACCACCTCGCGTATATCATATCGGGTGGTTGGGTGAGGGCGCGGGGCGGGGGCGGTCGCGCTTCGGCGCAAGAACAAGCGTCATAAAGTCCTCCCCGCTCTCGTGCGCCAACGACAATCAGGGGACGTTCATGCGCATTCTCGTCACCAACGATGACGGCATCCACGCCGAGGGCCTGAAGGTGGCCGAGCACATAGCCCGCGCGCTGGCGCCCGATGGCGAGATCTGGGTGGTGGCCCCGCAGGCGGAGCAGTCCGGCTCTTCGCGTTCGCTCTCCCTGGCCAGCCCCATCCGCCTGCAACAGGCGGGCGAGCGCCGTTTCGCCGTGCGCGGCACGCCGGCGGATTGCGTCATCCTCGCCGTCTGCCACCTCATGCCGTTGCGGCCGGACATCATCATCTCCGGCGTCAACCGCGGCCAGAACGTGGCCGACGACATCACCTATTCCGGCACCATCGCCGCCGCCATGGAGGGCGCGGTGCTGGGCATTCCCTCCTTCGCCCTTTCGCAGTGCTACGCGCCGGAGCATGCCGCCGCCATTCCTTGGCAGGTGGCCCGCGCTCATGGCGCGACGGCCATTCGCATGGTCCTGCGGGCACGAGAAGAGGCCCGCGCCAATGGTGAGCCGCGCCCCGAGCCGGACGCCTGCGCTCTGTTCAACATCAATTTTCCCGACTGCGATCCGGACGCGCTGGCGGGCTTTCGCATCACCCGGCAGGGCCGTCGCGACGTCCAGCAGTTGCTGGTGGAGAAGCGCGCCGACCCCCGCGGCCACCCCTATTACTGGCTGGGGTTTCGCCGGCGGGTGAACAATCCGCCGCCGGATACCGATCTCTTCGCCATCTTCAACAGGCAGGTTTCCATCACGCCGCTGAAGATGAACCTCACCGATGAGGAGGCCCGCACGCGCCTCGCCGCCATCATTGGCAAGCGGCATGAAAGCCCTTAAGTTCATCCCGAAAGGGGGAATGACCAGGGGCTTGCGGCCATGAGCGATCCCGCCGCTGTCGCGCATCTCATCATGGAGCTCCGGCATCACGGCATCCGCGATGCCCGCGTGCTGGAAGCCATCGAGAAGACGCCCCGCGACCTGTTCGTGGAAGACGGCTGCCTCTCCCGCGCGTGGGAAGACACGGCCCTGCCCATCGCCTGCGGCCAGACCATTTCCCAGCCCTACATCGTCGCCTACATGACGGAGCAGCTGGAAGTTTCGCCCCGCCACCGCGTGCTGGAGGTGGGCACCGGATCGGGTTATCAGGGGGCGGTGCTGGCGCGGCTGGCGCGGCGTGTGTTCACCGTGGAGCGCCACCGCCCGCTGCTGGAGCAGGCGCGCCGCCGCTTCGCCCTGCTCGGGCTGGACAACATCGAAACGCGCCTCGCCGACGGCTACAAGGGCTGGCCGGAGGCCGCGCCCTTCGACCGCATCATCGTCACGGCCGCCGCGCCGAGGGTGCCCGAGGCGCTGCTGGACCAGCTGGCCGAGGGCGGCGTCATGGTCATTCCGGTGGACACCCCGCGGGGCTATCAGGAGCTGCTGAGGATCCGCCGCACGCCGCATGGCTTCGAACGCGAGAGGCTCATTCCCGTGCGTTTCGTCCCAATGCTGCCCGGCGTGCCCCGGCCCGGGAGCGACACTTGAAAGCGCGGACTTTTCGCGAGCCATGCCCCGCGCCAGCGCATCATTGCGCGGAGCTTTACGTCTCTTTTTCGCGTTTCCTCGAATTTGAAACGGATTTTTAACGACGTCCGCTGCATGATGCGCGTGGTAAGTGTGTTCCAGTTCCGGGGTAGAGTAGAACCATGCAGAAGAAGCACCTCTCTCCGCGCATCGCGCGCATCATGCTGGCAACCGGCGCTGCGGCGCTGCTGGCAGCGTGTTCTTCCGATATCGATCGCCTGAGTGATTATCCGCCCATCGACAACACCGCGTCGGTGGCGCCGGGCAAGGTGGAGAGCAAGCCTCTCGCGCCGGCCAATGGCGCCAGCCCGTGGAACAGTCCGACGCCATCCTGGACGCGCGGTCAAAACAGCTATGCCGCGCCGGTGCGCACGGCCTACACGCCGCCGCCGGCGCAGCCGGCTTACACGCCGCCGCCGGCGCAGCCGCGCGCGGCCGCCGCCGCCGGCTCCATCACCGTGCAGCCGGGTCAGACTCTCTATTCAATCGCCCGCGCCAACGGCAAGACCGTGCAGGAGTTGATGGCGGCCAACGGCCTGTCTTCTCCGTCCATTCGCGTCGGCCAGCGCCTCGTCATTCCGGGCGTGGCCAATCCGGTTTCTCCGGCGCCGACGGTGCAGCGCGCTGCCTATGCGGCTCCGGCCCAGGCCGCTTCGGCGCAGGCCGCGCCGGCCTACCGTCCGCGCGCCAGCGTGCAGCCTGCGGCGGCTCCGGCCCGCCCGGCCACCAATGTCTCCGCCGCCCGCGCCCACCGTGTGCAGCCGGGTGAGACGTGGTATGCGCTGGGCCGCAAGTATCATGTGCACCCGCGCAAGATCGCGGCCTACAATGGCCTGTCGCTGTCCAGCGGCCTGAAGGTGGGACAGGTGGTGAAAATCCCCGCCGCTGACGGCTGGAACATGCCCGGCGGCAATGGCGCTGCCACCACGGTGGCGAAGAGCGCGAAGCCGCGACAGGCCGCTCCCGAACGCCGCGTGGCGCAGGCCCGTCCGCAGGCGAAGGATCAGGATCGCATCACCGATTCCGCTCCCGCCGCCCGCCAGCAACAGGCGCAGCGCCTGGCACAGGGCTCTCCCGTGCGCAAGCAGCAGGCCGCTTCCGGCACCTTCATCTGGCCGGTGCAGGGCCGTGTCATCGCCCGCTTTGGCAAGACGAAGAACGGCAAGAACGAAGGCATCAACATCGCCGCGCCCGAGGGCGCCCCGGTGCGTGCCGCCGCCGATGGCGTGGTGGCCTACGCCGGCAACGAGCTGAAGGACTACGGCAACCTGGTGCTCATCCGCCACAAGGGTGGCTGGGTCACGGCTTACGCCCACAACAAGGCGCTGAAGGTGAAGCGCGGCGACCGCGTGAGGCAGGGCCAGGTCATCGCCTCCGTTGGCCGCACCGGCGCGGTCAGGACCCCGCAGCTGCATTTCGAGCTGCGCAAGGGCGCCACGCCGGTGGATCCGCTGGTCCATCTCGGCACCGCCACCGCCATGCGGTGAGGCGGCGCGAAAAGCCCCCGGAACACCTGCGGGAGCCGGACGGCGAGAGGCCGTTCGGCTCCTTGCCTTTTGGCGCGTGGATTTTTTCTTCAGCACTTCAGTTTGCGCCCGCCGTCCACCACCAGGCACTGCGCCTGCATGTAGCCCGCCGCCTCGGTGGCGAGAAAGCCCACGGCAGCGGCGATCTCCCATGGCTCTGCCGGGCGGCCGGCAGCGACGGAACGCAACAGCTCGGCCATTACGTCTTCTTGCGAGCGCCCCTCGCGCTCGGCCCGCATGGCCGCCACTTCCAGCATGCGTTCGGTGCGCGTCAGCCCCGGGCAGACGAGGTTGGCGGTAATGCCCTTCTCCCCGAATTCATCTGTGATGGTTTCGGCGATGCCGACGAGCGCCTTGCGCAGGGAATTGGTGATGCTCATGCGGGGCAGGGGGTGCCGCACGGTGCGCGAGGTGATCATGACGACGCGCCCGAAACCGCGCCCGGCCATGTGCGGCAGCAGCGCCTGCGTCGCCTGCACCACGGCACGGACGATTTGCCGATAGGCCCTGTCCCATTCCTCAAGCGGCGTTTCAGTGAACGGCCCCAGCGGCGGCCCTCCGCAGTTGGTGACGAGGATGTCCGTGTCCACATGCCGCGAAAGCGCGGCGGCCAGCCCCGCCTCGTCGGTGAGATCGGCCACCTCGGACGTGGCCTGCACGCCATACCGTTCCATCAGCGCTTCCGCCGCCGTGTGCAAACGCTCCTCCGAACGCGCCAGCAAAACGACATCTGCCCCCATCGCCGCCAACTGTTCGGCCGCCGCGAGTCCCAGCCCCCGCGACGCCCCGAACACCAGCGCCTTGCGCCCCTTCAACGCATCCGCCGTGAAGACGTTTTTCATGGCTGCTGCTCCATTACCGCTTGCAGACGTTGGGTGACTTCGGAGAGCGCCGGGGTTTCGGCCATGTCGTTGCGTACGGCCAGCATGGCCTGCGAGCGCAGGATGACGCCGTCGTCCAGCACCTTCAGGCGGTTGGCCTTCAGCGTCGATCCGGTGGAGGTGATGTCCACGATCAGATCCGACAGCCCCGCTGCCGGCGCGCCTTCCGTGGCCCCGGCGGAGCGCACGGTGCGAAAGGCCACCACACCATGCTCCTCGGCAAAGAACCGTCGCGTGAGGCGCAGGTATTTTGTCGCCACCCGCATCAGCCGCTTGTGCCGCGCGTGAAACTCGGCCGCCACCTCCTCCAGGTCGCTCATGCGCGCCACGTCCAGCCAGCATTCCGGCACCGCCACCACCACGTCCGCATGACCGAAGCCCAAGGGCAGGCGCGTTTTCGCCACTGCGTCCACGTCCGGGATCGTCTCCTGAAGCAAATCCTCGCCGGTGATGCCCGCCGCGATGCGCCCTTCCATGAGGTGCCGCGCGATCTCCGAGGCGGAGAGAAAAGCCACTTCCAGCGACTCCGTGCCGTTCAGCCCGCGCAGTTCGCCGCGGTAGCCGCGCGCATTCCCGGTGCGCACCAGCTCCAGCCCGGCGCGGGAGAGCAGCTCGGCGGTGGTTTCCATCAGCCGCCCCTTGCTTGGCACACCCAGCACGGGCGGCACCGTTGTCATGTTCACATCATCACCTGCCATCGGGCCGTTCCGCCAAAAACATTGCCGTCATTGCCGGACTTGCCTGCCCCGGACTTGATCCGGGGTCCCGGCAATCCAGGGCAACACGCTCCGGTGCTTGCGGCCCTGGGGCATCCGGAGAAGCCCGGCAATGACGCATTGAAAGTCGTACCAGCCTCATGCCGTCGCCTCCTGCTCTCGCGCGGCGGCGGCGAGGCGCGGCAGGTGAAGCGCCATGCCCAACGCCGGCACGGCGGGGCCGCCAAGGCTTGCCAGCATGTCGTCGTAGCGCCCGCCGCCACCCACCGGCAGCCGCCGCCCGCCAATGGCCGCCTCCAGCCGGAACACGAAGCCGGTGTAATAGTCGAAGGTGCGGCCGAACCCGGCGTCGAAGGTCATATTCATCACCTCTTCCGGCAGCAGTGCGGCGATGCGCTCCACCCGCGCCGCATAGGCTTCCCATGCCGCCCGCAGCGCCGGCCCGGCTTCTTCAGTCAGCCGCCCCAGTTGCACGATCGCCGGTTTCAGCGGTCCGGAAACGGCGAGCAGCCGCTCGATGAGCGCCGCCTTCTCCTTTGGCAGCGGTTCGGCAGCGCGGTTCTCCGCCTTTTCCAGCAGCCGCGCGGCGATTTCTTCCAGCGTGCGCCCACCCACAAGATCCAGCCCGCGCGCCGTCAGCTCCTTCTCCGCCAGCTCCAGCGCATGCTCCATGCTGGGTTGCGCCGCCAGCGCGTCGATCAGAGGGCTTATGGAGGTGCGCGCGCGTGGCCCGTTCTCGCCGGTCAGCTCGGCCAACGTTGCGCGAAAGGCCCGTGGCCGGCGCAGGCGCCGCAGCAGCCGCGCCCGCCAGCGCGGCGGCATGGCGATGTCTTCCAGCAGCGCCCGGATGAGCCCCACGTCGCCCAGCGTGGTGGCAACATCCCGCACCCCCGCCGCGCGCACCGCCTTCACCGCCAGCGCCAGCACCTCGGCGTCGGCCTGCGGCGCGCTCTGCCCGCCGAACCATTCCACCCCGGCCTGCATGAATTCCCGCGGGTGCAGCGCGTCACTGTCCGCCCCGTCGTAACGGAACACCGGTCCCAGATAACAATAGCGCGCCTCGGCCGCCGGGTCGTCGGCATGCGCCAGGTGCCAGCGGCAGGTGGGCACGGTGAGGTCCGGCCGCAGGCACAGCTCCTCGCGCCCGTCCGGGTCGGCGAACAGGAAGGTGCGGGCGCGAATGGCCTCGCCGGATTTCTCCAGAAACACGTCCGCCGGCTGCACGATGGGCGGTTCCACCGGTGCGAATTCCTCCCGCCGGAACAGTCGCAGAATGCGCTGGCCCATATCCTCGCCGGCAGCCATCATGCATCCTCGTCGTCGGCGTCGGCGTGCTGCTTCTCCAGCAGCTCGCGCACCCGTGCCACCAGCTCCCCGCGCGGCACTGCCACCTGCGCCGGGCGCTGTTCCACCCATTCCTCGCGCGAGGCGATGGCCGCGGCCTTGCGCCTGCCCTCGATGAGATCCTTCAGCTGCACGATGCCCTTCGCACGCTCGTCCTCGCCCTCGATGACGGCGATGGGCGCGCCGCGCCGGTCGGCATATTTCATCTGCGCCTTCATGCCGGACGTGCCCATGTACATCTCCGCCGCGATGCCGGCGTTGCGCAGCTCCTCCACCATCCGCCAGGTGTCGGCCACGCGGGCGCGGTCCATCACCAACACCACCACCGGCGCCTGCTGGGCCGGCGCCTGTAGCTTCTTCAGGTGCTCCAGCGCCGCGTAAAGCCGCGATACGCCCACGGAAAAGCCCGTCGCCGGCACTTTCTGGCCGGTGAAGCGTGCCACCAGGTCGTCGTAGCGCCCGCCGCCGCCCACGGAACCGAAACGCACCCGGTTGCCGTCCTCGTCCTCCACGTGGAAGGTCAGTTCTGCCTCGAACACCGGGCCGGTGTAATAGTCCAGCCCACGCACCACCGCCGGGTCGAAGGCGATGCGGTTTTCCGCGTAACCCACGGCGTCGAGAAAGGCTGCCATCTCGGAAAGCTCCGCGACACCCTCCTTGCCACGCTGCGAGCCGCCCACCAGCCTTTCCAGCCGCGCCAGCACATCCGCCCGGGAACCGCCTTCCAGCCCCGCTTCCACGAAGGCCATCACGTGCGCGATCTGATCCGCGTCCAGCCCGGCACCCTTGGTGAAGTCGCCGGAATCGTCCAGCCTGCCCTCGCCCAGCAGCGCCCGCACCGCCTCCGGCCCCAGCCGGTCCAGCTTGTCGATGGCGCGCAGGATAGTGAGCCGTGCGGCCTCGTCCGCCTGACCGATGCCTTCCAGCACGCCGTCCAGGATCTTGCGATTGTTCACCTTCAGCACGTAATCGCCGCGCGAAATCCCCAGCGCCTCGAAGGCGTCCGCCGCCATCATGCACACTTCCGCATCCGCCAGCGGGCTGGCCGAGCCAACCGTGTCGGCATCGCACTGCATGAATTGCCGGAAACGCCCCGGCCCCGGCTTCTCGTTACGGAACACCCAGCCCGCGCGCATGGAGCGGTAGGGCTTCGGCAGGCGGTCGTGGTTGGCCGCCACGTATCGAGCCAGCGGCGCCGTCAGGTCGTAGCGCAGCGACAGCCACTGTTCGTCCTCGTCCTGAAAGGAGAACACGCCCTCGTTTGGCCGGTCCTGATCGGGCAGGAACTTGCCCAGCGCATCGGCGTATTCGATGAAGGGCGTTTCCAGCTCCGCGAATCCGTAGGACGCATACACGCCGCGCACGGTGGCCAGCATCTCGCGCGTGGCGGCGATCTCCGCCGCATCGATGTCGCGAAAGCCCTTCGGCAGCCGCGCCTTCGGGCGCGCGCTTTTCTTTTTCTTCGCCATGTCCGCCTGAAACCCTCGAGCAGGTTTTTCCGCTATCGCCAGCGTGTAGCGCAAAGGGCATGGGCGCGGCAAGGGAAGCACCGCGCTCTGCCATCCCTCACTCGGGCCAAACGGAAACGTGATGCCCGCCGCCCTTGTCTCGCGTGGGGTATCCGTTATTTTTGAACAATTCCAGATTACAGGGGAGCAGTATCACCATGCCCAAATGGTTCAGGCCCGATCTGACCGAAAACGACGTGACGCCGGAGGAGATCTATCTGAACCGGCGCAAGTTCATGAAGGCTGCCGGCGTGTTGCCGCTGTTTCCGGCGCTCGCCGCTTGCGATGGTCAGGACACGTCGGCGAAAGCCGCCACCGGGGAGAACACGCTGAAGCCCACGCCTTACGAGGACATCACCGGCTATAACAATTTCTACGAATTCGGCGTGAACAAGAGCGACCCGGCGCGCGAGGCCCACAGGCTCACCACGAAACCGTGGCACGTCACCATCGACGGGCTGGTGGAAAAGCCGGGTGTCTATCCGCTGGAAGACGTGCTGAAGGGCATGGATATCGAGGAGCGCATCTACCGCTTCCGTTGCGTGGAGGCGTGGTCGATGGTCATTCCGTGGAACGGCTTCATGCTGCGTGATCTGCTGAAGCGCGTGGGCGTGAAGCCGGAGGCGAAATACGTGGCCTTCGAGACGCTCCACCGGCCCGAGGAGATGCCCGGTCAGAAATACCCGGTGCTGAAGTGGCCCTACCGCGAGGGCCTGCGGCTGGACGAGGCCATGCATCCGCTCACACTGCTGGCCACGGGGCTGTATGGCAAGCCCATGCCTAATCAGAACGGTGCGCCCATCCGCTTGGTGGTGCCGTGGAAATACGGCTTCAAGTCCATCAAGAGCATCGTGCGCATCTCGCTGGTGAAGGAGCAGCCGCCCAACACGTGGAACATGATGCAGCCGGACGAATACGGCTTCTATGCCAACGTGAACCCTAACGTCAGCCATCCGCGCTGGTCGCAGGCAACGGAGCGGCGCCTCGGCGAGGGCCTGTTCGGCAAGCGCGTGCCCACGCTCATGTTCAACGGCTACGAGAAGGAGGTCGCCCATCTCTACAAGGGCATGGACCTGCGCAAGTTTTACTGAGGTCTGACGGGCCTCGCGTGGCGCCCCCGCCGGTTCGCCGCCCCGGCCCTTGGCGTCACCCAGCCCCCTTCTCGTCATCCCGGCGAAAGCCGGGACCTCGGGCCACGAACACATGAGTCCTCAGAGCGGAATTCCGGCTTGCGCCGGAATGACAAGGCACTGGAGCCGGCATGACGGTAAAAGGAACAACGGAGTGAACCGCCACATGATCAAACGCATCAACCAGCTCGTCCGCCGGCTGCCCGCATGGCCCGTTTATCTCATCGTGGCCGCGCTCATCGGCTGGCATTTCAACCAGGCGCTCACCGGCGCCTACCGGCCCGACCCGGTGCGCGCGCTGGAGTGGGAATACGGCATTCTCGCCCTGCAATTTCTCGTCGCGACGCTGACGCTCTCGCCGCTGAAGCGTTTCACCGGCCTCAACCTTCTGAAGTTCCGCCGCGCGCTGGGGCTGTCGTCGTTCTTTTTCGCGCTGGCCCACCTCGCCGTGTGGGTGGCGCTGGACATGCAGTTCCTCTTCGGCCAGATGCTCTCCGACATTGTGAAACGTCCCTACATCACCGTCGGCATGGCCGCGCTTCTCATGATGCTGCCGCTGGCACTCACCTCCCATGACCACTTCGTCCGCCGGCTCGGCGGTGCCCGCTGGCGGCGGCTGCACCGCCTGGTCTATCCCCTCGCGTTGCTGGCGGCGCTGCACTTCATCTGGGTGCGCAAGGGCTTCCAGATCGAGCCACTCGTCTATGCCGGCCTTGTCCTCCTGCTGCTGGCAATGCGCCTGAAAACGCGCCGTCTGCCGTTGCTGCCGCTCCGCCCCCCGGAACAGGCGCGCTGATGCCCATTGCCATGACCCGCCGCATGCGGGAAAAAGGTGGGTATGGAAACGTTTCGTCCCACATCCGAGGATGAACTGGCCGAGCTGGTGCGCGATTGCGCCGCTGCCAGCCGCCGCCTGCGCATCGCGGGCCACGGCACGAAGGCCGGCATGGGCGCGCCTGTGGCGGCAGACGCGGCGCTGGACACCACCGCCCTTGCCGGCGTGGAGGATTATCAGCCGGAGGAGCTCACCTTCACTGCCCTGGCTGGCACGCCGCTTGCCGACATCACGGCGATGCTGTCCGACAAGCGCCAGATGCTGCCCTTCGAGCCGCCGGAATTCGCCCCCGTGCTGGCGGCCTTCGGTGCTCAGGACGCCACGGAAGCAGGCGCCACGCTGGGCGGGTTGGCGGCGGTGGGCATGGCCGGCCCGCGGCAGGTGCTGCGCTGGAGCGTGCGCGACCATCTGTTGGGCTTTTCCGCCGTCAACGGACATGGCGAATTGTTCAAGGCCGGCGGCCGGGTGGTGAAGAACGTCACCGGCTACGACCTGCCCAAGCTCATGTGCGGCAGCTTCGGCACGCTGAGCGTGCTCGCGCGCCTGACCTTTCGCGTGCTGCCCGCGCCGGAGCGCGCCATGACCCTTGTCCACACCGGCATGGGAGCGAAGCGCGCCGTTTCCGCCTTTGCCCGCGCCATGCGCACGCCGGCGGAGGTTTCCGCCGCCTGCTGGCTGCCCGCCGCTCTGGCAGCTGGAGCCCCGCTGGCCGCGGGCGATGCCCCGCTGGCCGCACTGCGGCTGGAGGGCTATGCCGAATCGCTGCCCAGCCGGGCGCAGATGCTGCGCAAGGATCTGGCGGAGTTCGGCGACTGGCAGCCGGTGGAAGGTGCTGCGTGGGAGGATTTCTGGTCGTGGACCCGCGACGTGCGCTGGCTGATGCCGAACGCGGCGGGCCGTTGGCTGTGGCGTCTCGTCACCGCGCCCGCCGCCGGCGGCGCGCTGGCGGAGGCCATCATCAGCCGCCACCCGCTGGCGGAGCTGTTCATCGACCGCGCCGGCGGCCTCGTGTGGCTGTCACTGCCGCGGCCCGAGCCAGACGTGGCGGCGAGGGCGGCGGAAGGGTTGCGCAGGCTGGCGGCGGAGTACGGCGCGCGAGCCATGCTGTTCGCCGCGCCGGAGGATTGTCGCCGCATCGTGCGCGTCTTTCCGCCATTGCCGCAGACGCTTACGGCATTGTCGGAGCGTGTGCGCACCCAGTTCGACCCGGCCGGCGTCCTCAACCCCGGCATCATGGACAACCTGTCCTCTGCCGGGGCCTGACGCCGAAAGCCGTCATCCCTCCGCCAGCCGTCCGCGCAAATCCTGGATGAACTGCCACGCCACCCGGCCGGAACGTCCGCCGCGGGTGGCCGCCCACTCGATGGCCTGCGCCTTCAGCGTCCCGTCGTCCACCTCCAGCCCGAAATGCGTCGCATAGGCCCGCACGATTTCCAGATACGTGTCCTGATCGCACGGATAGAATCCCAGCCACAGGCCGAAGCGGTCGGAAAGCGACACTTTCTCCTGTTCTGCCTCCGTGGGGTGAATGGCCGTTTCACGTTCGTTTTCCACCATGCTGCGCGGCATCAGATGGCGGCGGTTGGAGGTGGCGTAGAGCACCACGTTCTCCGGCGCTCCTTCAATTCCACCTTCCAGTGCCGATTTCAGGGTCTTGTAGGTGTCGTCGTCGTCATCGAAGGAGAGGTCGTCGCAGAACACGATGAAGCGATAATCTGTCCACTTGCGCAGATCCCGCAACAGCCGCGGCAGGCTGATGATGACGTCGCGATCTATCTCCACGATGCGCAGGCTTGGAAATTCCGCGTGCAACGCGCCGAACACCGCCTTCACCAGCGCGCTCTTGCCCATGCCTCGCGCGCCCCACAGCAGCGCGTTGTTGGCCGGCAGACCACGGGCGAACCGCCTGGTATTGGCCAGCAGGGTCTGCTTGTGCCGTTCCATACCCTTCAGCAGCGCCAGCGGCAGGTGCCGCACCCGCGCCACCGGCAGCAGCGAATCGGAACCGCCATCCCAGAAAAAGCCCGGCGCCTCCGCCGGATCGGTGCCCCGTGGCGGCGGTGTGAACCGCTCCAGCGCCTCGGCTATCCGCTTGAGATACGCCGCCACGTTGCCATCGAACGCATCCGCCATGCCACTGCTCCATCGATCCTGATTCCCGCCGCGGGCCGGGCGGGCTTGCGCCGCACGCCCATGCGCAGGCGCCGTGCGATGCCGCCGCGCCCTGCATGAAAGTTGTGTGAGAATGGCATAAGTCCCGCGCTTTCCTTTTGCAAGGCGGGCCAATGGCGCTATATACGGCCTCGTATGCCGGCGCGCGCGGATTCGGGAGCGGGCCGGACTGTTGTGCGCAATCCTCATGTTCAGGGGGACAACATGTTCATCACCCCAGCCTATGCCCAGGCGGCGGGCGCGCCCGGCGGTGGCGATCTCTTGAGCCTGTTCCTGCCGCTGCTGCTCATCATGGGCGTGTTCTGGTTCTTCATCATCCGCCCGCAGCAGAAGAAGATCAAGGAACACCAGGAGCTGCTCAAGAACATACGCCGCGGCGACACCATCGTCACTTCCGGCGGCCTCATCGGCAAGGTGGTGAAGGTCAACGGCGACGACCTCACCGTGGAACTGGCGGAGGACGTCCGCGTGAAGGTGCGGCGGCCCTACGTGGCGGAAGTGGTCGTGAAGGGCCAGCCCGTGGCCGCCAACGACGGCGACAAGGGCAAGAAGGACTGAGCGGCATATTCAAGTCGGGGCAGGGCGCATGTTTCGCATCACCTGGGCCAAGAGCCTGTTCATTCTAGGAATCGTTCTGCTGGGGCTTATTTTCGCCCTGCCGAACGTGCTGCCCCAGAATGTGCGCGATGCCCTGCCGTCCTTCCTGCCCAACAAGCCCATCGTGCTGGGGCTTGATCTGCAGGGAGGCTCCCACCTGGTGTGGGAGGTGGACAAGGAGGATCTGAAAAGGAACCTCGTCAATCAGCTCCGTGGCGATGTTCGCCAGCGCCTGTGGACGGAGCGCAAGATCCGCCATCGCATCGCCATCCAGAAGGACGGCTCGCTGGTGGTCACCATCACCGACCCGGCGAAGGTGGAGGAAGCGGCAAAGGCGCTCAAGGAGCTGGCGCAGCCGGTGCAGGTGGGCTTTTTCGGCGCCGGCGGTACCGCGCCGGAAATCGAGATAACCCGTGATGGTGACAGGTTCATCCTGCGTTACACCCAGGCCGGGCTGGAGCACCGGGTGAAGAGCGCGCTTGAACAGGCCATAGAGGTCATCCGCCGCCGCCTGGACGAGCTGAACATGACCGAGGCCACCATCCAGCAGCAGGGGCTGGACCGCATCATCGTGCAGGCTCCGGGCGTGAAGGATCCGGCCACCCTGAAGCAGGCGGTGGGACAGACGGCGCGCCTCACCTTCCAGCTGCTGTGCGATGCCCAGCCCACCGATGGCGCCGATGCAAACCGTCCGCCCCCGGGCTGCATCGCCCTGCCGGACGCCGAGAATCCCAACCGCATCTACTGGGTCAAGACCTCCCGCCGCGCCACCGTGGAAGGCGCCGATCTGGTGGACGCGCAACCTTCCTTCGACGGGCAGACTGGCGAGCCGGTGGTGACCTTCCGGTTCAACCAGAAGGGTGCGCTCAAGTTCGCCCGCCTGACGCAGGCCAATGTCGGCAAGCCCTTCGCCATCATCCTGGACGGCAAGGTGATCTCCGCCCCCGTCATCCAGACGCCCATTCTGGGCGGCTCCGGACAGATCACCGGGCGTTTCACGGTGGAGGAAACGCGCGTCATGTCCGCCGTGCTGCGCTCCGGCGCGCTGCCGGCCAAGCTGGTGGTGGTGGAGGAACGCACCGTCGGGCCGTCGCTGGGTTCCGACTCCATCCGCGCCGGATTGGCGGCTTCCATCGTGGCCCTCGTCGGCGTGCTGGTGTTCATGGTTTTCTTTTACGGCATATTCGGCCTCATTGCCGATATCGCGCTGATGGCCAATCTGATAATGCTGCTGGGCCTGCTCACGGCGTTTCAGGCCACGCTGACGCTGCCGGGCATCGCCGGCATCGTGCTCACGCTGGGCATGGCGGTGGACTCGAACGTGCTGGTCTATGAGCGCGTGCGCGAGGAATACCGCGCCGGCCGCTCCGTCATCAACGCGCTGGAAGTGGGCTTCTCCCGCGCTTTTGGCACAATTCTGGATGCCAATATCACCACCTTCATCGCCGCCGTGGTGCTCTATGGCCTGGGCTCCGGCCCGGTGCGCGGTTTCGCCGTCACACTCGGCGTCGGCATCATCACCACCGTGTTCACGGCCTACTCGCTCACTCGCTTCCTGGTGGCACTGTGGGTGTGGAAGAAGCGGCCGAAATCATTGCCCATCGCCGAGGCGGCAAAGGCCTGAAACCTGCGCGGGAAGCCTGAACGGGAAGGACATCCATGAAGTTTCCGCTCATCAAATACCTCCCGGTGGAGCCGAACATCCCGTTCATGAAATGGGCGCGTGGCGCCTTCATTGCCTCCACCATCGCCATCTTCATCTCCATCGTCGGCGTGTTCACGCTGGGGCTCAACTTCGGCATCGACTTCACCGGTGGCACGCTCATCGAGATCCGCACCCAGCAGCCGGCCGACATCGGCGCCCTGCGCAAGAAGATCGGCGCGCTGAAGCTGGGCAGCTTCGAGTTGCAGGAGTTCGGTGATCCGCGCGATGTACTCATCCGGGTGGAAAACCGCGGCGACGAGCGGGCGCAGCAGGAGGTCGTGCGCAAGATCAAGCAGGCCCTTGGGCCGGATGTGGAATACCGCCGCGTGGAAGTGGTGGGGCCGAAGGTTTCCGGAGAGCTGGCGCGCGATGGCGTCATCGCCGTGCTCATGGCGCTCCTCGGCGTGATGATATACATATGGTTCCGTTTCGAATGGCAGTTCGCCATCGGCGCGGTGGCGGCGCTGGTGCACGACGTGGCCATTACCATCGGCATTTTCGCCTTCACCCGGCTGGAGTTCAATCTCTCCATTATCGCCGCGCTTCTCACCATCGTCGGCTACTCGCTCAACGATACGGTGGTGGTTTATGACCGCGTGCGCGAGAACATGCGCAAGTTCAAGAAAACGCCGCTGCCGGACGTGATAAACAAGTCCATCAACCAGATGCTCTCGCGCACCATCCTCACCTCCGTGTCCACGCTGGTGGCACTCATCGCGCTGTATGTGCTGGGCGGCGAGGTGCTGCGCGGGTTCACCTTCACCATGATCTGGGGCGTGCTCATCGGCACCTATTCCTCCGTCGTCATCGCCGCGCCGCTGCTCATCTGGCTCAATGCCCGGCTGCTGGACGTGGACGAGCCGCGCGAGGGTGCGAAGGCCCGCCCCTGAGGCGTAAAAGGGCGCACATGACCCGCTTCGTGACGGCATTGCTGACCCTGCTGCTGTTCGCCGCGCCACTGTGGGCGGGCGAGGTCACCATCGTCGGTCGCGAGGAGATCCGCTGCGTGCGCGCCATTCGCGCCGGCGACGCCCTGCCGGAGGGCATCCATTTCGGGCGGTTGCCAAGGCAGCTTCTGGTGCAGCGCTGCGATGATCTTTGGCTGATGCTCCGGCGCCCCGGCGGCGGCGTGCGCATCAGCGGCGTCCTCAGCTCCATGATCCCGAAGTTCCGCGCGAAACGGCGCCCCTTCGCCATTCCCGACGCGCGCGTTACCGTCGGCCGGCGTGATATCAGGTCGGCATGGCTCATCCGGCCCACCCGGCGTTATGCCCACGGCGTGCTGGGCGACGACGTGGAGGCTGGCGGACTGGCCATCTACAACACCGCCGGCCGCCGCGTGACTTTCGGGTTGCCGGAGCAGGAAGTGTTCGAGGACAGGATGGCCCGCCTCGTCGATCTCGATGGAAACGACGAGACGGACGAGATCGTCGTCGTGCGCACGCACGTGAAGAAGGGCGCGTCCCTTGCCGTGTTCGCCCACCGCGGAAAGGGCGCGGGGGAACGGCTGGAGATGCTGGCGAGGACACCCTACATCGGCCGTCCGAACCGCTGGCTCAATCCCGCCGCCGCCGGCGATTTCGATGGCGACGGCCGGCGCGAGATCGCATGGGTGGAAACGCCGCACATCAATGGCGTCCTGAAGGTGGGGCGGCTGGAGCGCGCCGGTGGCGGCTGGCGCATGAAGGTGCTGGCCGCGCTGCCCGGCTTTTCCAACCATCGCGCCGGCTCCCGCGAGCTGCAGGGCGCGGTGGCAGTGGACTGGAACGGCGACGGCCGCCCCGAGATCGCGCTGCCATCCGCCGATTACCGGCGGATGATGGTTGTGACCTTCGCCGACGGCCGCCTGCGCGTGCTCGACGAGATTCCCTTCGATGGTGAAATGATGTTCCCCGTCCTGGCGGGTGATCTGGACGGCGACGGCAGGGGCGAGGTCTATATCGTGACGAAGGATGGCCGCCTGCTGGCCTTCACGCCTTGACAATCGCCGCCCGTCGCCGCCTCATGACCGCATGAACGCGCAAACGGACAATCCGCTGTGGCCGGAGCCCGTGCCCCTGAAGGGGTACGGGGCAGGGGGGTTCCGCTTCGCCGAACACCGCCACGAGGGGGCCATCTGCATCCTGCCCGCGGGCATATTCCCGTGGCGGCCGCAAACGCCGCAAGAGGTGCGGGAGGAGGACTTTCGCCCGGCACTGCCGCACCGGCATGATGTTGACTTCCTGCTCTATGGCGGTGGCGATGCGCATCTGCCGCCGCCGGACTGGCTGCTGCGGCTGGCGGCGCTGGCGGGCCTGGGGCTGGAGGTCATGACCACCGGGGCCGCCGTGCGCACCTACAATCTGTGCCGCGACGAACTGCGCCTGCCCGCCACCTTCCTCCTGCCGGTGGGATAACGCCATGAGCGCCTGCGCCTATACCTGCGACCCCGTCGCCCGCGCCATCGGCGAGTGCACCCGGCTGGTGAAGGCGGAAAACCTTGATGCCTGGCTGAGCGTGCTGCTGGCCCCGGCGGCGGCTCGCCCGGCGTTGCTCGGCGTCTGGGCGCTGGTGGCGGAAACCGCGCGCCTGCCGTGGCGGCTGCACGAACCGTTGCTGGCGCGGCTGCGCATGGAGTTCTGGCGCGAGGCGTTGCTGGGAAAGGGCGAGGCCGGGCATGCCGCCGCCGCACAGCCGTTTCTTCGCCTCTGGCCACCGGCCCTGCCGTGCGAGGACATGGCCGAATCGCTGGCCCATCTGGCGCTGCTGGCCGATGGCGCAGTTGACACGCCAGAGCAGGCCGTGGAATGGGCAGAGCACACCTTCACACCGCTGTTTCGCACACTGCTCGTCGCCGCCACCGTCAGCCGCGATGGCATGCAAATCAGCCCGCCCGATGCCGCCACTATGGAGGAGCCCCTGCGTGCGCTGGCCCGTGGCTATGGCCTGGGCTTCCTGCTGCGCCGTGCCGGCTGGCCACGCACCAGCACGCCCGCGCCGCTGCTCTCCGGCGCGCTGGCGGAGGAAGACGCCGCCCGCCAGCTCGTCCCCCTCTCGCGAGAGGCCCATGCGCAGGCCCGCCGCCACGCGTGGCCGCGTCGCCAGCTCGCCGCGCTGTGGCCCGCAACGCTCATGCAGGCCTGGCTCGCGCGCGCGCAGGCGCAACCCGGCTTCCCCGTGAAGCCCGCGCCCATGCTTTCGCAGGCCGCTCGCCAGTGGCGCCTGCTCGGCCACTGGCTGCGGGGGCGCCTGTAGGGAAGAGGGCAGGGGGCGGTGAACCCGCCCCGCCGGACCCGGGTCAGTAGCGGTACCAGTCCGGCTTGTAGGGGCCTTCCAGCGGCACGCCGATGTATTCCGCCTGCTCCGGCGTCAGCTTCGTGAGCTTCGCGCCCAGCTTCGGCAGGTGCAGCCGTGCCACCTTCTCGTCCAGGATCTTGGGCAGCACATAGACCTTGTTCTCGTATTTCTCGTTATGCTTCCACAGCTCGATCTGCGCCAGCGTCTGGTTGGTGAAGCTGGCGGACATGACGAAGCTGGGGTGTCCCGTGGCGTTGCCCAGGTTCACGAGCCTGCCTTCGGAGAGCAGCACGATGCGCCTGCCGTCCGGGAACTCGATGAGATCCACCTGCGGCTTGACGTTGATCCACTTGAAGTTCTTCAGGCTGGCGACGTCGATCTCGTTGTCGAAGTGGCCGATGTTGCACAGGATGGCCATGTGCTTCATCTTGCGGATGTGATCCAGCGTCACCACGTCCTTGTTGCCGGTGGCGGTCACCACGATGTCGGCGTCCTGAATGCGGTCTTCCAGGGTAACCACCTCATAGCCGTCCATGCATGCCTGCAGCGCGTTGATGGGGTCGATCTCGGTCACCATCACCCTCGCGCCATTGCCGGAAAGCGACTGCGCCGATCCCTTGCCCACGTCGCCATAGCCGCACACGATGGCCACCTTGCCTGCCAGCATCACGTCCGTGCCGCGGCGAATGCCGTCCACCAGCGATTCGCGGCAGCCATACTTGTTGTCGAACTTCGACTTGGTGACGGAATCGTTCACGTTGAACGCCGGAAACGGCAGCTCGCCTTTCTTCTCAAGGTCATACAGCCGGTGCACGCCGGTGGTCGTTTCCTCCGACACGCCCCGGATGTTCGCCTTCACCTTCGAATACCAGCCGGGGTTCTTCTCCAGCCGCCGCCTGATGGTGGCGAACAGGTATTCCTCTTCCTCGTTCTGCGGGTTTTCGATGACGGAAGGATCCTTCTCCGCCTTCGCTCCCAGCAACACCAGCAGGGTGGCGTCGCCACCGTCGTCCAGGATCATGTTGGCCGTTTCGCCATCACCCCAGTCGAAGATGCGATCCACGTAATCCCAGTATTCCTCCAGCGTTTCACCCTTCTTGGCGAACACCGGAATGCCCTTCGAGGCGATGTAGGCGGCGGCGTGATCCTGCGTGGAAAAGATGTTGCAGGAGGCCCAGCGCACCTCCGCCCCCAGCGCCACCAGCGTTTCGATGAGCACGGCGGTCTGGATGGTCATGTGCAGGCAGCCCGCCACCCGCGCGCCCTTCAGGGGCTTCTCCTCGCCAAATTCCTCGCGGCAGGCCATCAGGCCGGGCATTTCCACCTCGGCCATTTCCACTTCCTTGCGGCCCCAGTCGGCCAGAGAAATGTCGGCCACCACGTAATCCTGCTTCTCGCTCATGGGTATCTCTCTTGCTGTGAATTGTCCCGCTCGTTGCCCCTTTCCGTCATGCCGGCGCTAGCCGGCATCTCGTGCTGCGGAACTCACGGCCAGCGGATCGAGACCCCGGCTTGCGCCGGGGTGACGAGGGAACATGGTTCGCGCACCGCTATAGCAGCGGCCGCGGCGTTGGGCAAGAAGATATAAAGAAATCCTTATGTCCCGTGGAATATCACGGCGTGAACGCGACGCGCGCCAGCCCCAGCCCGGCGAACACGGCGGCGATGCTGAACACCACGCTGCCGCCGGCATACAGCAGCGCCGGCAGGTAGCGCTGATCCTGCCACATCATGGCGAAATCCAGCGAATAGGCGGAAAAGGTGGTGAACCCGCCCAGGATGCCGGTGGCCAGGAACACGCGCATGAAGGCCGGTGCGTCCCAGCGCGCGGTCATCCACCCCACCAGCACGCCCATGATGAAGGAGCCAAGCACGTTCACCGTGAACGTGCCCCACGGAAAGCCGTAGCCCATCAGCCGCGAGGCCCACCCGATGGTGATGAGCCGCAGCGCCGCGCCGATGCCGCCGCCCAGCGCCACCGCCACGATTTCGGTCAACGTGATGGGGGTCATGCCGCCGCTCCCGACTTGCCATCAACCGGCCGTGCGAAGAGATCGTGCACGTCCGCCCCGGTGATGCGCACGTCCATGAACATGCCGGATGCCGCTTCCGGCGCCAGCGCCCGCGGGATCAGCACCATGCCGTCCACCTCCGGCGCATCCCACGGCCCGCGCGCCACCACCAGACCCTGTTCCTCGTCGATCTCGTCCACCAGTACGCGCACATCGCGCCCCACCTTGCGCTGTAGATTCTCCGCCGAGATTTCCTCCTGCAGCAGCATCAGTTTGCGCTTGCGCTCCTCCGCAACCTCCTGCGGCACGGCGTCGCCCAGTGCGTTCGCCGCCGCACCCTGCACCGGCTCGTAGACGAAGCAGCCCACGCGGTCGATGCGTGCCTCTTTCAGCCAGTCCAGCAGGAAGCGGAAGTCTTCCTCCGTCTCGCCGGGAAAGCCGACGATGAAGGTGGAGCGGATGGCCACATCCGGGCAGATCTCCCGCCATTGCTCGATGCGCTTCAGCAGTTTTTCCTGATCGGCCGGCCGCTTCATGCGTTTTAGCACGTCCGGCGCCGCGTGCTGGAAGGGCACGTCCAGGTAGGGCGCCAGCAGCCCCTCCGCCATCAGCTCCACCAGCTTGTCCACCACCGGGTAGGGGTAGAGGTAATGCAGCCGCACCCAGGGGAACATGCCGCCCAGCGCCCGGGTGAGGTCGGTCACGTGCGCCCGCAGTTCATCACCGCGCCATTCCGCCGTGGCGTATTGGATGTCGCGCCCGTAGGCGGCGGTGTCCTGCGAGATCACCAGCAGCTCCTGCACGCCGCGCTCTGCCAGCGCTTCGGCCTCGCGCAGCACGTCATCGACGGGCCGCGAAACCAGCGGCCCCCGCAGGGAAGGGATGATGCAGAAGGTGCAGCTGTTGGAACAGCCTTCCGAGATTTTCAGGTATGCGTAATGCGGCGGCGTGAACTTCAGCCCCGCCGGCGGCACCAGGTCGCGCTTCGGGTCGTGCGGCGGCGGCACGGCCTCGCGCACCGCGCGCACCACGGTTGGCACATCCGCCGGGCCGGTAATCGCCAATACCTTCTCGCGCACCTCCGCCAGCGCCGCCTCGTCCGCCCCCATGCAGCCGGTGACGATGACCCTGCCGTTTTCCGCCAGCGCCTCGGAGATGGCGGCCAGCGATTCCGCCCGCGCGCTGTCGAGAAACCCGCAGGTGTTCACGATCACCACGTCCGCGCCCGCATAGTCCGGCGCGAAGTCGTACCCTTCGCGCTTGAGCGCGGAGGCGATGCGTTCGGAGTCCACCAGCGCCTTGGCGCAGCCCAGCGAGA
>JALUAB010000007.1 GCA_027051195.1 Hyphomicrobiales bacterium
CGCCTTTCACGCGCTTGCCATCCGGAAGGGGAGGCAGGGCGGCGAGATCCAGCTGCTCGGCCGGGATGTCGATGAGCCGGTCGGCCTCTTCCAGATAGAAGTGGTAGTGCTCGTCCGTGTTGGTGTCGTAGAAGGTATAGTGGCCGTTGGTGACCACCTGCCGCAGCAGTCCGGCGTCCGTGAACTGGTTGAGCGTGTTGTATATGGTGGCCAGCGAGACGGACAGCCCGGCGTCGCGCGCCTCGCGGTGCAGCTGCTCGGCGGTGACGTGCCGGTGGCCGCGGCCAAACAGCAGCTCGGCCAGCGACAGCCGCTGCCGGGTGGGGCGCAGGCCGGCTTCGCGCAGGCGGTTCTCGATGTTTTTCAGCAGATCTTTCGTCATTGGCCCGTGACCATGATATTGCGACTTCCTCACTCACTACATGAAATGAGAATAATATGCAAATCTTTCAACCGCGCTCGCCTTTTCGGCATGTGAAAGATCATTCCGTTGCGGGTGACTTTTGCGCGGCCTGCGTGTCTTCGGCGGCAGGTGCGTCACGTGTGGCGTCATGCTCTGTGCCACCGCCGGTAGCTCCGTCGGTGCCGCCGGTCGTGTCGGCGCGGGCTGGGCGCTGCTGGCGCAGGCCAGTGAACAGGGCGTTCACATGGCGTTGCATGGCGCGGGGCATGAAACGGGTGGCGTGCACGGAGAGCTTGTTCATCAGCCCCGGCACGATGACGACACGGCCTTCCTTGAAGCCCTGCCAGCCGTCGCGGGCGACGGAGCGCGGGGTTTTCATGGGCAGAAGGCGGGTGAGCAGCGTCTTCTTCATGCCGGCGGTGGCGAAGAAGCCGGTTTTCACCGGTCCGGGGCAGAGGGCGGAGATGGTGACGCCCTCGTTCTTCAGTTCCGTCGCCAGCGCCTCGGTGAAAGAAAGCACGAAGGCCTTGGTGGCGTAATAGACGGCCATGCCGGGGCCGGGCATGAAGCCGGCGACAGAGGAAACGTTGATGACGCCGCCGGCGCGTTGCGCGCGCATGTGCGGCAGCAGGCGCAGCGTCAGGTCGGTCATGGCGCGCACGTTGAGGTCGATCATGCGCAACTGATCCTCGCGGGAAAGATCGGTGGCGCGGCCGGCGAGCCCGAAGCCGGCGTTGTTGATCAGCACGTCGGGGGAGTAGTCCAGCCTGTCCAGGTGCGCCGCGAGGCGGACGATTTCCTCCGGGTCGGCAAGATCAGCGCGCAGCACGTGCACCTCCACGCCGTGCTCGGCGTGGCAGACGCCGGCGACGCGGTTCAGTTCGTTTTCGCGGCGGGCGACGAGAAACAGGTTCCAGCCTTCCTCCGCCAGGATGCGGGCGAAGGCCTCGCCGATTCCGCCGGAAGCGCCGGTGATGAGCGCCCGCTTCGGGCCGGGCCGTGTCCAGATGGCGTTGGCCATGTGCATTCCCCCGGAAAGGCGCGGTGTTTACCGCTCGCCAACCATTGCCGCAAGTTGTGCACCCTTCAATGTGATGGTGCAAGAGGCTGTTAAACCCCGTCGGCCGAGAATGGCCGCGAGCGGGGGGCTCCGTTGCGTGAGTGCGTGTGTGCAAGTGAGTGGGATGGGAGGTTCCCATGGAACCGATCTGGGAAGACTACTACACGGAAATCGACGGATACGTGGCCATCGTGCGTGTGGAACTGACGGCGGCGCGGGATCTGGAACGACTGGACGCGCCGAATCTGCTGCGCGTGCAATACGCACTGGACGCGGCGGATGGCGACGGCCTGCCGGGCGAGGCGGATGAGCGCATCATCGGTGAACTCGGTGGCGAGTTGCAGGACTGGATCGGCGCCGCCGGCGGGCGGTTCGTGGGCGAAATCTCCGCGGCGGGGCAGCATTCCTGGCTGTTCTACATGTCTTGCGGTTGGGTGGAAGCGGCCAACCTGGTGCATCGCATCGGCCTGCGCAAGGGTGTGGCGCTGGGCGCGGAAATGAAGGCGGATGCGCGGCATGCGGTCTATTTCGAGGAATTGCTGCCGACGGCGGAAGAGCTGCGCAAGACGCGGCTGGCACGTCGGCTGGCCGAAATGGCGGCGATGGGAGACGACGCGGCGCAGACGCGGCCGGTGGAGCACACGGTGGCCTTCGACAACCGCACCCAGGCACTTTCCTTCGCCGGCTGGGCGCGCCAGCGGGGCTTCGTGGTGACGGCCATGAACCCACCGGCGCGCATGGGCGAGCGCATCGAGCTGAAGTTTCATCGGGTGATGGCGCTGGACCCGGCGCGGCTGGAAGCGGACATCGCGCAGGTGGAGGAACACGCGACGCACTTGGGCGGCAGTTACCTGGGCTGGCGGGCGGAGGCATGCCTGCCGAAGAGCGCGTGAGGCGCAAGGAGCAGCGCGCGCCAGACGTTCAGCCTTCCTGCTTCAGCGCTTTCTCCAGGTGGTCCGTCAGCTCCCCGATGACGGCGTCGTGGAAGCGGGCGCCGGGGTAGTCGTAGAACTGCACGGCGCAGGGCACGCCTTCGTGCAGCGCCATGCCGCGTTCCTCCGGGCGGAAGTCCAGCCACATGATGAGCGGCGCGCCGCCGTGCTTCATGTCCACGAACACCCAGCATTCATCGTTTGCCAGCACGATGGTGCCTGGGCGCGCCCGCAGCGGCATTTCCAGCAGCTCGTCGTGTCGCTTGCGCCAGCGCAGCCAGGCGTTCCACGTGCGCGCCGGTATCTTTGTCTCGTTGCGGCGCAGAAACGGCATGTTGGCGAACGGGATGGTCATGGTGAACTTCCGGGTCTGCGGTTGTCATTCATCCAGCTCGAAGTCGATGGTGACGCGGTTGCCGGCCACGGGGCGGAAGCGTTCGTTGGCGTATTTCACGTGATCCGGGTGGTCGCGGTAGTATTCTATCACGGGCGGCTGGCAAAAGCGAACCAGCCAGGCGTAGCGATAGGGCGCATCGGGCGGCTGGATGGCCACGCCGGTTTCGACCGCGCGCACGCCGGGGATTTTCGAGAGCACCTCGCGGCCTTCGGCGCGCAGGGCGGCGGCCTCTTCCTCCGTCAGCCCCTCGGTGTTGAACTCGATGACGTGCATGACCTCGCGCCAGGGACGAGCCACTTCCAACACCTCTTCGGCGCGGCCGGCGGCCCCCCAAAGCTCGATCATGCGCTTGCATTCCGCGGCGATGGCCTGGCGCACGCCCTTCACCAGCGCGGTGTAACCTTTCACCTGCCGCGCGGCGTTTTCGTAGATGGTGCGGGCGGCGGCGTCGGAGAGGGCGGTGTAATAGTTGATCTTGGTCACGCCGTTTTCCACCAAACGGCGGAACTGTTCGTCGGACAGGCCGGTGCCGCCGTGAATGACCAGCGGAATGCCGAGCGCGGCGTTGATTTCCGCCAGGCGGTCGAAATCCAGCTTCGGCGCGCCCTTCATGCGGCCGTGCACGGTGCCGATGGACACGGCGAGAAAATCCACGCCGGTGGCGGCGACGAAGCGCTCCGCTTCTTCCGCCGTGGTGTAGCGAATCTCGCCAGGGTGCTTTTCGGCATCCTCGCCTTCCACGCCCGGCACGTAACCCAGCTCGCCTTCCACCGGCACGCCCACGGCATGGGCGGTTTCCACCACCTCGCGGGTGATGCGCACGTTTTCCTCGAAGGGATGATGGGAAGCGTCCACCATGACGCCGTTGCAGCCCAGCCGGATGCCATTGACGACGGAGTCCATGCTCTCGCCGTGATCCAGGTGGATGGCCACGGGCACGGTGGCGCGCCTGGCGGCGGCGACGGTGGCGTGCATGGTCAGCTCGAAATCGTAATATTCGAAGTGGGATTCGGCCAGGCTGAGGATGACCGGCGCGCGCGTTTCCTCCGCCGCGGCCATGATGCCTTCGAGGAAGTCAAGCGAGACGAGATCGAAGGCGCCCACGGCGTAGCGGTTGGCGTGAGCGTGCAGCAGCATGTCTCTCATGTGCACCAGCGGCATGGCGTCCTCCTTCCCGGCAGGCGGTTTCCGTTCGCTGGCGCCTGTTCTAGCGGGGAGAGAGAGGAGAGGGAAGACGGCCCGCGCGCGGGTTGTGCATGGCGGAACGGAGGGCGCGGCTTCAACGGCGGGAGGCGGGCAGGGCCAGCAGTTCGTCCGGGGCGACGAAGCCGAGCTGGCTGCGGGCTTCCTCGTCCAGTGTGTCTAGGTCGAGGGTTTCGTTGCGCAGGCGCGCCACCTTGCGTTGCCACTCGGCGCGGCGCCTCTGCACGGCAGCATATTCGGTTTTCGCCCGTTCCAGCTTCTGGCGCACTTCCTGCTGGTAGGCGAAGGAGCGCTTGCCATGAAAGGCATGCCAGCCAAGCAGGCCATAGCCCGCCAGCAGCAGGAAGAAGACGACGGGTCTCATGGGGGGCATGCGCACCATGACCAGCAGCTCCGTATGGTCGGATTCCGTCATATTAGCGCACGGGCATGGTTGCCAGCGGGTAAACGCGCGGCTTCTTCGGCGAGACACGGGAGCGCATTGCCGACACGTGCATCTGGCGCAAGAGATTCCGGCATGACCGGGAAGCTCAGAAGTCCAGGAGCAGCACCTCTACCTGTGTGCCGGCGGGGAGCGCCGGAGCGTGTGGCGGACGGATGAGCAGGGCGTCGGCCTGGCCGAGGGCGCGCAGCATGGCGCTGTCCTGCCGGGAGAAGGGCAGGGCCAGCGTCTCGCCCGTTACCTCGTCCGTTTGCAGGCGCACGCGAAGATAATCCTGCCGTTCGTCGTTTTGCGGGAGATCCGCGGCGAGTTTCGCGGAGATGGCGCGGGGCTTCATGTCCGTACCCAGCAGTCGCGCCATGAGCGGGCGAAGATAGATGAAGGCGCAGACCAGCGCCGAAACCGGATTGCCGGGAAGTCCCAGGATGCGCTGATGCCCGCGGCGGGCGAACATGAGCGGCTTGCCCGGGCGCTGTGCCACTTTCCAGAAGTCGCGGGCGATGCCCAGTTTCTCGAAGGCGTCGCCGATGAAGTCGTAATCCCCGACGGAGGCGCCACCGATGGTGACGAGCACGTCGGCGTGCGCTCCGCGGTCGATGGCTTCCGCGATGGCGTCCACGTCGTCCGGCTGAAGCCCCAGATCGACTGGTTCGCCGCCGTGCTGCTCGACGAAGGCGGCCAGTCCGAAATTGTTCGAGGCGATGATCTGGTCGGGGCGCGGCTTCTGGCCGGGCAGCACCAGTTCGTCGCCGCAGGCGAGAATGGCCACCTTCGGCTTTTGCCGAACCATGAGCGTGGGCGCATTCAGCGAGGCGGCGAGGTTTATCTGCCGCGCGCCCAGCTTCGCCCCCGGTTCCAGCAGCGTTTCGCCGGCACGGTAGTCCATGCCGCGTTCGCGAATGAAGCGGCCCTTCGCGGCGGGTTGCAGCACTCGCACCGTATCGCCGTTACGTTCGGCATTCTCCTGAATGACGATGGCGTCGGCGCCCGCCGGCACGGGGGAGCCGGTGTAGATGCGCACGGCCTCGCCGGGGCCAACGGTGACGTCCGCCGCATGGCCCGCCGGGGTTTCGGCAATGACGCGCAATTCCACCGGTGTTTCCCGCACATCCGCGGCGCGCACGGCATAGCCGTCCATGGAGGAGGCGTCGAAGGGCGGCATGTCACGCGTGGCCTTCACCGGCTCGGCCAGTATACGCCCGGTGGCTGCCGTCAGCGGCACCTCCTCGGCGGGCAGCGGATCAATGCCTTCGAGCACGCGGCGCAGGGCTTCTTCCACGGGCAGCAGACTCACGGTTTTTCCTCCGCATTCCCCTTATTCGTCACCCCGGTGGAAGCCGGGGGCTCGGGCCGCAACCGCATGAGTTCGTTGCACGAGATTCCGGCTTTAGCCGGAATGACGAAACGAGTTGTTCATTCCTCCGCCATGTAATGGCCGGACTTGCCACCGGTTTTCTCCAGCAGGCGCACGTTGGTGATCCGCACGTCACGTTGCATGGCCTTGACCATGTCGTAAATCGTCAGGCAGGCCACGGAAACGGCGGTGAGCGCCTCCATTTCCACGCCGGTCTTGCCATCCACCTGCACCGTGGCCTCCACATGGATGCAGCTGTTCTCCTCGTCCGGGGTGAACTCCACCGACGCCTTCGTTATCATCAGCGGGTGGCACAGGGGGATAAGCTCGGCAGTCTTCTTGGCCGCCATGATGCCGGCGATGCGGGCTGTGGCCAGCACGTCGCCCTTCTTCACCGCGTTGTCGAGAATGGCGCGCAGCGTCTCCCTGTTCATGCGCACGGTGCCACCGGCGCGCGCCACGCGGCGGGTGACGGCCTTTTCCGAGACGTCCACCATGCGCGCGGCGCCGCTTTCATCGACATGGGTGAGCTTGCTCATGGCCGCTGCTCCGTCTTCCCGAAACTGCCCGTGCGGCATGGTGCATGCGGCGCACGGCAAGTCAACCGGAACGGTCGTCAATCCTCCAGCCGGCGTACGCGCTGGCGCTGGGTTCCCAGCCCGGTGGCGGAAAGCTCCATCACGTCGCCATCGCGCAAGTAGCGTGGCGGCTTCATGCCGGCGCCGACGCCCGCCGGGGTGCCGGTGGTGATGATGTCGCCGGGCATGAGCGTCATGAAGCGCGAGATGTGGGAGACCAGCTCGGCGACGGTGTAGAACATGTCTTTCGTGTTGCCGCGCTGGCGCAGCTCGCCGTTTACCTTCAGCTCGAGGTCGATGGCGTGCGGGTCGGGGATCTCGTCGCGCGTGACCAGCCACGGGCCAATGGGGCCGAAGGTGTCCAGCGACTTGCCCTTCACCCATTGCCCGCCGCAGTCGAACTGGAAATGGCGCTCGGAGATGTCGTTCACCAGCAGGTAGCCGGCCACGTGCTCCGGCGCTTCCTCTTCGGAGACACGGCGCGTTACCCGCCCGATGACCACGCCCAGCTCGATCTCGTGGTCGGCATGGGTGGCGTCCGGCGGCAGCAGCACGTCGTCGTTCGGCCCGCAGATGCAGCTCGTGTGCTTGGTGAAGATGACCGGATGGGCGGGTTTCTTCAGCCCCAGCTCGGTGGCGTGATCGACGTAGTTCAGGCCGACGCCAATGAACTTCTGCGGACGGTGCACCGGCGGGCCAATGCGTGGCGTGCCCTCCACCGGTGGCAGGTCGGCGGGGTTCAGCCCGGCGATGGCCTCCAGGCAGCCGGCGGCAAGGGTTTCCGGGGTGATGTCCGGGACGATGTGGGAGATGTCGTATAGCTTTCCGGCGGCGTCCATGATGGCGGGACGCTCCTCGCCGGCGGGGCCGATGCGCAGGATTTTCATGGTGGCGATTCCGTTTCCGAATC
>JALUAB010000008.1 GCA_027051195.1 Hyphomicrobiales bacterium
GGCGAGGTGGTGAAGCACGACAGCGGCATCGAGTTCGAGATTCTGGATGCCGACCCGCGCCGCATCAAGAAGGTGCGGGTGGTGCTGCCGAAGGAATTGCGCGAACGGCGCAAGGCAGACGGTAACGGCTGAGCACGACTGCTGCCCGCAGCGCCGGATTCAGTCGAAGGCCAGTTCCGGGCGGTCGCGGAAGTGTTCCAGCGCCTCCGGGTTGGCCAGCGCGCCGGTGTTCTTCACCTCCTCGCCGTGGATGGCCTTGCGCACGGCGATCTCGCTCACCTTGCCGGAGCGAGTGCGCGGCACGTCCGGCACGGTGGCGATGACCGCCGGCACGTGACGCGGCGAGGCGCCGGCGCGGATGCGGCGGCGGATGCGGTCCTTCAGTTCGTCCGTCAGTTCCGCGCCGGTTTTCAGCACCACGAACAGCACCACGCGCTCGTCCGCGCCGTCCGGCGTTCTCTGGCCCACGGCCACGGCGTCCAGCACCTCGTCCATCTCCTCCAGCTGGGCGTAGATCTCCGCCGTGCCGATACGCACGCCGCCGGGGTTGAGCGTGGCGTCGGAACGGCCGTGGATGATGAAGCCGCCGTGCTCGGTGATCTCGGCGTAATCGCCATGCGTCCAGATGTTGGGGAAGCGGGCGAAATAGGCGTCGTGGTAGCGTTTGTCGCCGGGGTCGTTCCAGAAGCCGACGGGCATGGAGGGAAACGGCTTCGTGCACACCAGCTCGCCCTTCTCGCCGCGCACGGGGTTGCCGTCCTCGTCGAACACGTCCACCGCCATGCCCAGAATTGGCCCCTGTATCTCGCCGCACCAGACGGGCTGAAGCGGATTGCCGCCGACGAAGCAGCCGCAGATGTCCGTGCCGCCGGAGATGGAGGCGATCTGCACGTCCGGCTTCACGTGCTCGCAAACGAAATCGAAGCCGGCGGGGCTGAGCGGCGAGCCGGTGGAATAGACCACGCGCATGGCCGAAAGGTCGTGGTGCGCCGCCGGGTCGTAACCGCTCTTGTGCACGGCGTCGATGTACTTGGCCGAGATGCCGAAATGGGTGATGCCCTCGGCCTCCGCCAGCGCGAACAGCCGCTCCGGGCCAGGGTGGAAGGGCGAGCCGTCGTAGAGCACCAGCGGCGCGCCGGTCATCAGCCCGGAAACCAGCCAGTTCCACATCATCCAGCCGCAGGTGGTGAAATAGAACAGCACCGCATCCGAATCGTGGTTGCCGTGCAGCACGTGCTCGGTGACGTGCTTCAGCAGGATGCCGCCGGCGCGGTGGACGATGCACTTCGGCTTGCCGGTGGTGCCGGAGGAGAAGAGGATGAAGATCGGGTGGTCGAAGGGCAGCGGCGCGAAGGAAAGTTCCGCGCCTGCGTGCGGGGCGATGAAGGCCTGCCAGGTGACGCCGCTGTCCAGCGCGTCCGCCAGCGCCTCCGCGTCGCGCGTCGACCCGGCGAAGGGGAAGACGACGACGCGCTCGACGGAGGGCAGCGCGGCGCGCACTTCCTTCAGCTTCTCCGCCAGCGGGAACAGCTTGCCGTTGTAACGGTAACTCTCCGGGGCGATGAGCAGCTTTGGCGCAAGCTGGCCGAAACGGTCGAGCAGCGCCGGGGCGCCGAAGTCCGGCGAGGCGGACGACCAGATGGCGCCGATGGCCGCGCAGGCGAGAAAGGCGATGATGGCCTGCTCGGCGTTGGGCACGATGCCGGCCACGCGGTCGCCCCGCCCCACCCCGGCCGCCTTCAGCGCGGTGGCGAAGGCGGCAACCTGATCGCGCAGGGCATCGCGGCTCAGCACATGGCGGGCGCCCCATTCGCGCACGGCGATGAGCGCCGGCTTCTCGCCACGGTGGCGCAGCAGGTTCTCGGCGAAATTCAGCGTGGCATCGGGGTAGAAGCGGGTGCGATAGAATACCTCCGCCGGTTCCATCACGCGCCCGCCCGCATTGCCGATGATGCCGCCATAGTCCCACACGGCGCGCCAGAAGTCTTCCACGCGCTCCACGGAAAAGGCGTGCAACGCGGGAAAATCGCGCAAGACCGTGCCGTGGCGCTCGTTCAGCAGGCGCATAAAGCGCGCCATGTGACTACCCGTGCGCAGTGTTTCGGGCGGCGTCCACAGGGGCTGTTCCCGGCTGGTCATGGTTTCGCACCGTTTCAATGATGGGATGCACCAGGGAGGAAGGTTGCGCCGGCGGCTGGCATATGCCGCAGACGGCTGTATTGTATAACCGGCGCGGCGGAAAAATGAATCACCTTTTTGCGCGCGACGGCAACGGGGAGGATGCAGACATGGGGGCGAGGCGGCAAGGATTTGGCATCGCGCGGGTCATCATCTTCATCGGCGTGCTGGCGGTGCTGGTGGGCGGCGGCATCTACGCCGTGAGCTTCCTGCTGTCGCCAAACTTCATCGTGCAGCGCCTGCAACAGGCGGTGAAACAGCAGACCGGGCGCACGCTCACCATCGGCGGGCGGCCGAACATCCGCTTCTATCCGCGCATCGCCGTTTCGTTGCCGGATGTGCGGCTTTCCAGCCCGCCCGGCTTTGGCAAGGGCAACTTCATTCGCATGCAACGGCTGGAGCTGGTGGTGGAGCTTTGGCCGCTGTTGCAGCGGGAATTGATCCTGAAGAAGCTGCACATGGTGGCGCCGCGCATCCACCTGATGGTGGACGCAAAAGGGCGCAACAACTGGACGTTCGACACGGGTGCCAGCGGTGGCGGCGCGGGCACGGCGGGGAGCGGCGGCGGCCTGCTGAAGCGCATCCGGCTGGCGCCGGTGATCATCGAGGGCGGACAGGTCATATACGATGATGCCCGCGCGAAGGCGCACCACGAGGTGCAGAACCTCGACGTGGCGGTGAAGCTGGCCTCGCCCGACAGCCCGTTGAGCATCAAGGGCGGGGCGGACTGGCGCGGGCAGCGGGTGAAGCTTTCCCTGTTCGTGAAGCGGCCGCAGGCGCTCTCGGGCGATGGCTCCCCGGTGGAGGCATTCCTTGAAACGGCGGGAGCCAAAATCGAATACCAGGGACTGGCGGGTTTCGGAAAGGGCCTGCGGCTGGCCGGCAACCTGAGCGCCAGCGGCCCCAGCCTGCGCGGCTTGCTGCACTGGCTGGGCGCGGGCTTGCCGGCGACGGGGCGAGGACTTGGCAAATTCTCGCTGAAGGCGGCGGTGGAGGCCGATGCTGATGCCATCACGCTGAAGAAACTGCAACTGGCGCTGGACGAATCGCGGGCGCAGGGCTCTGTGCGGCTGCGCACGGGCAAAACCACCACGGCCATTACCGCGGCGCTGGGCGTGGACAGACTGGTGACTGATACCTATCTGGGTCCGCCGCCCCAGGGCGGAAACAAGAAGGCCGTCGGCCGCGGTGGAGGCTGGTCGGATGCGGCCATCATGCCCGATTTGCCCCGCAACCTCTCGGCAGATTTGCGTATCAGCGTGAACGACCTGCGTCATCGCAAGCTGAAGATGGGGCCGGGGACGGCGCGCTTCGTGGTGAAGAACGGCGCGTTCAAGGCGACGCTTCAGAAGATGGCGTTCTATGGCGGTGGGCTGGGCGGCACGTTTTCCATCACGCCCGGAAAGAAGAAACCGCAGGTGGCGGCGGAGTTTCGCGTGAACAAGGTGCGGGCGATGCCGTTTCTCACCGATTTTGCCGATTTCCGCCACGTTTCCGGCACGCTCACGGGGCTGCTCGACGTGAAATCCGCCGGGCGCAGCCAACTGGAGCTGGCGGGCAATCTGCGGGGGCTGGCGAATCTGGAGTTCAGTGATGGCAAGATCCACGGCGTGAACCTGGTGAAGCTGATGGAGCTGGTGCAGAAGGGCATCGTGCAGGGCTGGAACTTCTCCGCCAACGACACCACGGACTTCGTGGAGCTGAAGGCGCAGCTTGTGTTCGTGGACGGTATCGCGGGCGTGCGGACGCTGTCCATGAAGGGGCCGCTGGTGCAGGTATCCGGCAAGGGTGAAATCGACCTGCTGCGGCAGCGGCTGGAACTGTCGCTGGACGGCGCGCTGGTGAAGCGCAAGGAGGGCGAGGAGAAGACGCTACTGCGCATGCCCGCGCCGCTGCTGGTGAAGGGGCCGTGGCAGAATCCGAAGATCTATCCGGACATCGCCGGCATCCTGAAGAACCCGGAAGCCGCCCTGCAACAGTTCCAGAAGCTGATGCGCGCGGTGGGGGCGAAGAAGCCGGCGGCGAAGGCCGGGAAGGTTAAGGACAAGGCGGCGGAAAAGGTGAAGGCCACACGCGAGAAGCTGGAGCGCAAGGTGGAAAAGAAGCTGGGCGGGCAGCTGAAAAAGGTGCTGGGCAAACAGCAGGGTGAGGAGACTGCCGGAAAGATCAGCGAGGAAGCCGGCAAGCAAATGGAAAAACTGCTGAAGGGCATCTTCGGCAAGCAGAAGCCTCCGGCTCAGCCCGCTCCGGCACCCGCTCCGCAACAACAAGACGGGCCGGTGCAGCTGGCGCCGGCACGGTGATTGTGGCATCATGGCGGGCATGAACGCACCGGTGAAAACACCCGTCATCGTGAAGGTGCAGGAAGCGCCGTTCGACGTGGCGGCGGAATACGCCGCCTTCCGCGCCGACGTGTGCTGCGGGGCGGTGGTGAGCTTCACCGGCATCGTGCGCGAGCACGGCGGCGATGCGCGCATCTCGGCCATGACGCTGGAGCACTATCCGGGCATGACGGAGCGGGCCATCACCGAAATCTGTGAAGAGGCCTGCCGGCGCTGGCCGTTGAAGAAGGTGCTGGCCATTCACCGCTACGGGCGGCTTGAGCCGGACGAGGACATCGTGCTGGTGATTACCGCTTCCGACCATCGCAAGGACGCCTTCGAGGCGGCGCAGTTCCTGATGGACTGGCTGAAGACGAAGGCGCCCTTCTGGAAACTGGAAGAGACGGAGAAGGGCGCGCGCTGGGTGGAGGCGAAAGCCACCGACGACGCGGCCGCCGCCCGCTGGGAAAAGGCGTAAGTCCCCTCCCCCACAAGATTCTTTCGCTTGCCATTTTCGCGCAAGGCTGGCGTGGTGTGGACGCATGGACAGGTGCGCACGCATCCCATATACAGGGCGCGGCTTGCAGAATACGCGAGAAGAACACGAACGGGGCCGACATGGTGCATTCCGCCACGATCAACGTGATGGTGAAGGCCGCGCGCAAGGCAGCGCGCCACCTGTGCCGCGACTTTTCGGAAGTGGAGCAGCTGCAGGTGTCGCTGAAGGGGCCGGCGGACTTCGTGACGCGGGCGGACAGACGCACGGAGGAAATCCTGTTCGAGGAGCTGCGAAAGGCGCGCCCGTCTTACGGCTTCGTCCTGGAAGAAGGGGAAGACGTGGCCGGCGATGGCGAGCACGCCTGGATCATCGACCCCATCGACGGAACCACGAATTTCATCCACGGCATTCCGCATTTCGCCATGTCCATCGCGCTGAAGCGGCATGAGGAGATCGTGGCGGCACTCATTTACAACCCCGTGGCGGACGAGCTGTTCATCGCCGAGAAGGGCCGCGGCGCGTTCCTGAACAACCGGCGCATCCGCTGCTCGGCCCGCAAGGGGCTGGACCAGGCGGTGATCGTGAACGGCTGCCCGCACCGGGGGCGGGCGGATCTCGCACGCTTCCGCCGCGAGCTGGCGGTGGTGCAGGAGCAGGTGGCAGGATTGCGCCGCTATGGCGCGGCGTCGCTGGACTTCTGCTGGGTGGCGGCCGGGCGCTTCGACGGCTACTGGGAACGGGGCCTGAAGGCGTGGGACATCGCCGCGGGCATCCTGATGGTGCGGGAAGCGGGGGGCATCGTGGAAGAGCTGGACAACAAGGGCGACATTCTTCTGACCGGCAACATCATCTGCGGCGCGCCGGGCGTGTTTCCCATGCTCGCCACCATCCTGCGCGCGGTGAAGTGAGCGGCGCGCCCTCTTCTCTGTCCGAGACAAGCACAAGCTAGGCTCAGGACCCATAAATTGCGCGGCGCCAGTCTGGCGCAAAATCGGCAATTAGCAATGGATCATCGAGATTTTGCGCCAGACCCTTCGGGCGACATTTTCGCTTCATCTCGCTGGCATCCACGCCCTTTATGGGTCCTGAGCCTAGCGGCAACACCAGCCGTCAGGCCAGCTTGCCGTGGCAGCGCTTGTATTTCTTGCCCGATCCACAGGGGCAGGGCTCGTTGCGGCCCACCTTGCCCCAGGTGGAGGGATCGTTCGGATCACGCATCTCCGGCGGCACCCGGATGTTGGAGGCCGGGGCCGGGCCTTCGCCGAAGCTGGCCTCGATGACCTCGTCGTCCATCTCGTCCATGCCGGTGAACGGATCCACGTGATGCGCCTGCATTTCGGGCAACTGGTCGGCGGTGGGCAGCCCCTGCTGGAGCTGCTGCATCTCCTCTTCCGTCATCAGCTCCACACGCATGAGCTGGCTGGTGACGGCCTCCTGCAGCTCCTCGATCATGTTCTCGAACAGCACGAAGGCTTCCGTCTTGTATTCCTGCAGCGGGTCGCGCTGGCCATAGCCGCGGAAGGCCACCGCCTGACGCAGGTGCTCCAGCTTCACGAGATGCTCGCGCCACAGCTCGTCGATGGCGCGGAGAAGAATTTCTTTCTCGACGAGATGCATGATCTCGTCGCCGTATTTCTCGCGCTTGGAAGCGTAATGCTCTTCCGCCGCCTTCTCGATGCGCTCGCGGATCTCCTCGTCGGCGATGCCCTCTTCATCGGCCCATTCGACAATGGGCAGCTCCAGGCCCAACACCTCCTCCACGCGCTTCTGCAGCCCTTCCGCGTCCCACTTATCGGCATATTCACCGGGTGGAATGTGGGTGGTCACCAGGCGTTCGATGACCTCGCGGCGCATATCCTCCACCGTCTCGGCCACCTCCTCGCCGCGCATGATGCTCTTGCGCTGCTCGAAGATGACCTTGCGCTGGTCGTTCATCACGTCGTCGAACTTGAGCAGGTTCTTGCGCGCGTCGAAGTTGTGCGCCTCCACCTTCTGCTGGGCCTTCTCCAGCGCCTTGTTGATCCACGGATGGGTGATGGCCTCACCCTCTTCCAGCCCCAGCTTCTTCAGCATGGAATCCATGCGCTGGGAGCCGAAGATGCGCATGAGGTCGTCTTCCAGCGAGAGGTAGAACTTGGAACGCCCCGGATCGCCCTGGCGTCCGGAACGGCCGCGCAGCTGGTTGTCGATGCGGCGGGATTCGTGGCGCTCGGTGCCGATGATGTAGAGGCCGCCGGCCTCGATGACCTTCTGGCGCGCCTCTTCCACCTCGCGGCGGATTTTCTCCTCGCGGCGGGTGCGCTCGGCCTCGTCGTCGATGTCTGCCAACTCTTCGCGGATGCGCATCTCGGCGTTGCCGCCCAGCTGGATGTCGGTGCCGCGGCCGGCCATGTTGGTGGCGATGGTGACGGCGCCGGGGCGGCCGGCCTGGGCGATGATCTTCGCCTCCTGCTCATGGTAACGGGCGTTGAGCACCTGGTGTGGAATACCGCGCTGGTTCAGCATGTCGGAGAGGCGCTCGGACTTCTCGATGGAGGTGGTGCCCACCAGCACCGGCTGACCGCGTTCGCGGCACTCGGCGATCTGGGCGATGACGGCCTCGAACTTCTCGCGCTCGGTGCGATAGACCTCGTCGTTCTCGTCCACGCGCTGCACCGGCTTGTTGGTGGGAATTTCCACCACGTCCAGGCCATAGATGTCCATGAACTCCTCCGCCTCCGTGGCGGCGGTGCCGGTCATGCCCGCGAGCTTCTCGTACATGCGGAAGTAATTCTGGAAAGTGATGGAGGCCAGCGTCTGGTTCTCCGGCTGGATCTCCACGTTCTCCTTGGCCTCCAGCGCCTGGTGCAGCCCTTCCGAGTAGCGCCGGCCCGGCATCATGCGGCCGGTGAACTCGTCGATGATGACCACCTCGCCATCCTTGACGATGTAATCCTTGTCGCGGTGGAACAGCTTGTGGGCCTTCAGTGCCTGGTTGACATGGTGGACGATGGTGACGTTCTCCGGGTCGTAGAGGTCGGTGCCCTCCTTCAGCAGGCCCTCGTTGCGCAGAAGCTCCGCCATGTGCTCGTTGCCCTGCTCGGTGAGCGTGACCGCGCGCAACTTCTCGTCCACCTCGTAATCTTCCGGCGTCAACCCGGGGATGAGCCTGTCCACGGCCCGGTAGAGCTCGGTGCGGTCTTCCACCGGGCCGGAAATGATGAGCGGCGTGCGCGCCTCGTCGATGAGGATGGAGTCCACCTCGTCCACGATGGCATAGTAGTGATCTCGCTGCACCATCTCGTCGAGATGGTATTTCATGTTGTCTCGCAGATAGTCGAAGCCCAGCTCATTGTTGGTGGCGTAGGTCACATCGGCGGCGTAGGCCTCGCGGCGTTCGTCGTCTTCCATGCCGTGCACGATGGTGCCGACGGTGAGGCCGAGGAAGTTGTAGATCGGCTCCATCCACTCGGCGTCGCGCTTCGCCAGGTAGTCGTTCACCGTCACCACGTGCACGCCGCGGCCGGTGAGCGCATTCAGATACACCGGCAGGGTGGCCACCAGCGTCTTGCCCTCACCGGTCTTCATCTCCGCGATCTTGCCCTCGTGCAGCACCATGCCGCCGATGAGCTGCACATCGTAATGGCGCTGGCCCAGCGTGCGCCGGGCGGCCTCGCGCACCGCGGCGAAGGCTTCGGGCAACAGATCGTCCAGCGTCTCCCCCTTTTCAAGCCGTTGTCTGAACTCGTCCGTCTTGGCGCGCAGCGCGTCATCGGAGAGTTTCTCGAAATCGGGTTCGAGGGCGTTTATCTTCTCCACCTTCTTGCGATAGGCGCGCAGCTTGCGCTCGTTGGAACTGCCGAAGATCTTCGATGCAATGGTGCCAAGGCCCAGCATGGTCTTTCCCGAATGCGTGTTTTGCGATTGCGCGCGGCGACAGCCGCCCACCCTTCTGGACGTGGCGAATGTGGCCACGCCATGACGGGCGAATCAGACCTCGCGCGAGGCGACGGTTTTCCGCGTCTTGGTAGCAGGAAACATGCCCTTCCGGCAATGCGGCGCGGTGCAGCGGGCGCGCGCCGCGGATGCTCGTTCCGCTCGCCCTTCATCCGCCCGGCAGATAGGCATGCAGACCAATGGTTTCAAGGTGCGGCCGTTACAGGCTTGCGGCATCAGCACGGTTGCCAGCATCCGGCAATGGGTGTAATCCATCTGCGCCGGCATGGCTGGCACGGTGCACATTGTCGCCGCAATCGGCGGGCAGGCATTTGCGACGGGGCGCACCAACGGGGCCAGTGGCCGGCGGCCAGCCGCGGCCCGGGGAAAGGCACGCAACAACAGGAAGACTGTGGTATCATGCATCAGCGCTTGTTCAAGGTTCTCGCGGTTTGCGCACTGTTCCTGGCGCCATCGCCGGCCATGGCGCAGGAGAAAAAGACCGATGCGGGCAAGCCCAGCACCGTGGTGGCCCGCGTGAACGGTTACGAGATCACCGCCAGGGAAGTGCAGCTGGCTGGCGAGGACGTCGCGGCGCTGCTGAAGGACGTGCCGCCGAAGATGCGCTACCCGCTGCTGGTGCAATATCTCATCGAGCGGCACCTGCTGGCGCAGAAGGCACTGAAGGAAGGCCTGGCAAACTCGGAGGAATACAAGCGCCGCCTGCGCTTCTACCAATACAAGGCCCTGCGCGACGCCTATTTTCATCAGAAGATCAAGCCGCGCGTGACGCCGGAAAAGGTGCAGGAAATCTACGACCGCGAAACCAAGAAGGTGAAGCCCGTGGTGCGGGTGCGGGCGCGGCACATTCTCGTTTCCACGAAGGAACAGGCGGAAAAGATCCTCAAGGATCTGAAGAAGGGCGCCAAGTTCGAAGATCTTGCGCGCAAGCACTCCAAGGACGGCTCCAGGGAATTCGGCGGCGATCTCGGCTATTTCACCTTCGACGAAATGGTGCCGGAATTTTCCAAGGCGGCCTTCTCGCTGAAGGTGGGTGAGGTGAGCCAGCCGGTGAAGACGGAATACGGCTGGCACATCATCAAGGTGGAAGACCGCAAGAAGGCGGGACCGCGGCCGCTGAAGGAAGTGGCGCCGGGCATCGAGGCGCTGCTGCTGCGCGAGGAAGTGCAGAAGGAAGTGGCGCAGCTGAGCAAGCAGGGCAAGATCGAGCTGCTGGATCCGGAGCTCAAGAAGCTGCAGGAAGAGAACAAGAAAAGGCTTGAGGAACTCAGGAAGAAGGCCGAGGCCGCGAAAAAGGCGCAGGGCAAGAAGTGATACGGCGCATCCCCCGCCGCGGCGGCACAGGCCGGCATTCCGCTCAACAAGGGCATGCGCTCGCGGCACCAGATCCCGGCTGGCGCCGGGATGACGGGTTTCACTCTTTCGTCTGAAGCCGGCGATCGGACACTGGTGGAGATTCTCGGGAACAGTCGCCATGTCGCTTGACCTTGTACCATCCCCCTTTGCGCCGGAGCGCTTTCCCGACCTGCCCGCCATCGCCGGCGTGCGGCTGGCGGTGGCGCACAGCGGCCTGAAATACGCCGGCCGGCCTGATCTGCTGTTCGTCTCCTTCGCCGAAGGCACACAGGCGGCTGGGGTGTTCACGCAATCGGCCACGGCGGCCGCGCCCGTGCTGTGGTGCCGCGAGGCGCTGGCGGCCTCCGGCGGCGCGGCGAAGGCGCTGGTGGTGAACGCCGGCAACGCCAACGCCTTCACCGGCGAGAAAGGCGCGGACACGGCACGGGTGACGGCCGAGGAGGCGGCGCGGATGGTCAATGCCGCGGCACGCGACGTGATGGTGTGCTCCACCGGCGTCATCGGCGAATCGTTCGATGCGCACGTGCTCACCCGCCATTTCCCGGAGATGGTGAGCGGTGGCGAAGCCTCCTGGGAAGAAGCGGCACGCGCCATCATGACCACGGACACCTATCCCAAGGGCACCGCCGCCAGCGGCGTGATAAACGGCGAGGCTTTCCGCATCGCTGGCATCGCCAAGGGTTCGGGCATGATCGCGCCGAACATGGCCACCATGCTGGCCTACGTGTTCACCGACGCCGCCGTGCCCGCCGCCCTGCTGCAACGGCTGCTGTCCGAGTGCGTGGAGGAAACCTTCAACCGCATCACCGTGGACGGCGACACCTCCACCAACGACACGGTGCTGGCCTTCGCCACCGGTCAGGGCGGCGCGGAGGTTGATGAAGGTGACGCGGATGCCGTGACGGCCTTCCGGGAAGCGCTGCATGCGGTGTGTCACGACCTCGCGCTTCAGATCGTGAAGGACGGCGAGGGCATCTCCAAGTTCGTCACGGTGAAGGTGTCCGGCGCACCGGACCTGGCGGCGGCGCGGGCCATCGCCATGAGCATCGCCAATTCGCCACTGGTGAAGACGGCCATCGCCGGGGAAGACCCGAACTGGGGGCGCATCGTCATGGCCGTGGGCAAGGCGGGCGTGCCCATCGACCAGCGGGCGCTGGAAATCTTTATCGGCGGGCAGCTGGTGGCACGAAACGGGGCAGTGGCGCCGGGCTATGACGAGGCGAAAGCCGCCGGCCACATGAAGGGCCGGGAAATCGACATCGCGGTGACGGTGGGTGATGGGCCGACGGACATCACCGTCTGGACATGCGACCTCACCCACGCCTACATCGACATCAACGCCGACTATCGCAGCTGAAAAGGGGAACACCGACAATGCGCCCATCAGGCCGCAAACCGGACGAAATGCGTCCCGTCACCATTGAGACGGGCGTTTCGAAACATGCGGAAGGCTCCTGTCTCATTACCATCGGGCACACGAAGGTGCTGTGCACGGCCTCGCTGGAAGAGAACGTGCCGGGCTGGCTGAAGGGGCTGGGGCGCGGCTGGGTGACGGCGGAATACGGCATGCTGCCGCGCGCCACCGGCACACGCATGCGGCGCGAGGCGAAGTCCGGCCAGTCCGGCCGCACGCAGGAAATCCAGCGGCTCATAGGCCGCTCCTTGCGGGCGGTCATCGATCTGGAGGCGCTGGGCGAGCGTTCCATCGTGGTGGACTGCGATGTCTTGCAGGCGGACGGTGGCACGCGCTGCGCCTCCATCACCGGCGGCTGGGTGGCGCTCAAACTGTGCATCGAGTGGATGAAGGCCCGTGACATGCTGGAGCGCGACCCGGTGAAGGATCACGTGGCGGCCATTTCCTGCGGCGTGTATGGCGGCGAGGTGATCCTGGATCTCGACTACGCCGAGGATTCGGAAGCCGAGACGGACGCCAACTTCGTCATCACCGGCTCCGGCGGGCTGGTTGAAATCCAGGCGACGGCGGAGGAAGAGCCGTTCACGGAGGAGCAGTTCAACCGCATGCTGGCGCTGGCGCGGCAGGGCTGCGCGGCGCTGGTGCAGGCGCAGAAGCAAGCGCTGGAAGGAGACGCCGCATGAGACCCCTGAAACCGGGAGAGCGGATCGTCATTGCCTCGCACAACCCGGGAAAGGTGCGTGAGATCGGGGCGCTGCTGGAGCCGCTGGGATTGCGGGTGGTTTCTGCCGGCGAGCTTGGCCTGCCGGAGCCGGAGGAGACGGGCGCGACCTTCGGGGAAAACGCCATCATCAAGGCGAAAGCGGCGGCGGAGGCCGCCGGGCTGCCGGCGCTGGCGGACGATTCCGGGCTGTGCGTGGATGCACTGGGGGGCGCGCCGGGCATCTACTCGGCGCGCTGGGGCGGGCCGGAGAAGGACTTCGCCATGGCCATGCGGCTGGTGGAGGAAAAGCTGCGCGAGGCCGGCGCGACGACGCCGGAGCAGCGCAAGGCGCACTTCACCTGCGCGCTGGCGCTGGCCTGGCCGGACGGCACGGCGGAAACCTTCACCGGCGAGGTGCATGGGCACATCGCCTGGCCGCCGCGCGGAGACAAGGGCTTCGGTTACGACCCCATCTTTGTGCCGCAAGGGCATGACATCACTTTTGGCGAGATGGAACCAGTGAAGAAGGACGCCATGAGCCACCGGGCGAGAGCCTTCGAGAAATTGCTGCGCACCCTGCAACGGCAGTGAGCATCATGCAATGAAAAGGCGGCGCCCGGAGGCACCGCCCTTTCCGTCCCCTCCGCATATGACCGCCGGCTCAGCCGACACCCTTCCATTCGATGTAGGCCGGCGTGAGCAGCAAAATGCCGATGACCGGCAGGAAGCAGGCGACCAGAACGACGGTGAGCTTGGGTGGCAGGGCCGCCGCCTTCTTCTCGATCTCCTGCATGCGCTCCTCGCGGTTTTCCTTCGCCAACGCCCTCAGCGCCTGCGACAGCGGCGTGCCGTAGCGCTCGGACTGGATCATGGCCGTGACCACGGACTTGACCGTCGGCAGACCGGTGCGCTCGGCGAGGTTTTCCAGCGCCTTGCGGCGGTCGTTGAGAAACGAGAGCTCGGCCACCGTGAGCTGCAACTCTTCCGCCAGGGCGCGCGACTGCGTGGACATTTCCATGGAAACGCGCTGCAGGGCCTGCTCCATGGACTGACCGGATTCCACGCAGATGAGCAGCAAGTCCAGGGCATCCGACCAGGAATCGCGGATGGACTGCTGGCGGCGCTGGCTCATGTTCTTGAGCATGATCCCCGGCATCACGTAGCCAAGCCCGAAGCCGGCCAGCGTGGCCACCAGAATGCCGCGCGCAGAATCCTCTCCGGTGAGCACGCCATTGGCATAGACATAAGCCAGCAGGGCGAAGGCGAAGGGCGCGACGAGACGGATGACGAGATAGACCAGCAGATGGCTCTCCAGGCGGTAGCCGGCCTGGCGCAGCTGGGTGCGGGTGTTCTCCGCGTCGAAGAGCTCCCGCAGGTTCAGTTTTTCCACCAGCTGCGGCAGAATGCCCTTCGGCTTTTCCCGCAGGCGCGTGGTCTTCTGCGTTTTCATCTCGCGGCGATGGATCTCGCGCAGCCGTGCGCGCTCATTGGCGACGAGGTCGATCCGCTTGTCGCGCTCCTGTTTTTCCAGAAACGCGCTGGTTGCGGTTACCACGGCGATGAACACCAGCCCCATGATGAAAAGCACCACGATCGAGGTTGGCGTCATGTCCGTGAGCAGTGATGTGAGTGTATCCAGCATGACCCATTTGTCCGCGTAGGATTCAGAACCTGAAGTTGATCATCTTGCGCATGATGAGAATGCCCGTGCCCATCAGGCCAATGGCGAACAGCCCCATCAGATTGCCCGTGCTCGTATTGAAAAACTTTTCCATGTGGTCGGGATTCAGATACATGATGCCGCCGGCGAGAAGGATGGGCAGCGACCCGACGATATAGGCGGAAACCTTGGCTTCTTGCGTGATGGCCTTCACCTTCAGCTTCATGGCCTTGCGGGCGCGCAGCACGGTGGACAGGTTCTCCAGCGCCTCGGACAGGTTGCCGCCCGTTTCCTTCTGGATGGCGATGGCGATGGAGAGAAAGTTCACCTCCGGCAGCGGCACGCGCTCATACATGCGCTCCAGCCCCTGATCCATGGGAATGCCCAGTTTCTGACCTTCCACCACCTCGCGGAATTCCGGCCCCACGGGGTCGGGGATTTCCTCGGCGATTGTGCGCATGGCGTCGGTGGCCGGCAGACCGGAACGCAGGCCGCGCACCATCAGCTCCACCGCGTCCGGCAGCAGCATGAGAAACTGGTTCATGCGCCGCCGGGTGAGAAAGCCCAGCAACCAGAAGGGCAGCCCCAGCGCACCGATGACGAACAGGGCGGCGCCGATCATTATGCCGATCTGCATCCCGCCCATGGCGGAGCCCAGTGCCATGCCGATGATGCCCATGATGGCGCCAAGCCCCAGCGCCAGCATGTAGAACTGCTGCTCGGAAGTCTGCAGACCCGCGCGCTGCAACCGCTGGCGCAGGGTGATGCGCTGCTTCTTCTTCTGCTGCTTGTCCTGCATCTCGCGAAGGGTCTGCTCCAGCTTGCGCCGGCGATCCTCCTTCGTGCCGTCGAAGAGCTTCTGCATGAATCCGCTCTTCTTCTGGGCGGACGTGTCCCCGACGACCATCTTCAGGCGCTGCTCCTCTTCCTTGTCGAAGCGAAGCATGATCAGCGCATAGGCGATGCCGCCGATTCCGAAAGCCGCCAGCAGCGCTATCAGCAAGGTGCCCATGATGCCCTTTCCCCGTTGCGGTGGGTGAAACCACGCTTGACGTCAGAATGCGTTCTCGTTGGAAGCGGCGCGCTCCAGCGCCTCTGCCAGACGCACTTCCTCGCCGTAGTAGCGGGCGCGATCCCAGAAGTTCGGCTTGACGATGCCGGTGGAACGATGGCGCCCGAGCACACGGCCGTTCTCGTCTTCGCCCAGCACGTCATAGATGAACAGATCCTGGGTGATGACCACCTCTCCTTCCATGCCCACCACCTCGGTGATGTGGGTGATCTTGCGCGAACCGTCACGCATGCGGCTGGCCTGGATGATGACGTCGATGGAACCGGTGATCATCTCGCGGATGGTCTTGGGCGGCAGCTGGAAGCCACCCATGGTGATCATGGATTCCAGGCGCGAGATGGCCTCGCGCGGGCTGTTGGCGTGCAGCGTGCCCATGGAGCCGTCGTGGCCGGTGTTCATGGCCTGCAGCAGGTCGAAGGCCTCGGGGCCGCGCACCTCACCCACGATGATGCGGTCGGGGCGCATGCGCAGACAGTTGCGCACCAGGTCGCGCATGGTGATCTCGCCCTCGCCCTCCAGGTTTGGCGGGCGGGTTTCCAGGCGCACCACGTGCGGCTGTTGCAGTTGCAGTTCCGCGGCGTCCTCGCAGGTGATCACGCGCTCGCCGTGGTCGATGTAGGCGGTGAGGCAGTTCAGCAGCGTCGTCTTACCGGAGCCGGTACCACCGGAAATGAGGACGTTGCAGCGCACGCGGCCGATGATGCGGAGAATCTCCGCGCCTTCCTCGCTGATGGAACCGAAGTTGACGAGGTCCTCCAGCTTAAGCCGGTCCTTCTTGAACTTGCGGATGGTGAGCGCGGGGCCGTCGATAGCCAGCGGCGGCACAATGACATTCACGCGCGAGCCGTCGGGCAGGCGGGCGTCGCAGATGGGGCTGGCCTCATCCACGCGGCGGCCAACCTGAGAGACGATGCGCTGGCATATGTTCAACAGCTGCTGATTGTCGCGAAAGCGGATGGGCGCTTCCTCGATCTTGCCGTTGACCTCGATGTAGGTGCGCTGCGCACCGTTGACCATGATGTCGGCGATGTCGTCGCGCGCCAGCAGCGGCTCCAGCGGGCCGTATCCGAGAACATCGTTGCAGATGTCCTCCAGCAGCTCCTCCTGCTCGGCGATGGACAGCGCGACATCCTTGATGGCGATGATGTCGTTGACGATCTCGCGGATTTCCTCGCGCGCGGCGTCGCGGTCCAGCTGCGTGAGCTGGGTCAGGTCGATGGCATCGATGAGCGCGTTGAAGATCTCGCTCTTGATGTCATAGTATTCTTCCGTGTGATGGCGCGCCACCGGAGCCTGGGCGGGCACCTGCGCGGCCTGTGGGGCGGCGGGCTGGGGCATGCCCGGCTGGGCCGCGCCAGGCTGGGCCATGCCGGCCTGCCCCATGCCCTGCGCGGAGGGAACGTGCGGAGGCTGCCCCGCCTGCGGCGCTCCCTGCATGGCACCGCCAGCATTGCCCGGAGCAGGGGTGGCAGCCCCCGAACCCTGCCCGCCGTTCTGCCCGAATTCTCGTTTGCCAAACATGTCTCAACCCGCCTGATTATCGTTTTCGGTTCACTTCTTCTTTTTCGAAAGCAGCTGCTTCTTGAGGCCTTCCAGCAACTTCAGCGGCGACTTCCGCTCCACGGCCGGAGCTGGCTCCTGCAAGCCGGAAACACGCACAGCCAGCTCCGCGATGGCCTTCGCCGCGGGGCTGTTGGGCGCCTCTTCCAGCAACATGCGTCCATCCAGCGCCGCCTTGCCGAAAGACTTCTCGTCGAAGGGGACGGTAATGTAATCGGAGGCCCCCACCGCCTCGACAAAGCGGTTCACCGGCACCTCCGGGCGCTTGCCCATGCCCACCTGGTTCAGCACCAGCAGCGGCGGCTCCTCGTTGGGGCGCAGGCTGGCAATCTTTTCCAGCAGGATCTTGGTATTGCGCAGGGCGGCCAGTTCCGGCGTGCTGGTGATGACCACCGTTTCCGCCTGCAGCAGGGCGGCGCGCATCCAGTTTTCCCAGTCGCTGGGCAGGTCGAGCACGATCATCGGCACCACCTGGCGCAGCATGTCCAGCATGGTGCTGAGCGCCTGTTCCTGGATGGGAACGACGTTGTCCAGCGCGCCGGGCGCGGCCAGCAGCATCAGGTGCTCGGAGCACTTGTGCAGCAGGCGGTCGATCATGGTGGGGTCCAGCCGGTCTATGCCCGAGAGCGCATCCACCACGCCCTGCGCCGGCAGGGCACCGAAATCCAGCCCGGCGGTGCCGAAGGCGAGATCGAGATCGGTCACAACCGTCTTCTGCCCGTAGCGCTCGGAAAGCAGCCAGCCGACATTGTGGGCGATGACGGAAGAGCCGACGCCGCCCTTGGCGCCGAGGAAGGTGACGATGCGGCCAATCTGCGCGTTTTCCTCTCCGGCGAAGATGCTGGCCAGCGAGGTGATGAGCTGACCGGGAGAAAGAGGCATGGCCAGATAGTCCTGAAGCCCCTGTGCGATGAGCTGGCGGTAAAGCAGCACATCGTTGATATGACCCACAACGACGACGCGCGTCCCCTGCACGACCACCTGGGCCAGCTGCATCAGCTGCTCCATGATGCCGTCACGGTCGGCCGTGGTTTCCACCACCAGCAGCTCCGGCGTGGGCGCCTGCGCATAATTCTGCAGGGCGGTGAAAATGCCGCCCTCGAATACCTGCGTGGAAGTGCGCTGGAAGTGCCTGCTGCCGGCCACCTGACGGAACAGGTCGTGCCCCGCTTGCGTTTCCGCGAACATGTGCACGTTGATCGCCGGCAGCGGCGGCAGGCCCTGCTGGTTCTGGGAAGACTGCTGATTCGGGGACGGTTGCATCGCCTTTTCCTCCACTGACAGAACAAACTTAACGCGCAAGGCTGGTGATGTTTGCGAGCAGCGAATTCGTCCAGGACGAACTCGTGTCTATCCTCTTGCGATAACGGCGGATGACCTCGTTGCGGGTATCCGCATCCGGCGCGCTCATGACGCGCGGACGCTCGAAGTCTTCCGGATTGTCCACCATGGCCGCCAGATTGTGCTGCTGGGTACAGCCAAAGTTGGGATACGGCTCGTTGGAAGCCGTCTCGTTGATGGGCTTGGACCAGTCGCCGCATTCCTTCGTGACGGCGAACTTGCGGCGATAGGTGACCACGATCTCGCCGCGCGCGCCGCCCGTGCGATGACGAATGCGGTCAGGGTTGATGCCCATGCCGGTGAGCACCCGGGTGACCTCCGCCGCCATCACCTCACCCTTCACGGAGCGCGAAGGCCGGATGATGTAGATGGGAGAGGCAAGGGAGGACGCCCCCTGCCCCAGGCGCATGAGGGTGTCGCGCTCCTGCGCGGAGAGCTTGCCACTGACAATGGGCAGGCGCACCTTGACCGCGCCCTTCACCACGTCGATGGGATAGCGTTCTTCCGGCATTTGCGGCGTGTAGCCGCGCATGCGGCTGTCGTAGAAGTCGCTGGTGCAGCCGGCGAGCAGGGACACCGCCAGCGCCGCACATCCAAACCTGATGATGCCTTTCATGTTTCCGCTCCTGTTGTTTCGCGCAGTTCCGCGGCGGCGGCCGTCATTCGAGAATGAAGCCGACATCGCCGTGATAGACCTTGCCCTCGCCCTTGCCGGCGCTCTTCTTGCCGCCGTAGAGGCGATGCAGCCGGCCGAGGAAGTAGGTCTGGTAGTCGGTGGCGGGTGTCAGCCTGTCCACCGGCGTGCGGAATTTCTTCTCGTTCCTCGGCGAGACGATATAGGGCGTGGCCAGCACCACCAGCTCGCTCTGGTTGCTCTTGAACTCGCGCGAACGGAACAGCGCCCCCAGAATGGGAAGATTCTTCAGCCCCGGGACGCCATCGACATTCTGCGCCGTCTGCTGGCGGATCATGCCGGCGAGCGCCAGGGTGCCGCCGGAAGGCAGCTCCACGGTGGTTTGCGCTTCGCGCTTCTCGATGCCGGGGATGGAGATGGTGTCCGAAACCGGCAGGGAATAACGACCGCTCAGCTCGCTCACCTCCACCTTGACCTTCAGAGAGATGCGGCGCTCAGACAGAACCACCGGCGAGAAGCCCAGCAACACGCCGAAAGGCTGCAGCTGGTAGGTGTATGTGCGGGACGTAGGGTCGTAACCAACGATCATGGGCACCTGGCCACCGGCCATGAAGCGGGCCGATTCGCCGGAAATGGCGGTCAGCGTCGGCTCCGCCAGCAGGCGCATGAGGCCGTCGCGCTCTAGCGCCTGCAGCACGCCGTTCACGCTGGTGCCGCCCTTGCTGTAGGAGACATTTGCGCCGTAACTGCCGATGCCGCTGCCCAGCGAGAAGGGAATGGCGCCATTGAAGACGAAGCTGGTGAAATCACCGATATTGAAACGGGCGTCGGCGATATTCGTGCGCAGCTGCTTGATGACGTCGCGTTGCACCTCGGCCAGCTTGACCTTGATGGTCACCTGATCCTTGCCGGTGACGTGCACGGCGTTGACCACCTTCAGGCCGGCGCTTCCCCAGCTCCAGCGCGAGGAGGTCGCCAGCATGTCCTTGCTTATGCTCTTGGCGAAGTTCTCGGCCAGCTCGATGGCCTTGTTCACATCCGCCGGCGTCTTCGCAGTGCCGGAAAGAAGCAGCTGGTTGCCGACGATTTCATAGCGGATGTCGGCCTCCGGCAGCACCTTCCGGAGCGTCTTCTGGAGGGGGCGGAGGTCTATTATGACGGAAAGGTCCACCCTGGCGATGGGGTTGCCGTTCCTGTCCAGAAGAAAGATGTTTGTCTGGCCTATCTTGCGGGCGAAGACATACAGCGTGTTCTTCGACCGCAGCACGACGTCCGCCACGTCCGGATTACCGATGAGCACATCCTTGACACCGGCGGGCAGACGCACGACGGCGGACTTGTTCACCCCCATCTTCAGGGACTTGCGAATCTCGGCATGCGCGCTGGCGACAAACAGGTCGCCGCCGGTAATGGCACCGGTAACGCCGGCCGCGGTCATCACCCCCAGCGACAATACGCTGGCGCGCAGGGCCTTACCGAAGATGCTCGTTTTCTTCTGCATGGTATCGTCTCCCAACCGGCAATCAGTTCACGGCGGCCTGGGTGCCCATTACGCCGTAGCGGAAAATGCGCACCTCTCCGCCGCCATTGCGCGCGAACTCAGGCGCAAGGCGCGGCTTTTCATCGGCGAGTTCCCCATCGCCACGCTCCGCCAGCGACCGCAGCGCCAGGTTCAGCTCGCCGAGGCTCTGCACGCGAGCGAGAACGCGGGCCTGCTCCGGAGTCACTTCCAGCGTCGCGGTGCGCAGCTTGCGCACAGCCGGGGAGTCCTGCTGGTCGGCCACGTATTTCTGATCGATGGCCAGCACGCGGACGTTCTCCAGCACCGTGCTGGTGAAGGTTTCCTTCTTCATGCGGCGTGTCAGCAGCACGTCCACGCGGTCATCCGGCATGATGAAGCCGCCGGAAGCACTCTCCACGGAAACTTTCACCGCCACCGCACGCATGCCTCTGGGCAACAGCGCGGAGAGCAGGCCTCCCTCCCCCTTCTTGATCACCTTGTTCTCGAGAAGGGGTTCGTTTGCCACCATGGGCGTGCGCGCACGGGCGTCGGCGAAGACTTCGAGCGCGTTCGGCTGCATCCTGCGGGTGACCATTCCCGGCAGCAGGGAGGCTTTCGGCCACGGCGCCCAAGTGAGAAAGCCGGGGCGGATGCGCTCGCCCATCCTGAGGTTTCTTGTAACCACCAGCACATCCACCTTGTCCACCTTCTTCACCACCTGCTTCACCGGCTTGGGCTTGCCACCGATGAAATCGAGGGTCAGGAAGGCGGCGCCCAGGGCCGCCACGGAAGCCACGCCGACCGCGATGATCTGTTTCCTGTCCATGATTCAATCTTTCCTTCTGCCCCCGTCCCCTTGCCGGAGCGAGAACGGGCTTTCCGGCCAAATCCGCGCCTACTTTCGCGCAAAACCTTCAAAACATGGTTAACGGGGAGTGATGGGATACCGCCGGGCATTGACGGAGTGCTAACCATGAATGCCCCCTGCATCGGCATCGGCACCCGCGGGCCGGCGACCGCGGACGACAAAACAAAAGCCCCGCGGCAAGGAGCCACGGGGCTGATGGCGTTGGAGCCGGCCTGCGTGCGGATTACCTGTATTCCACCTTGACGATCTCGTAGGACTTGCCGCCGCCGGGCGTGTTGACCTCGACGAAATCGCCTTCGGACTTGCCGATGAGGGCGCGGGCGATGGGCGAGGAAATGGAAATGCGCCCCCTGCTCACATCGGCTTCCAGATCGCCGACGATCTGGTAGGTGACCTCCTTTTCCGTGTCTTCATCGATGAGCGTCACCGTGGCGCCGAACTGCACCCTGTTGCCGGAAAGCTTCGAGACATCGATGACCTCGGCACGGGAGAGCTTGTCCTCCAACTCGGCCACGCGGGCCTCATTCCAGGCCTGCTGCTCCTTGGCGGCGTGGTATTCGGCATTCTCGGACAGGTCGCCATGCGCGCGCGCTTCCGCGATGGCCTTGATGATGCGCTCGCGCTCCACCGTCTTGAGGTGACGGATCTCCTCCTGCAGGGCCTCGTAGCCCTCCGCCGTCATGGGGATCTTTTCCATGGCTGATACCGCTGTCCTCTCGCTTTTTCGTTGTCGCATGCCTTGCAGACAACAAAACAAGCCCGCCTGCAGGCGCAAAAGCGGCTTGCAGGGGCTCTCTCTTCTTCTTGCAGGGCAATGCCGGGGCAGCACCCCTCAGGCATCGCGCGCGGCAATATACTCTTGCAGCGGGCGGACTTCAAGAGGACGCTCCATGAGCGCGCGGATGGCCAGCGCCATGGCCCGGGCGCCGGCCACGGTGGTGGCGTAGGGAATGCCGGAGAGGATGGCCTGCTGGCGAATGGAGCGGGAATCGCGCTGGGAGGATGCGCCCTCGGTGGTGTTGAATACCAGCTGTACCTCGCCATTGGCCATGGCATCCACGATGTGCGGGCGGCCTTCCAGAACCTTGTTGATGCGTTGCGCGGGCACGCCGTGTTCTGCCAGATAGTGCTGGGTGCCGCCGGTGGCGATGATGGTGAAGCCCAGTTCGTGCAGCATTCCGGCCGGCTCCAGAATGGCGGGCTTGTCGGCGTCGCGCACGGAGATGAACACCGTGCCGGAACGCGGCAGGCGCTGGCCGGCGGCCAGCTGGGCCTTGGCATAGGCCATGGGGAAGTCGGCATCAATACCCATGACCTCGCCGGTGGAGCGCATCTCCGGCCCCAGCAGCGTGTCCACCCCGGGGAAGCGGCTGAACGGGAACACCGCCTCCTTGACGCTCACATGGTTAAGCTCGCGGGGGCCGAGGCCGAAGTGCGCCAGCGCCCGGCCGGCCATGACCTTTGCGCCGATGGCGGCCACCGCGTCGCCGGTGGCCTTGGCCACGAAGGGCACGGTGCGCGAGGCGCGGGGGTTGACCTCCAGGATATAGACCGCGCCGTCCTTGATGGCGAACTGCACGTTCATGAGTCCGCGCACATCGAGCGCGCGGGCCAGCTTCTCGCTCTGACGCACGATCTCGGACACGATGTTTTCGGGCAGCTCGTAGGGAGGGAGCGAACAGGCTGAGTCGCCGGAGTGCACGCCGGCCTCCTCTATGTGCTCCATGATGCCGGCCACGTGCACCGTCTCACCATCGGCCAGAACGTCCACGTCCACCTCCGTGGCCTGCTCCAGGTAACGGTCTATGAGCACCGGCGAATCACCGGAGACGATGACAGCCTCGGAGATGTAGCGTTCCAGCTGCTCGGCATCGCGCACGATCTCCATGGCGCGGCCACCGAGCACGTAGGAAGGACGGATGACCACCGGAAAGCCGATGCGTTCGGCGATGGCGCGGGCCTCCTCCGCGGAGCGGGCGATGCCGTTCTCCGGCTGCTTCAGGTCCAGATCGCGCAGCAGTTTGGCGAAGCGGTCGCGATCTTCCGCAAGGTCGATGGCGTCCGGTTGGGTGCCGAGGATGGGAATGCCGGCCTCGAGAATGGCATGGGAGAGCTTCAGCGGCGTCTGGCCGCCGAACTGCACGATGACGCCCAGCAGCTCGCCCTTCTCCCGCTCCTTCATGAGGATCTCCAGCACATCCTCGGTGGTGAGCGGCTCGAAATAGAGGCGATCGGACGTGTCGAAGTCGGTGGACACCGTCTCCGGGTTGCAGTTGACCATGATGGTTTCGATGCCCTCCTCCTTGAGCGCGAAGGAGGCATGGCAGCAGCAGTAGTCGAACTCGATGCCCTGACCTATGCGGTTAGGCCCGCCACCGAGAATGACCACCTTCTTCCTGTCCGACACCTGCGCCTCGTCGCCATCCGTGAGGCCGGGAATGCCGGTGTCGTAGGTGGAATACATGTAGGCGGTGGGGGAGGCGAATTCGGCCGCGCAGGTGTCTATGCGCTTGAACACCGGACGCACGCCAAGATCCCAGCGGCGCGCGCGCACTTCCCGCTCCGAAAGCCCCGTCAGCTCGGCCAGGCGCGCATCGGAAAAGCCCATGGCCTTGAGCCGGCGGAAGTTCTCCGCATCTTCGGGCAGGCCGTGGGCCTTGACCCGCCTTTCCATCTCCACGATCTCGGCCAGACGCTCGACGAACCAGCGGTCATAGCGGCTCATGGCCACCACATCGTCCACGGAGACACCCAGACGCAAGGCATGGGCCATTTTCAGCAGCCGGTCCGGAGTGGCCTTCGACAGGGCGGCGCGGATGGCATTAAGGTCGTTTTCCTCCTCGCCCAGCCCCTCGATCACCACCTCGTTCAGCCCGGTCAGCCCCGTTTCCAGGCTACGCAGGGCCTTTTGCAGGCTTTCATGAAAGGTGCGGCCGATGGCCATGGCCTCGCCGACGGATTTCATGGCGGTGCCCAGCGCCGGCTCGGCCCCGGGGAATTTCTCGAAAGCGAAGCGCGGGATCTTGGTGACCACGTAGTCGATGGTGGGCTCGAAGGAAGCCGGGGTGGCTCCCTTCGTGATGGCGTTGTCCAGCTCGTCCAGCGTGTAGCCCACCGCCAGCTTGGCGGCCACCCTGGCGATGGGAAAGCCCGTGGCCTTGGACGCCAGGGCGGAGGAGCGCGAGACGCGCGGGTTCATCTCGATGACGACCATGCGGCCGTCCTTCGGATTGACGGCGAACTGCACGTTGGAGCCGCCGGTTTCCACGCCGATTTCACGCAGCACGGCGATGGAGGCATTGCGCATGCGCTGGTATTCGCGGTCGGTAAGGGTGAGCGCCGGGGCGACGGTGATGGAATCGCCGGTGTGCACGCCCATGGGGTCCACGTTCTCGATGGAACAGACGATGATGCAGTTGTCGTCCTTGTCGCGGACGACCTCCATCTCGTATTCCTTCCAGCCGAGAACGGATTCCTCGATGAGCACTTCCGACGTGGGCGATGCCTCGATGCCGCGCAGGGCGATCTCGTAGAGCTCCTCCAGCGTGTAGGCAATGCCGCCGCCGGTGCCGCCCAGGGTGAAGGAAGGCCGCACGATGGCCGGCAGGCCGGTGATGCGGAAGGCGTCGAAGGTCTGACGCATGGCTTCCAGCCGGATTTCCTCGCGGCGGACCCACTCCTCCTTCAACCATTCCTCCTCGAAGGCCTTCAGCGCCCGCTGACGCTCCTCGCCCTCGGCGAATTCCTCTTCGATGGCACGCACGCGGGCGGCGTATTCCTCCTTGTAGCGGCGTTTCAATTCGGAGACGTTGACGAAGGCGGAACGCGGGAGATCCAGGCCGATCTTCTCCATGGCCTTGCGGAACAGCTCGCGGTCTTCCGCCTTGTCGATGACATCGGCGCGGGCGCCGATCATCTTCACGCCGTGGCGGGCGAGAATGCCCTCGCGCTCGCAGGTGAGCGCGGTATTGAGCGCCGTCTGGCCGCCCATGGTGGGCAACAGGGCATCGGGACGTTCGCGCTCAATGATGCGTTCCACCACCTCCGGCGTGATGGGCTCGATGTAGGTGGCGTCGGCCAGCGCCGGGTCGGTCATGATGGTGGCGGGGTTGGAATTGAGCAGGATGACGCGGTAGCCCTCCTCCTTCAGCGCGCGGATGGCCTGGGTACCGGAATAGTCGAATTCGCAGGCCTGCCCGATGACGATGGGGCCCGCGCCGATGACGAGGATGGAGTTGATGTCGGTGCGCCTTGGCATGTGGTTGCCCCGTTTCCCTTCAGTGATGCCCGCCGGATGATACGCGCCCGGCAGGGTTGCGCTCAAAAGAAACGCCAATGGGCGGAGCCATTGGCGCTTCGGCTGTTCGTCGGAGGATCATGGCCTCATTCGCCCTCGAACTCCACCAGCGTATGCACCTTCACCCCCATCTGACGCAATTTCCCGGCGCCGCCAAGGTCGGGCAGGTCGATGACGAAGGCCGCGGCCACCAGATCGCCGCCGGACTCACGGATGAGGTCGATGGCGGCGGCGGCCGTGCCACCGGTGGCGATGAGATCGTCCACCAGCAGCACCCTGTCGCCCTCGCCGATGGCGTCGGCATGCACTTCTATGCGGTCGATGCCGTATTCAAGCTCGTAATCCTTGCCGATGACCTTCCACGGCAGCTTGCCCTTCTTGCGGATGGGCACGAAGCCCTTGCCCAGCTCGTGCGCCACGGCGCCGCCCAGGATGAAACCGCGCGCCTCGATGCCGATGACGTAATCGATATCCTCGCCCAGAAACGGCCAGATCAGCTCGTCCACGGCGGCGCGAAGGCCATGGGCGGAAGCCAGAAGCGTGGTGATGTCCCGAAAGATGATGCCGGGTTTTGGATAATCCGGAATGGAGCGGATATATCGCCGGATGTCGAAGACGTTGCGAGGCTCGTTCATGGCCCGTATCCGTGCTATGCCTGCACGCGCGATGGCGGCGGAAGCTGAACCCGCACGCTATAAACCACCGGCAAGAATGGAAGGCAAGGGCTTGCACACAGAAATGAACACGCTGGCGATGCTGGAGCGGCTGGTGGGATTCGACACGGTCAGCCGAAACTCCAATCTGGCGCTCATCGCCTTCGTGGAAGACTATCTGGCGCGCTTCGGCATCGCCAGCCGGCGCATCGACTTCGGGCCGGACAAGGCCAATCTGCTGGCGCGCATAGGCCCGGAGGCTCCGGGCGGGTTGGTGCTTTCCGGGCATACGGACGTGGTGCCGGTGGACGGGCAGGATTGGACTTCCGATCCCTTCACGCTGCGGGTGCATGGCGGGCGCGCCTACGGGCGCGGCACGGCGGACATGAAGGGCTTCATAGCGTGCGCCCTGGCCCTGGCACCGCATTTCGCGGCGCGCGATCTCAAGCGGCCGATCTGGCTGGCGCTATCCTGCGACGAGGAAGTGGGCTGCACTGGCGTGCGGCCGCTGCTGGAGTGGATGCGGGCCAACGTGCCGCAGGTGGAGGCGGTGTTCGTGGGTGAACCAACGGGCATGGAAGTGGTAAGCGCACACAAGGGCATCACGGTGCTGCGCACCGAGGCGCGCGGCCTGGAGGCGCACGCAAGCTGCACGCATCTGGGCGTGAACGCAATCCACGCGGCGGCGCGGCTGATTTCCGAAATCGCGCAGATCGCCTGGGAAGAGCAGCAGGAGGGGCCGCGGGCAGAAGGCTTCAATCCGCCGTGGCGCACCCTTAGCGTGGGGACGGTGGAAGGCGGCATCGCCAAGAACATCATTCCGCGCCATTGCGTTTTCGAGTGGGAAATCCGCTGTCTGCCCGGACAGGGTACGGCCGATGTCATCGAACGGATGGAGCGTCTGGCGCGCGAGAAACTGGAGCCGGCGATGCGCGCCGTTCATCCCGATGCGGGCATATCCACCACGGTGCTGGCGGATGTGCCGGGGCTGCCGGAGCAGCCGGATTCACCGGCGGTGCGGCTGGCGCTGCAATTCGCCGGGCGCAACGCCACTGCGCGTGCGGCCTACGCCACGGAAGCCGGGCTTTACGCGAAAGCCGGCATGCCGGCCGTGGTATGCGGACCGGGCCACATAGAACAGGCTCACAAGCCGGACGAGTTCGTGGAGATTGCGCAACTGGAGAAATGCGAGGCTTTTCTGCGGCGGCTGGGCGAATATGCAAGCGGCCAATGAAATGGCCGACCACCACAACGGTGATCGGCCAGAATTTTCATCATCCCGCAGCGATCAGCTGAAGCGCGCGGCGATGAAGCTGTCGCGCAACACGTTGGCCTCCAGCTCCTTGTCCTTGAGCTGCATGGCCAGGCAGTCGCGGATGGAAAGCATGCCGCGCAGGCGGCCCTGGTTGTCCACCACGGGAAGGTGGCGGAACTTGTGGTTGAGCATCACCCGCATGGCGTCGCACATGTCGTCGTTCTCGTTGCAGGTGATGGCCGGCGAGGACATGACATCGCTCACGCGCAGCTTCAGGACCTCGTTGGGGCGCTGGGAAAGCGCCGAGACGATATCACGTTCGGAAAGAATGCCGACGATATTGCCATCCGCATCCACCACGGGCATGGCGCCGATGCGGCTGGTATAGAGCAGCGTGGACGCCGCCTGCAGCGTGTCCGAACGGCGACAGACAATGATTCTTGGCTGATTCTGTTCGAGAAATTCGCGGACTTTCATGGATTTCTTCCTCCTGGCCTTCTGGCGTGCCCGAAATGCCATTCCTGTCCCGCGCGGCAGGGCGCGCCGGTGCAGCTGCCAGTCCGGGCCGGTATATCAAGGGCCTTCAATGCGGCCTTCCCCTCCCGGGCCGTGGCCATCCCCTCTCCACGGCCTAGTTGAGAATTATCCTATATATTCACAGCAGGTAATGCAATGGGCCAGGCTGCGCCGATGCAGGCGGTGATTCTTCGATAATGCCGGGCGCGCCCACTCAACCATCTGGATTCATTGCTTTTTAACAAA
>JALUAB010000009.1 GCA_027051195.1 Hyphomicrobiales bacterium
CTTTATGGGTCCTGAGCCTAAGGAATTCGTTTTTGGCAGGGATACGGTGTCATATATGACCGCATGCGTTTTGTCCCTGGATTGCCGGGATCCCCGGGACAAGCCCGAGGACAGGCAAGCCCGGAAATGACGAATAATAATTGAATCAGCGGCTTATCTGATCGTGCTCAGCGAAATGAAGCCTTCCTGGTCAAACGGTATTTTCTTGGACACCAATGCACCTTCGCGGGAATGGCGAAGTTGGTTGCGTTGTCGGTGCTTCCAGAAAGCCTTTGGGTGAAAATAACACGCCCCTCACGCCCGCAGCACCCGCACGGTGTCGCGCAGCACGCTCAAGGAAGCCTCGTCGCCTTCCGCGCGCGGTGGCTGGCCTGGCAGGTGCGGTTCGTCCACCAACACCTCGTGTTCCCCCATCATCACCGAGTAGCGCACCACCGGCCCCATGAACTCCGCGTGCGCGATGCGCACCGGTACACACACCTCCCCATCGCACGCCGCTGCCCCGTGCTCCAGCAGCCGCGCCGCCTGCGGGCGAAATACCGCATGCGCCTCGCCCTCCGGCTCCTCCGCAGCCACCGGCAGGACGAACCCCGCCGGCCCCTCGAACCGGCGTTCGCCATCGCGCGCCACCACCCGCCCCGGCAACCGGTTGGCCGCCCCCAGGAACCCGGCCACGAACAGATTGGCGGGCCGGTCATACAGCTCCATCGGCGGCCCCGCCTGCTGGATCACGCCGCCCTCCAGCACCGCCATGGTGTCGGCCAGCGTGTTGGCCTCTTCCTGGTCATGGGTGACGAACACGGTGGTGATGCCCAGCTCCCGCTGCAACCGCTTCAGCTCGCGCCGCATCTGCACGCGCAGGTTGGCGTCGAGGTTGGACAGCGGCTCGTCCAGCAACAGCACCTGTGGCCGCACCACAATGGTGCGCGCCAGCGCCACCCGCTGCTGCTGCCCGCCGGAAAGCTGCGACGGCCGCCGCTGCGCCAGATGCGCCAGCCCCACCAGCTCCAATGCCTCCTCCACCCTGGGGCCGATCTCCGCCTTCGGCACGCCGCGCTCCTTCAGGCCGAAGGCCACGTTCTGCCACACCGTCATGTGCGGCCACAGGGCATAGTTCTGAAACACCATGCCCACGTTGCGCTCCCACGGCGGCAGCGCGGTCACGTCCTCATCGCCAATGAGGATGCGCCCGTGCGGCCGCGGCCCGAACCCGGCGATGGCGCGCAACAGCGTGGACTTGCCCGACCCCGACGGCCCGAGAAAGGCGAACAGCTCGCCCGGCGCGATCTCCAGATTGATACCGCGCAGCACGTGCGTGTCGCCGAAGGAGATGTGCAGATCCTCGATGAGTATGCGCTTCGGCGCCATGCGCCCCGCACCCCCTGCATCCACCGCCATCGCTCTGCCCGCCTGTTGATGCATCGCACGCTCCATTCGTTACACGCCCTGCGCCGCCATGCGCTCGTCCAGCGCCGCCTGCGTCCGCTGCCGCTCCACGAACCGGTGCGAAAGCCACGTGGCCACGCCCACGATGATGACCGCCAGCACGCCCAGCGCCGCGCCCGGCCCGCGCCCGGCCGCCGTCTGCATGTAAACGTAGATGCCATAGGCCAGCGGCGCATCCGCCTCGCTGGAGACCAGCATGATGGTGGCGGAAAGCTCCACCGCGGCGGTGGCAAACGCGGTGACGAACCCGGCCGCGATGCCCCCCGCCATCAGCGGCACCACGATGCGCCGCACCGTCTCGAACCGCCCGGCGCCCAGGTTCTGCGCCGCCTCTTCCAGTGTCACGGAAATCTGCTGCAACGCCGCCGAGCAGGCGCGCAACGCGTAGGGCAGACGGCGGATGGTGAGCGCCACCACGATGATGACCCACCACGTGGCCAGCGGCTTGTCCACGCCGGGCAGCACGAAGTCGTGATAGGTGCGCAGGTATCCGATGGCCAGCACCACGCCCGGCACCGCCACCGCCGCCGTGCCGATGTAGTCCAGCACATGCCGCCCCGGCAGCCGCGTGCGCTGCACGATGTAGGCAATCGCCGTGGCCAGCATCACGTCAAACAGCGCCGCCAGACCGGCATACAGCAGCGTGTTGGTGATGTAGGGCATGGCGGTGGTGAAGACTTCCTTGTAGTGCGCCAGCGTGAAGCCATCCGGCAGCACCGAGAACGACCAGATGGTGCCGAAGGACATCAGCAGCAGCCCGATGTGTGGCGAAAGCACCACCAGCAGGATGAGCAGGATCAGCCCGTAAGCCCCCGCCCTCTCCCACGGCCTCAGATCACGCCGCAGCAGCCCCCCGCCGCCCTTCTGCACCGAGGCGTAATCACGCCCGCGCGTGGCCAGGTGCGCCACCCACAGCGACAGCAGCGAGAACACCACCAGCATCACCGAGATCACGTAGCCCATCGGGTCGGAAATGCCGATGGAGGAAATGCGCAGGTAGGCCTGCGGCGCCAGCATGGTGTTAACGTTCAACAGCAGCGGCGTGCCCAGATCGTCGAACACCTTCAGGAACACCAGCGCCGCGCCCGCCACGTAGCCCGGCATGGCCAGCGGAAACACGATGCGCCGAAACAGCCGCATGCCGTGCGCGCCGAGGTTCTGTGCCGCCTCCTCCAGCGACCGGTCGATGGTGTTCAGGCTGGCCGAAAGATTGATGAGGATGAACGGGAAATAGTGGATGGACTGCACGAGGATGACGCCGTTCAGCCCCTCCATGAACGGGATGGTGAAACCGAAATATTCGTCCAGCAGCAGGTTGATGGAGCCATTGGCGCCGAAGATCATCTGCATCGCCACCGCGCCCACGAACGGCGGCATGATGAGCGGCAGCACGCCCAGCGTCTGGATCAGCGTTGCCCCGGCGAAGTTGAACCGCGAGGTGAAATAGGCCAGCGGCAGCGAGATGATGGTGGCCACCACCACCGACATGAAGGAGACGTAGAACGAGTTGTAGAAGGATTCCCGAAACAGCGGCGTGCGGAAAAAGTCGAGGAAGTTCACCAGCGTGAACGCGCCGGTGTTGGCATCCAGAAACGCCACATACACCACCTGCGCCACCGGCAGGATGAGAAACAGCGTCAGAAAGGCGAAGATGGCCAGCGCCAGCAGGGCCGCGCCCTTCTGTTGCCTCCACGCGGCGATGACGTCGCGCAGCAATCCGCCCGTCACGCCCCGGCCGCCCGCCGGTGCCGATGTGCCCGTGGCGCTCATGGAGCCTCTCCCCATGCAGGTTGCGGAAAAGGAGAAAACGGAGCGGATGGCGCGTGCCGGCCCGACACGGCCAGCCCACCACGCCACCCGCCGCCGTCAGCTCACTGCGCCATGGCCTTCGCCTTCTCGGCCAGCGCCCTGGCCTTCTCGTAGTTGGCCTTCACCATGGCGTCCCACTGCTGCTCCACCTCGGCCTGCCGGCCCGTCACCTTGTCCGTCTTCTTCTTGCGCTTCTTCTTGAAGATGGACGCGAACGCCGGGTCCAGCGACTTGGCCTCGTCGATGGGCACCGCCGCCACCAGCGCGCGGGCCTCGTCCAGCAGCTTCTGCGCTTCCGCGTTCGGCTTGCTTGCCAGCGCCGCGGCGGCCTCGTGAATGGCCTTCGTCGCCGCACGCAGGTCGTCCAGCCGGTAGGTGATCATCACGTCGAACAGCGAGTTCACCAGGTTGTAGCGCGCCTTGGACTTCTTCACGTCGAAGGCCACGCTGGCGGCGATTTCGCCCTTGAACGGATTGGGCAGGTGCTTCGCCGGACCGTCATACAGCTCCGGGCGCACCGGCAGGCGCTGAATCTTCGGATCCAGCAGCAGCTTCTGCCCTTCCGGCGACAGCACGAACTCGATGAACGCCGCCGCCGCCTTCGGGTGCGGCGCGTTCTTCACGATGGCGATGTTCGCCGGCACCAGCGCCGTGGTGGAGGGATAGCGGAATTCCACCGGATAGCCCGTGGCCTTGGACGAGAAGCCGAAGAAGTCGATGACGATGCCAATGCCGAACTCGCCGGAATTCACCCCCGACGGCACGCCGAAGGAGCGCTCCGTCACCGTCTTCAGATTTCCGCCGATGGCCTTCCACAAGGCCCAGCCCTTTTCCCAGCCCAGGCCCTGCAACACCGTTTCCACCGTCAGGTGCGTGGTGCCGGAGCGCGACGGCGCGGACATACCCACATGGCCGAAATAGACGGGCTTGGCGAGATCTTCCCATTCCTTTGGCTCCGGCAATTTCTTGGCCTTCAGATAGCGGGTGTTCCACATGATGCCATAGCCGGAGGCGGCGAAACCCTTGTAGTAGCCGTCCGGATCGTTGAGCGGAAAGGCGCCGATCTTCTCCGGAATACCCTTCGCCTGCACCTGGTATTGTGCCAGCAGCCCGTCGCCCTTCAGCACCTCGAAGGCATCCGGCGCCGAGGCCCAGAAGATGTCAGAGGTGTTGTTGGAAGCGGTTTCCTGAATGTATTTCACCCCGGCGGTGGTCTTTTTCTTCAGCATGTCCACCTTGGTGCCGGGATATTTGGCCTCGAAGGCGCGCTTGAACACGCCGGTGAGATCCTTCGGGAACGAGGTGACCACCACCAGCTTGTTCTCGATTTCCGCGGCCTTCGCGATGGAAACGGGCAACAGCGCCACCGCCGATGCCATGATGGCCGCCATGAAGGTGCGCGCGAGCATGGTTCTGTCCTCCCTGAACGGTGTGATTTGACGCGCGTGCCGCCGGCTTCGCGCCGGTCTTCTTGCATGGGGCGGGCGCCCCGGCGCCACCGGCGCGAGCCGCCGGTTGAAACCAGCTTGACCCTTTTGCGACCCGCCGTCAATGGCGCATTTGCCCTGCGTCAAGGCGGGCCGTCGGGAATGCATGGTTCATTGCGAAATATACCGGCACAGGGGAAAGCACGGCATGAAGGGTTTGTTCGCCTCCCTCCTCGCGGTTTCGCTGCTCGCCCCGGCGGCGCTGGCGCAGGGCACCGCGCGGCCCGACGCGGCGGCGCTCTATGCGAAATATTGCGCCGAGTGCCACGGCAAGGGGCGGCTGGGCGGCGTCGGTCCGGCACTGCTGCCCGGCAACCTCAGACGCCTGCACAAGAAGCGCGCCGCGAAGGTCATCGCCAGGGGGCGCGTCTCCACCCAGATGCCCGCCTTCGGCGACAAGCTGGGCGAGGCCGAAATCTCCGCGCTGGTGGATTACATCTACACCCCCCTGCCGCGGATGCCGGTGTGGGGGAAGAAGGAGATAGAGGCCAGCCGCCACATTCCGGTGGACGTGGATTATTCGGTCACGAAGCCGCAGTTCGGTGCCGACCCGCTGAACCTGTTCGTGGTGGTGGAATCGGGCGATCATCACGTGAGCATCCTCGACGGCGACACCTTCCGCACGCTCGCCCGTTTCAGGAGCCGCTACGCGCTGCACGGCGGGCCGAAGTTCACGCCCGACGGCCGCTATGTCTTCTTCCAGTCGCGCGATGGCTGGATCACGAAATACGACCTCTACACGCTGGACGTGGTGGCGGAGGCGCGCGCCGGCATCAACACACGCAACATCGCCATATCCGCCGACGGCGCGGTGATCGCCGTGGCCAACTATCTGCCGCACAACCTCGTTCTGCTCTCGGCGGACGACCTGAGCGTGGTGAAGATCATCCCCGCCATTTCCGCCGATGGCACCAGCTCCCGCGTCGCCGCCGTCTATCAGGCCCGGCCCCGTCACAGCTTCGTGGCCACGCTGAAGGACGCCCCGGAGTTCTGGGAAATCAGCACCGACCCGAAGCGCAAGGAAGCGCTGTATGAGGTGCGGCGGCTCAAGCTGCCGGCCATTGTCGATGATTTCTTCTTCGATCAGTCCTACCGGCACATGCTGGGGGCCTCGCGCGATTTGAAGGGCGCCATCGTGCTGGACGTGGACACTGGCACGGTTATCCGCCGGCTCGACCTGCCCGGCCTGCCGCACCTGGGCAGCGGGATCACCTGGACATGGCAAGGCCGCCCGGTCATGGCGACGCCGCACCTGGGCGAAGGCCGCATCAGCATCATCGCCATGGACACCTGGGAGGTGGTGAAGACGCTCAAGACCCCTGGCCCCGGCTTCTTCCTGCGCTCGCACGAAAACACGCCCTATGCCTGGGCCGACGTCTTCTTCGGGCCGAACAAGGACAAGATGCTGGTCATCGACAAGCGCTCATTGGAGATCGTGAAGGTGCTCAACTACGCCCCGGGCAAGACGGTGGCCCATGTGGAGTTCGACCGCCACGGCAAACACGCCCTCATCTCCGTCTGGGAGCAGGACGGTGCCGTACTGGTGGTGGACGCCAACACCTTCGAGATCGTCAAACGCCTGCCCATGAAAAAACCCGTGGGCAAATACAACGTCTTCAACAAGATCACCTTCTCATCGGGCACAAGCCATTAGCCCCCACCCGTCATGCCCGGGCTTGTCCCGGGCATCCAGAGGCGGCAAACTCATGAATGCATTAAGAACTGGGCCGATCGTCTGAAACGCAAGCGCAGAGAAGCACCCCCTCAACACGGCCTAATCCGCCGCACGCCTGCCGGTCCAAACAACCGCTCAAGCACTTTGCCCTGGATTGCCGGAATCCCCGGAACAAGTCCGAAGACAGGCAAGCCCGGCAATGACACGAAGCAAGAAAGCGCCCTTCCCTTATTTCAAATACCGCGCGAACCTTTTCTATCTGTCAGGTTGTGGTAGGAATCGCCGCAGAGCGATTTTATGCAGGCCCCGAAACATGAACGCACGCACTGGAACACTGAGGCCCATCGCCCCCGGCGAAATTCTGCTGGAGGAATTCATGCAGCCTTTGGGGCTGTCGCAGTCGTGGCTGTCACGCGACTTGGACATTCCACAAAGCCGCCTTTCAGCCATCATCAGGGACGAGCGGGCGATCACGGCGGATACCGCCTTCTGGCTGGCCGAATATTTCGGCACCTCTGCGCGTTTCTGGCTCAACCTGCAAGCAGAATACGACCTGCGCCGGCTGGAGCGCGAAGAAGGCGAGCGCACCCGCATCCGCCCCTTCACAACTAGGCTCAGGACCCACAAAAGGCGTGGATGCCAGCGGCATTTTCGCGAAACATCGCTGGCTTTTCACCCGCAGGGAATAGCCGAAGCTATTTCCAAGGGTGAAAAGCCAGCGAGATGCAGCGAAAATATCGCCCGAAGGGTCTGGCGCAAATCTCGATAATCCATTGCTGATTGCCGATTTTGCGCCAGACTGGCGCCGCGCAATTTATGGGTCCTGAGCCTAGG
>JALUAB010000010.1 GCA_027051195.1 Hyphomicrobiales bacterium
AGGCTCAGGACCCATAAAGGGCGTGGATGCCAGCGGCATTTTCGCGAAATATCGCTGGCTTTTCGCCCGCAGGGAATAGCCGAAGCTATTTCCAAGGGTGAAAAGCCAGCGAGATGAAGCGAAAATGCCGCCCGAAGGGGCTGGCGCAAATCTCTATAATCCATTGCTAATTGTCGATTTTGCGCCAGACTGGCGCCGCGCAATTTATGGGTCCTGAGCCTATGCCACTGTGCTCTTTCCGGTGGTCGCGATCGTCCTTTCGTCAATATTCGAGGGGTATCACATCACGGCGGCGACTATCGCGGGCATTATTCTCGCCATGGCGGGAAACGCCATCATGTTTTCCGGGAAAGACTTCGCGCTGGTCGTGCGGAAAGTAATATCGCGTGGCTGACGAAGCACAAGCCGTGAGAAGTGTTTCTTGCCGATGGAACGGGGAAATGCTGGCGGACGGTGTGTTGCGAACAGTCCACCCGCGGGGAAGTGCGCCGGGAGCGCCAGCGCCGGCCTGATTGCTCCGGCGAACGAGGAGGAAAGCCTGCCGGCGAACATGTTGCCATCTTCCCCGCCACATGATTGAAACGGACGGATCCGCCCTGGCACGCGGATACAATCCGCGGCCCTGCTCACGGAGCAGAAAGTTGTGCTGGCAGCGGCGCCGTCCTCTTTTTCTTGCCACCACCGCGTGCTTACATGCATCTTTGTCAAGACGACGGGACGCGCGTGCATGGATGGTTTTCGCGGAGACGGATTCGAGCTGGCCATCACCCGGGCGGATAACATCCGCTACGATCCGCACACGCATGACGAATACGTCATCAGCTGCAACCTGGAGGGGAACGAGCACGCGGTGCTGGATGGTCGCTCCCTGCTGGCGCCCCAGGGCAGCACCACGCTCTACAATCCCGGCCAGATACAGGCCGGCGAGGGCACCCGCTGCATCATCAGCCTCTATCTGGATCCGGATTTCTTCACCCGCGAGGAAATGACCACGGTCGAAACCGAATTCATCACGCCGCTCACGACCGACCCGCGCCTGCACCGCGACTTTTGCGCCATGGCCCGCCGCTTGCGCGGGAACGACGACCCGGCGCGGCTGGAAGAGGAGGTGCTGGCGCTGGCCGCGCGCCTTGCCGCGGGGCGTCTGGACCGCCGCCTGGAAAACGCGCCCGGCGCCGGCGACTGGCGGGTGAAACGCCTGAAGCAACTGCTGCTGGACCGGCTGGAAGAGCGCGTGACGCTGGATGAACTCGCCGCCGAGGTGAATCTGAGTCGGGTTTCCGTCGTTCGCCTGTTCGTGCAGGCCACGGGCGTGCCGCCGCTGGCCTGGCAGAGAGTGCAACGGTTGCGCACCGCCCGCGCGCTGCTGATGCGCGGGGTGCGGCCGGCGGAAGTGGCCTTCATGACCGGTTTTTGCGATCAGGCCCATCTCAACAGGCATTTCCGCCGTGCATACGGCATTACACCTGCCCGCTACGCAAGGTTGTAGCGCGCTCGCGCGCATGAAACTTCCATACAAGAGTGGCCGCTTCCCCTGCGCTACACCTGTTCCGCAGCCCAGATATTCGACGTCCTGAGCAGGGGGGAACGGCATGTCGGCAGAACATGGAATCACCCGGGAATCCTTCGAGGAACGCGTGCGCGAACACCTGGCCGGCTTTCCTGGCCATGAGCACGAACGCCTGGCCGCGGCTTTCGCTCGTGAAGGCATTGTCCACCTCGGCAAACTGTTGCCGCCCGATCTCGCGGCGGCCATGAACGAGGAAGCGGTCTGGCTTCTGGAAAACCATGGCCGGCGCAGGGAGGTGGTGCTGCCCACCACCGGCAACACGCCCCGCTCCTACCGCAGCGTGGCGCGCGACTCCATCGCCCGCTGGGGCGGTATCATCCCGTGCTTCTTCCACAGCGAGGCCATTCGCGGGTTTCTCGCGGAAGTGGCCGGAGAACGCCTCCACAAGGTGCCCTACGAGCCGGAGGAGTTCATCGTGAATGCGCTGGAGGCGGCGGGAGACACCCACGGCTGGCACTTCGACGACTACAGCTACGCGCTCGTTTGGGTGGCCGAGGCGCCCGATCCCATGCTGGATGCACGGGTGGAATACATCCCCGGCGTGCGCTGGAACAAGGAGGATCCGGAGGGCCAGCTGAAAGAGCTGCTCGCCACCCGTCCGGTGCGCAGCCTTTATGTGGAGCCGGGCACCTGCTATCTCATGCAGACGCGCAAGACGTTGCACCGGGTGTCGCCCCTGGCCGATCATTGCCGCCGAACGGCTGTCATCTTCACCTATGCCAACGACCACGATTTGCGGGACGACAGCATCACCCATGAAACGATGGAGGCGATCTACGAACCGGAGATAGCCTGATTTTGGCGGCGTGGGCGGGAGGCGACAAACGCCTCTCACTGCGCTGGCCGGCATCGAGCGGGTGAAGGTCTGCTTTCGGGGCCAGGAATCGCCCCGAAAGGACAGGGTGCGGCGGAAAGAGCGGGAAGAATGGAGCCCGGAGAATGACCGAGCAGCTCATCTGGTTCGGCATCGCCGAGTTTTTCTTCAGTATCAGCCCCGGGCCGGCGGTGTTTCTGGTCATTTCTCTGGCGCTGCGCCGAGGGTTCGCCGCGGGCGCCGCCGCCTCGCTGGGCATCATCGCCGTCAATCTTCTCTATTTCGGCCTCTCCGCCGTCGGCGTGGGCGCCGTTCTGGTGGCCTCGCCGCGCCTGTTCCTGGCGCTCAAGATCATCGGCGCAGCCTATCTCGTCTATACGGCCATCGGCATCCTGCACGACCTGTGGCGGGAGGCGCAGGCCAACGCCCGGGGCGCGCCATTGCCGGCGCAGGTTTCCACCAATGGCGCACGCGCCGAACGGCACGCCGGCGCCTTTCTCAAGGGAGTGGCCATTCAGGCCTCCAGCATCAAGAATATCATGCTGTTCCTGGCCATCATCCCGCAGTTCGTGGTGCCGGAAGCGGGCAACGTCGCCGTGCAGTTCGCGGCGCTGGCGGTGGTGTCGGTGTTGGTGGAGCTGCCCATTCTGCTGGCCTATGCCGCGCTTTCCGCGCGTCTTGGGCAGTCCGTGCGTTCGCTCAGTGTGCGCCGGGCGCTTGACGGCCTCTCCGCCGTGGTGCTGTTGGGCATCGCCGGCAGCATCCTGTTCACGGCCTGAAGAAGGGCGTTCAGGCCTTCCGCTCCCAGCGTCCGCGCATGTCCTGTTGCCAGTAGGTCAGCGCAAGGCCGTCACGTTCGCGCAATGCCTTCCACAGCGCCCGCGCCTTGTCCTTCAGCGCCGCGTCGGCATCGGGAAACAGCACGCAGATGCGCCGAAACCGCGCGTAATCCTCCTCCCGCGGCTGCGCTCCTTCCACCAGGAACAGGATTTCGGCTCCGTTCGGTGTCTCCGTGAAGCCATCCTCCACGATCAGGATGGGTTGCATCTCCACATTGCCATCTTCCGTAGTGCCGTGCGGAATGAAGCTCTCGTCCCGCCAGGTCCATATCGCGTCTGACAATGGCTTCATCCTCAGCGGGTTGCCACAGCGCACCAGCGCCCGCCAGCCGCGCTCCAGCGTCTTCTGCAACAGCGCCGGCAGCACCCGCTCCAGCGGTTGCGGCTGCAGGTGATAGAACATCACCTCGCACGCCACCGTATCTTCGCGCCTGTCCTCTCCCTCGGCCATGGTTCGCATTGTGCCGCAAGCACGGGGCCGGCGCCAGAACTTGAATCCATTTGTCAACGCCACCTGTTTCACACAATCTGTCAACAGCTTTTGCACGGAAGCGGAATCTGTTTTCCAGAGATTGTCCACAACCTTTTCCGCTTGACTTCTTATCCGTGCTTCCCAACTTCTGCTTGAGGGGGGAGTCGCACGGCCGCGCCGACATGAATGAGCGGAAACGCCCATGGAGCCCTGGAAAGCCATTCTGCCGCGCATTGCACGCCGCAGCATCGAGCTGGCGCTGCATGGCCAGTCCTTCCCGCCGGCGCAGCATGAGGCGCTGCTTCGTGAATATCCCGAGCTGGCCCAACAGCGCGCCACCTTCGTCACCCTCACCATCAACGGAAGACTGCGCGGTTGCATAGGGTCTATCCTGCCGCGCCGCGCGCTCATCGACGATGTGATCGAGAACGCCCGCGCCGCCGCCTTCAAGGATCCGCGCTTTCCGCCGCTTTCGCCGGAGGAGTTCCCGCGCATCGCCATAGAGATTTCGCTGCTCACCCTGCCGCAGCCGCTGCCGTATGAAGACGTGGCCGACCTGCGCCGCAAGATCCGCCCGGGTGTGGACGGCGTCATCATCCGTTTCGACGGGCGCCAGGCGACATTCCTGCCCAGCGTGTGGGAGCAGCTGCCGGACTTCGACCGTTTCTTCGAGCACCTGTGCCTGAAGGCCGGCCTCCCCGCCGACTGCCTCCGCCTCCACCCGGACGTGCACGTCTATCGGGCGGAGAAGATCACGGAAGACTGACCACCTGCCCGACGGCATTGCCTTTCCGTCTCGTCTCGGTGAATATGGGGGCAGGGGGGTGGAGCAGGGAAAGGGGACAGGAATGAAGACCGTGCGTTTGTTCATCGCCGCCACCACGGTGGCGTGGGTGATGGCTGCCGTGCCCGTGGCGCAGGCCGCGGAGCTGGAAGGGCTGTGGCGCACGCCCAAGGGATGGCAGGTGAAGATCTACAAGTGTGGCGGCGGCTGGTGCGGCAGGGTCATGGGCGGCACCACCATGAGAGACGCCCATAACCCGAATCCCGCCTTGCGCAAGAGGAGGGTCGTCGGCATCGATCTCTTCCGCGGCATGCGCAAGCAGGGCAAGCGCTATCGCGGCAGCCTCTACAACCCGAAGGACGGCAAGACCTACACCGGCACCATCGAGCCGCTATCCACACACAAGCTCAAGCTTTCCGGGTGCATCCTCGGCGGCATCATCTGCAAAGGCCAGACCTGGACGCGCATCCGCTGACTCAGCTCCATGAGCATGCCGGATCGGCTCCACCGTCAGGGCATGCCGCTGCCCCAAATGCGCATTGCCTCTTTCGTGCCGCAGGCCTGTATGCCGCGCGGATAGACATAGTACTTGCCCTTGCCGCAGCGCAGTCTGCGCGAGGTGGGGTGATCCGGCTGCGAATTCAGGCACCGTTCGTAGCTGCGGAAAATGCGCGCGAGCTGCGCGTTGCCACCCGCCATCTGCATGCTGGCCGGTCGCGTGGCCAGCCGTAAATATTCAGAACACTCCCGCGTCCTGGGCAGGTCGGATTCCCTTGCCGTGGAGCGACCGGGGCCGGTGCTTCCGTTGCCTGTCGTCCGGTTGCCGTCGTTCATCAGCGCCAGCCCGCTGGCGACCTGGGAGACGCCGGAGGTAACGCCGACCGCTCTCGCCAGCGGTGTGGGCACATTGAGGCCCGAGTTGGCGAGAATGGTGCTGGTCCCCAGGGCGACGGAACTCAATCCCACGGTTTTCTGGGCATCGCCGTGAGTCATGCATCCCGTCAGAAAGAACGCCATGAAAAGGCTGGCGAATCCCCTCGTTTTCATGCCTCCCTCCACTATTTGAGTCAGCAATGACCCCATTGCAAGCAAGTGCAGTTTGCACCATTGCACGCAAGCATGGAAGTGCAGGGAGGCCGCCGCCGGCAGGTTGTCGGGAGGGGTGTTCTCTTGATGTCACCCCCTTTCCGCCAACTCCACCAGCCGGTTGAGCAGGCGCACACCCCAGCCGGAACCCCAGCTGTCGTTGATGTCCGTCTTCGGCGAGGCCATGGCCGTGCCCGCCACGTCCAGGTGCGCCCACGGGGTATCGCCCACGAACCGCTGCAGAAACTGCGCCGCCGTGATGGAACCCGCCTCGCGCCCGCCGATGTTCTTCATGTCGGCCACTTCGTAGTCGATGAGCTTGTCATAGGCCGGATCCAGCGGCAGCCGCCACACGCGCTCGCCCGTCTCCAGCCCCGCCTTCGTGATTTCCTCGGCCAGCTCGTCGTTGTTGGAAAACAGCCCCGCGTGCTCCTTGCCCAGCGAGATGATGATGGCCCCGGTGAGCGTGGCGAGATCGATCATCCTCGCCGGAGAGAACTTTTCCTTCACGTAATCCAGGCAGTCCGCCAGCACCAGCCGCCCTTCGGCATCGGTGTTCAGCACGGCGATGCTCTGCCCGGAGCGCGAAATCACGATATCACCGGGCCGTTGCGCGCCGCCGTCCGGCATGTTCTCGACAAGCCCGATGATGCCCACGGCGTTCACCTTCGCGCCACGCGCCGCCAGCGCCCGCATCACGCCGACGACTGCCGCCGCACCCCCCATGTCGCCCTTCATGTCTTCCATGCCGGAGGAGGGCTTGATGGAAATGCCGCCCGAATCGAAGCACACGCCCTTGCCGATAAAGGCGATGGGCGCGGAATCATCCCCGGCGCCATCGTATTTCAGCACCACCACCCGCGGCTTGTTCTTCGACCCCTGGCCCACGGCCAGCAGCGCGTTGAAGCGTTCCTCGCGCAGTTTCTTCGGCTTCAGCACCTCCACCGAGAGGCCCGCCTCTGCCGCCATTTCAGCCGCCCGCCGGGCGAACTCCTTCGGCGTCAGCACATTGCCCGGTTCGTTCACCAGGTCACGCGCGAAATGCACCGAATCGGCCAGCGCGGAAAGCGGCGCGAAGGCGGTTTCCGCGGCGTCCGCCGCATCCGTCACCACCGTCAGCGTTTCGATGCGGGCTTTTCCTCCCTTTTCCGTGCCGTTGCCGTTTTCACCGTTTTCGGTCCTTTTCGTCCTGTAGCGGTCGAAGCGGTAGTTGCGCAGCTTCATGCCCGAGGCGATGCGCGCCACGAACGCGGCGGCATCCATCTCCACGCCTTCCGGCGCCGTCGCCAGAACCACCACCTCTTGCGCCTTCTTGCCCATGCACGCTGCCGCCGCCCGGCCACCGGCGAATTCGGCCTCCTTTTCGCTCAGCTTCTCCACGTCGCCCAGCCCCAGCAACAGAAGCCACTTCGCATCCATCTCCGCCGGCGCGGGAAGCTCCACGCACTGCCCTTTCTTGCCGGAAAACTCCAGCGCCCCGGCGGCCTTGGCCAGTTGCCGGCGCGCCTTGTCCGGCAGCGCGGTAAGCACGGTTTCCAGCACCGCATCCCGTGCGCAGAACAGCACCACCGCATCCGCCTTTGCGGGCAATTGCCTCGTGAATGCCACGTTCATGAGCTTCGCTCCCTGGCTGCTGAAATGTTGCCTGCCTGCATCGAGTCCTATTGCGCGCTAACGCAAAAGGCAACGGGGGCTTAAAACCCGGCCTCAAACGGGTTAAAAAGGGCGGCGCGAAAAAGGCCGGAGGAAACCGGCTGATTCGCCTTGCGTATGAAGAGGCGGGCAGGGGGCAGTCAGAGGGAGAGTCCTTGTCTTTCAGGGTCCGGGCATATGCAAGGCCTCACCGGCGTCGGAGGGGGGCGTTGCCCCTGCTGGCGTTGGCATTGCTGGCCGGCGGCATTCTGTCCGCAGGGACGGCCCGGGCCATCATCACCGACAGCGTCCCGAAGTTCCACACGAAGAAGCCCGCCGAGGGCACGCCGGTGGATGTGCTCGCGGAAACCATCGTCTATGATTCCCGACGCGATGTGGCCACCGCCCTGGGCCGGGTGCAAATCACCTGGGGCCCCTATGTCTTGCTCGCCCGCAAGGTGATCTACAATCGCCGCACCGACCGCTTTCAGGCGGAAGGCGAGGTCCACCTGCGCGAGCCCAATGGCAACGTGCTCACCGCCAACCTCGTCAATATCGACGACAGGTTCCGCGACGGCTTCGCCCGTCACCTGCGCCTCATCATGACCAACGGCGCCACCATGAAGGCGCGTTACGCCGTGCGCAGGAACGGCAGCATCACCGTCTATACCGATGTCGCCTACACCGCCTGCAAGACGTGCCGCCTGAAGGGTGGCGTGCCCTTGTGGGAGCTGAAGTCGAAACAGGCCACCCACGACGAGCGAAAGGGGCGCATCTATCATCGCGACATGACGCTGGAATTCGCCGGCGTGCCCGTGTTCTGGCTGCCCTGGCTCAGCCATCCGGATCCACAGCATCCGCGTTCCACCGGTTTTCTGGTGCCGCGCTTCTCCTATTCCGGCGACATGGGCGTCGGTGTGGGCATTCCCTATTTCGTCAACCTCGCGCCCAACTACGACGTGACGTTCATCCCCACCGTCTATTCGAAGCGCGGCCTGCTCGCCCGTGCCATCTGGCGGCACAATACCGGCCCCGGCACCTATACCGTGGATGCCGGTGGCATGTATCAGCTCAAGCCCGAAACGGTCGATCCCCCCGGCAACCATCGCTGGCGCTGGTATGCAAAGGCCGATGGAACCTTCCGGATCAACCGCCGCTGGCAGTGGGGCTTTTCCGGCGCCATCCAGAGCGATCGTACGATGATGCGCCGTCATGACGTGGACGAACGCAACATGATCCATTCCCGCCTGTGGATCGCCGGGCTGGATGATCGCAACTATCTCTATGCCGAGGCCGGTCACCTGAACGGCCTGCTGGATGTCGATCCGAAACGTGGCGACCAGGCGCTGCTGCCCTGGCTCTATCATGAATACACGTTCGACACGCCAGTGGTGGGTGGCGCGCTGACGTTCTCCACCAGCCTGCGCACATTGCTGCGCAGCGCTTCCGACACGCCTTTCGCCGGGGTTTACGTGCCGAAACGCCAGACGTTGCTGGCCACGCGCCTGCAATGGCGACGGGAATGGATCACCGGCGGTGGTCTGCTGCTTCGTCCGTTCCTGGATGTGCGTTCCGAGTTCCGGCAGGTTAGGAGCCTGCCCGATCCATCCGTGCCCGGCGGCCTGCGCGATGCGGAAGCCACGGCTCGCCTGCTGCCCGCCGCCGGTTTTGACGCACGCTGGCCGTGGCTGGCGGATTTCGATGGCGGTTATCACGTGCTTACCCCCGTGGCCCAGCTGATTGCCGCCACCAGCGAACGCCTGCGCGAGAAAGTGGGCAACGAGGACGCCATAGCGGCGCGTTATTCCGCCGCCACCCTGTTCCTGCATGACCGCTACCCCGGGCTCGACCGCTTCGAGGGCGGCGTGCGCGCCAACCTCGGCCTGGCCTATGGCCTTTACCGCGACGATGGCGGTTTCCTGCGCGCCACCTTCGGCCAGACCTTGCACCTCGCCGGCCGCAACAGCTTCGCCGGCAGCGACAGCGGCCTGCAACGCAAGCGCGCCGATTTCGTCGCCGGCCTCGCTTTCGCGCCGAACGACCGTTTCCTGTTTTCCTGGCAGGGACGCTTCGATCCGCGCTCCTTCCGCCCGCGTGATCAGGAGGCGCAGCTCAGGATCTCGTTCTGGAATCTGCAGGCGGACATCTCCTATGCCCGCCAGCTGGCCGACCCGTTGCACGGCCGCCCGCGCACGGAGCATCAGCTGACCGGAGAGGCCGCCTGGCGATTCGACAATGGCTGGCAGGTTTTCGGCGGCTGGCGCTACAGCTTCCGCAACAGCTGGACCATGAACCGTTTCATAGGCATCGGCTACGATTGTGACTGTTTCACCATGAGCCTGAAATATTCCGAGGATTTCACCGAGGATGCCGATGCCGTGTTCGACCGTTCCATCTCGCTTTCCATCCGCCTGCTCACTCTTGGCGGCGGCAAGGCCGTCGGTCCCGCTTTCTGATCGTCCGCGCGCCTCGCAGCGATGTTTTTCCACCATTCCGCCACAGTTGACAGCCATGCGGGAACACGGGCAAGCTTTGCCCGCCACGCAGTGCGATCACGGGCACAGCGGGCGCAAATGAAGCCGGAAAGGGCCGCATGACGAGGATTTTCACGAAACGCATGGCCACCGGGGCGCTGGCCCTGGCGCTGCTGTTGCCGGCGCTCGCACTGGCGCCGCGTCCGGCGCTGGCCGTCAAGGTGCTGGCGGTGGTCAACGACCTGCCGATAACGGATTTCGACGTTCGCCAGCGCATGAAGCTCCATCGCGTACTGGGCATGCGCTTTCCTTCCACCGCGGCGGCGCGCAAACGCGCCCTGCAATCGCTTATAGACGATGCCGTGCTCATGGCCGAGGCCCGCAGGCGCGGCATGCAGGTGGATGAAACACGGGTGGAGGCCGCCGTGCGCAACATGGCGCGCGGCATGGGTGGCATGGAGAAGCTGAAGGGCGCTCTGCGCAAGCAGGGGCTGGGCATGGATCAGCTGCGCCAGTTCGTGCGTGCGCAGATGATCTTTCGCGCCATCGCCGCCCGCAACGGTTTCAAGCCCAGGGTGACGGTGTCGGAGGCGGAGGTGCGGCGCCGCCTGAACAAGATTCTCTCCGATCCGCGCCTGAAGCCCATCACCATCTGGCGTCTGCGGCAGGCGATGTTGCCGGTCGAGAAGGTTTCACCCGTCATGCGCGACCAGCTGCTGCTGGCACGCGCTGTGGAGGCTCAGCAGATCATGCGCAACTATCGTGGGTGCTCCAGCCTCAAACGGGCGGCCGCTGGCATTTTCAACGTGCAGGTTTCGCGCGTCATTGAGGCCGACCCGCGAAAGCTGCCGCCGCCACTGAAGAAGGCACTGAAGAAGGCCGGAACGAAGCGCCTCGTCGGGCCCATCCGCACCCCCCGGGGGATTCAGGTCATCGGCTTCTGCGGAACCCGCACCATCAAGCCGAAGCTGCCCGCAGGCACGAAGGAGCAGCTGCGCGAACGCCTGCGCGCCTCCCTGGAGCAGGAGAAGCTCAGCCGGCAGGTGGAGATCTTCATGAAGAAGCTGCGGCGCAAGGCCATCATCGAGTGGCGGACCAAGCGCTCCTGAGCGTCGGCGGAGCGGGGAAGGGCGGCCTCAGCTCCGTTGCTTTTCGCGCTGGCGCGCGGCGATCTTTTCCGGGTCTTCCGCCAGCATGGCGGAAACCACGGCCTCCGCGCACACCTCGCCGTCCACCAACGCCTTGCAGTCGAACCAGTAGATGTTGCGCCGGCCCTTGATGGTCTTCACCTCGAAGCGCACCGTGTCGCCGGGCACCACGGGCCGGCGGAACCTGGCCTTGTCGATGGAGACGAAATAGACCAGCGAATCGGCCGCCTTGATGCCCTTGTGCGCCAGCACCATCACGCCCGCCGTCTGCGCCATGGCCTCCAGCAGCAGCACGCCCGGAAACACCGGCTTGTCAGGAAAATGCCCGGCCAGAAAAGGCTCGGTAGCGGTCACGTTCTTGATGCCCACCGCCGATTCCTCGCCGTTCATCTCCACCACCCGGTCGATGAGCAGCATCGGGTAGCGATGCGGCAGAATCTCCATGATGCGCTGAACATCAGCGCTGGGAAGCTCACTCACCGGCTTGTCCATGATGCCCGTTCCGTCAGGATTGCACCCGTTGCGACGCGGCCGCCTGAAATGTTCAGAAGCGCGTTCCCACGCCGAACTGTATCGTCTCCGTGTCGTCCCACTTCGCCTTTTTCACCGCGTAGGCGACGTTCAGGCGCAGCGGCCCCAGCGGCGACTTCCACAGCAGCCCCGCACCCACGGACCAGCGGAACTTGGCCTCGTCGTAAATGGCCGTGCCATAATCCTTCTTCACGCCAAAGACGGTGCCGAAATCGGTGAATACCGCGCCGGTGAGCCCCAGCTCCTCCGGCAGGCCCAGCGGAAAGAGCACCTCCACCGTGCCGATGGCGTAGCTTTCGCCACCAAGGTAGTTGCCCTTGTCGTCACGCGGGCCCACGCCGGCCACGGCGAACCCGCGGAAAGAGGGGCCACCCATGGTGAAGCGATCGTTCACCCGCACGTGATCGCCGTTCCAGGCGAGGATGTGCCCTCCCGTACCCTTCAGCTTGAGCGTCACGCCTTCATAGAACAACGGCATGAAGTAATATCCGGCCAGCTCCGCCCGCACGTAGTTCACGTCGCCTCCCAGGCCGGCCACGTCCACCGCTGCCTGCACGCGATAGCCGGAGTTCGGCTGGGCCGGATTGTCCAGCCTGTCCATCACGTAGGTGGCGCCGATGGTGGAGATCCAGTCCTTGCCCAGGGATTCGCACACCGCCGGCGAATAGTCCGCCGAAGCCGGAGAGCATAAATCCACGCCGTCCCGTGCTTTCGAGTCACGATAGGTGAGGCGATAGCGCGTATAGAGCGTCTGGTAGTCGTCCAGCGGGAAATTGGCGCGCAGACCGAAGCCCACCTGGTTCGTGCGATAGTTGGATTCATCCTTCAGATCGGTGCGGTTGCCGAAGATGTCGAAGCCTGCCGCCATGTTGTAGCCGAGGAAATAGGGCTCGGTGTATCCGAAGTCCACCGACTGACGCTTCAGCGACAGCGACGTCTTCAGCCGCACCTCGCGGCCGGTGCCCATGAAGTTGCGCTCGGTGATCTCGCCGGAAACCACCGGCCCCTTCTCCAGCGTCGAATATCCCAGCGACAGGTGCAGGCTGCCGGTGGACTTCTCTTCCACCTTCACCACCAGCACCACGCGGTCCGGCGCGCTGCCCGGCACTTCCTGGAACTCGATCTTCTTGAAGAAATCCAGTGCCGTCAGCCGCCTGCGGGCGCGCTCCAGCAGCACACGGTTGTAGGCATCGCCCTCGGCGATACGCATTTCGCGGCGGATGACCTCATCCTTGGTGCGCGTGTTGCCGATGATGTCGATGCGCTCGATATAGACCCGCGGCCCCTCCTTCACCTTGTAGGAGATATCGAGCCTCTTTGCGTCCGGATCGCGCACGATCTCCGGCTCCACCTTGGCGAAGGCAAAGCCTTCCCGTGCCGCCTCCAGCGTCATCTTCTCGACGCTCTTGTCCACTTCCGCGGCGTTGTAGATTTCGCCGGAGCGGGTTTCCACCAGATGCTGCAGCTTCTGCGGATCTAGCTCCGTCTCGCTGGCATCGATCTGCACCTGACCCACCTTGTATTGCGGGCCTTCCTCGATGTTGAAGGTGACGATGAAGCTCTCGCCATCCGGCGCCAGCTCGGCATCGGCCGAGAGGATCTGCACGTCGGCGAAGCCATGCTTCAGGTAGAACCGGCGCAGCAGCTCCCTGTCGAAGGCCAGCCGGTCCGGATCGTAGCGGTCGCGCGTGGAAAAGAACCGCCACCAGGCGCTTTCCTGCGTGGTGATCACATCCTTGAGCTGGCCGTCGGAGAAAGCCTTGTTGCCCACGAAGCGGATGGTGGCGACCTTCGTCTCCTTGCCCTCGTTGATCTTGAAGACGAGATCGACGGTGTTGTCGGCGCGGCGGATGATCTGTGGCTCCACCTGCACGTTGTAATAGCCCGCCCGGCGATAGACGTTGACGATGCGGTCCACGTCCGCCTGCACCCGCGCACGGGTGAGCATGGCGCGGTCGTGCAGTCGCACTTCCTTGGCCAGGTCCTTGTCGGAGATCTCCCGGTTTCCCTCGAACCGCACGCGGTTGATCATCGGGTTCTCGACCACCCGAACGACCAGCGTGTTGCCCCGGCGCAGGATCTGCACGTCGGAAAACAGCCCGGTCTGGAACAGGGCCTTCAGTGAGGCATCGATCTTGCCGGCGTCGAAACGCTCGCCCGGCCGCACCTGCAGGTAGGCCAGAACGGCCTCGCGCTCCACCCGCCGGTTGCCTTCCACCACGATGCGTTGCACCACCTGCGCCTGCGCCGCGCTCACGAGGGCGGAAGCCCCCAGCATCGGCGTTGCCAGCGCCAGCACCAGTGCCAGCCGGCTGGTGGCCAGGCGCAGACGAGAAACCTTGTTCTTGTTGTTGTCGCTCTTCATGAACGTCGCCTTTCCGCTAGGACATACACGCCCGCGGCCCCGAATCGGCGCCCCATTCTTCCCCATACGATAAGGCCGTGTTTTAAGGCTTTTTCGTGGCTGTTGCAATTGAGGCCGGCGGAATTTTACGGATTCGCTTTACAATGTATTAAGCGCGCCACACCCCCGCCCGGGCCGCTTCATCGCTGGAACAGGTGCATGACATCGTTGAAGGTGGCCACCAGCATCAATGCCAGCACCAGCGCCAGTCCGATGCGGAAGCCGAATTCCTGCGCGCTCTCGCTCAGAGGTTTGCCGCGCACCGCCTCGATGGCGTAATAGAACAGGTGCCCGCCATCCAGCATCGGGATGGGGAACAGGTTGATGAGCCCGATGCTCACCGACAGCACCGCCGCCAGCTGCACCAGCGCCAGCCAGGATGTTTCCGCCGCCTTCTGTGAAATCTGGGCGATGCGGATGGGGCCCGCCAGCTGGTCGGCGCTCTGCCGGCCCACGATCATCTCCTTGAGATAGGTCATGGTGCCCGAAACGATATTCCAGGTGGATTTCGCCCCCATCGCCAGTGCCTCCAGCGGGCCTTTCCGCTCGAACCGAACACCTCCTTCGGCGGAATGCGCCACGCCCAGGAAGCCCACTCGCATCTTGCCGCCGATGCCGTCCGGCACCTCCCGCTCCCCGATGCGAACCTTCAGGGACGTTTTCACGCCGCCGCGCTCCACCACCACGGTCGCGTCCCGCCCGGCCTTGAGCACCACGATGCGGCTGATGTCGAGAAAGCTGTCCACCGGCTCGCCGTCGATGGAAATGATGCGGTCACCCGGACGAATGCCCGCCTTCTCCGCCGGCGAATCCGGCATCACCTGGTGCACCACCGGTTCCATCACCGGCACGCCGGCCAGGCTGTAAAGTCCCGTGAAGATGACGATGGCCAGAATGAAGTTGGCCAGCGGCCCCGCCGCCACGATGAGCGCACGCTGCCACAAGGGCTTGCAGTGAAAGCTCCCCGGATTGTCGCATTGCGCGGCGCCACTTGCCGGTGCCGAGGCGGCGTTCTCGTCATCCACGAATTTCACGTAGCCACCCAGTGGCAGCCAGCCGATCTTCCAGCGGGTACCGTGCCTGTCCGTCCATCCGATGATCTCGCGTCCGAAGCCGATGGAAAAGCTGTCCACCTTCACGCCGTAATGGCGCGCCACCGCGAAATGCCCCAGCTCGTGAAAGAACACGATGACGGTCATCACCAGCAGAAAGGGGATGATGAACATCAACACGTCCCACACCGAGGCAAAGGGGGTCGCCAGCAGTTCCATGCAGTTTCCTCCGTGGCGTCTTCGTGTGTCCGCGCGCCCGATGCGGCGGCATTTCCGCTTTTCCTTGATTAGCCCGACCGGCGAAAGGGGAAAAGTGACAAATCCATCATTCGGCTGCGTGCGAGGATGCCGCGCCGAGCAGCGCGCGCGCCGTTTCGCGGGCGAAGGCGTCCGCCGCGTCCACGTCGTCCAGCCCCGTCAGCGGCCGGATCGTCCCCGAGCGCTCCGCTGCTTCCAGCACCCGCGCCGCCAGCGGCACGATCTCCGTGAACGGCAGCCGCCGCGCCAGGAAAGCCTCCACCGCCACCTCGTTGGCCGCGTTCAGGATGGCGCCCGCCGATCCGCCGCGCTCCAGTGCTGCCAGCGCCAGCGACGGCGCGGGAAAGCGTTCTTCGTCGATGGGCTCGAAGGTAAGCCGCCCCAGCGCCGCCAGGTCCAGCCGCCGCACGTTCGTTCCGATGCGCTCCGGCCACGCCAGCGCCACCGCGATGGGCGTGCGCATGTCCGGCGTGCCCAGCTGCGCCAGCACCGATCCGTCCGCGTAGGACACCAGCGAATGCACGATGGACTGCGGGTGGATGATGGCCTCCAGCTGATGCGTGCCCACCGGATAGAGGTGATAGGCCTCCATCAGCTCCAGCCCCTTGTTCATCAGCGTGGCGGAATCGATGGTGACTTTTGCGCCCATGTCCCAGTTCGGGTGATCGAGCGCCTCTTCCGGCGTCACGTCTCTCAGCGTTTCCGGCGGCCGCTCGCGAAACGGCCCGCCGGAGGCGGTGAGCGTGATCTTCTCCACCGCGCGGGCGTTTTCCTGTTCGAAGCACTGCATGATTGCGTTGTGCTCCGAATCCACCGGCACCACCGGCACGGAAAGCGCCTTCGCCCGCGCCATGAACAGCTCGCCGGCGGAAACCAGGCATTCCTTGTTCGCCAGCAGGATGGTGTTGCGCGCCTCCACCGCCGCCAGCGTTGGCGCCAGCCCGGCCACGCCCACGATCGCCGCCATCACCATGTCCGCCGGGCGCGATGCCGCCTCGATGACCGCCTCCGGCCCCGCCGCCACCTCGATGCCGGTGCCGAACAGGGCGTCCTGCAGCTCCCTGTAACGGGCGGGATCCGCGGTGACCGCCATGCGGGCGCTCATCTCCCGGGCGTCCGCCGCCAGCCGTTCCACGTTGGCGTTGGCCACCAGCGCCTCGATCATGAAACGCCCCCGGTGCTGGCGCACCACATCCAGCGTGGACTGGCCGATGGAGCCCGTGGCCCCGAGGATGGTGAGCGTCTTCATGGCCAACCCCACAGCTTGAACAGGCCGCAGCCCGCCTCCCGCAGCGAACCGGTGGCCAGCGTGCCGATGACGAAGGCGAGCGCTGCCGCTGCCACCAGCCCGTCCACCCGGTCCAGGATGCCGCCGTGGCCGGGAATGAGCGTGCCCGAATCCTTCACCCCGAAGCGCCGCTTCATGGCGCTTTCGTAGAGGTCGCCGAACTGCTCGAACCCGCCCAGCAGCGCTCCCGCCAGAAACAGCGGCCCCGCCGCGAATCCCGTGATCCACGCGAAGACAAGCCCCGCCAGCGCGCCGCCCGCCACCGCGCCGAAGAAGCCGCTCCACGTCTTCTTGGGCGAAATGCGCGGCGCGAACTTCGGACCGCCCAGCGTCCGTCCGGCGAAGTAGGCCAGGCTGTCGGCGCTCCATACCACGGCGAACAGGAAGAAGATGGCATATACCCCGCATGTTGGCGAGAGGCGCAGCGCCATAAGCGCCAGCGCCGCCATCGCGATGTAGAGCGGGCCGCTCACGTGATGAATGGTGAACCCGCGCCGCGCCTGCGCGGTGAGCCACAGGGAGGCCAGCCACGCCAGCCCCGCCAGCGCCAGGAACGGCCACGCCCGATGGGGCAGGGCGGCCGCCAGCAGGCCACTGACGCCGGCGATGGCGTGCAGCGCGAACTGCCCGGCGTCGCCACCGTGCACGATGTCCACCCACTCCCGCGCCATCAGCAGCACGCCGACGAAAACGAGAAGGCCGAACCACGCCCCGCCGGCCCAGGCCGCCAGCAGCACCAGCGGCGCCAGCGCCAGCGCCGCCATCACGCGCGTGCGCAGGTCACTGCCCGTGCCCGCCCCGCCGGCGCTCTTCTGCGCGTTGGCTTCGTTCATGCAATCCGGCTCCTCACGCCTTGCCGGCCCCGGTCGCCGCCTTCAACCCGCCGAAGCGTCGCTCGCGCGCGGCGAAGTCCTGCAACGCCCGCTGAAACGAAAGCTCGTCGAAATCCGGCCAGTATTCCGGCAGGAATACCAGCTCCGCGTAGGCGCTCTGCCACAGCAGAAAGTTCGAAAGCCGCTGCTCGTTGCCGGTGCGGATCAGGAGGTCCGGATCCGGCAGGTCCGGCGCATGCAGATGCTGCGCCAGCGCCGCCGGCGTGATGTCCTCCGGCGCAATGTCGCCGCGCGCGGCCTTTTCAGCCAGCCGCCGGGCCGCCTCCGCGATCTCCTGTCGCCCCCCGTAGTTGAAGGCCACCGCCAGCGTCAGCCCCGTGTTGCCCGCGGTGAGCCGTTCGCAGCGCTCCAGCAGGGCGATGATGTCCTTCGACAGGCCCTCGCGCGCGCCGATGATGCGAATGCGCACGTTGCGCCGGTGCAGATCGGCCACGTCGCGCTCCACGAAGCGGCGCAACAGGGTGAAGAGGTGGTCCACTTCCGTCTTGGGGCGGGACCAGTTCTCGGCGGAGAACGAGTAGATGGTGAGCACCCGGATGCCAAAGTGATCCGCCGCCCGCACCGCCCGGCGCACCGCCTCCACACCCGCCTTGTGCCCCAGCGACCGCGGCAGCCCCCGCGCGTGCGCCCAGCGGCCGTTGCCGTCCATGATGATGGCCACGTGCCGCGGCAACGTGCCAATGGCGGCTCTCGGCAGCAGTTCCCGGCTCTTGTCCTGGTGGCCCATCCACTCTCCCCCGGCCCGCGTCATGCCCTTGCCTGCACGGCGGTGCGGAACGCCTCACACCTGCATGATCTCGGCGTCCTTCTTCTCCAGCAGCTCGTCGATTTCCTTGATGAAGCGGTCGGTTAGCTTCTGCACCTCGTCGGCCAGCCGCCGCGCCTCGTCCTCGCCGATGGTGTGGTCCTTCTCCATTTTCTTCAGCGCGTCCATGCCGTCGCGCCGCACGTTGCGCACCGCCACCCGTGCCTTTTCCGCATACTGGTGCGCCACCCGCGAGATTTCCTTGCGCCGCTCTGCGGAAAGTTCCGGAATGGGCACGCGGATGACGTTGCCCTGCGTCTGCGGGTTCAGTCCCAGCTCGGATTCGCGAATGGCTTTCTCCACCGCCGAAACCAGCGACTGGTCCCACACCTGCACGGAAAGCAGCCGCGGTTCCGGCACCGTCACGGCGGCCACCTGATTGAGCGGCATCTTGCCGCCATAGGCGTTCACCTGAACGTGCTCCAGCAGCGATGCGGAGGCCCGCCCCGTGCGCAACCCCGCGAATTCCTCCTTGAGCACCTTCAGCGCGCCCTCCATGCGGCGCTTCAGGTCTTTCATGTCCAGTTCGCCATCGGCCATGGTATCCTCTCAAGCGTTTTCATGGTTGTGCGCGGCGCAAGGGGCGACGGCCCGCTCAGGGCGTCACTGTGGTGAAGGTTCCCTCGCCGCGCAAGACCTTTGCCAGCGCCCCCGGTTCGCGGATGGAAAATACGACAAGCGGAATGTTGTTGTCACGCGCCAGCGCCACGGCCGCCGCGTCCATCACCTTCAGATTGCGCCGCAACACCTCGTCATAGGTGATGGTGTCGAAGCGCTCCGCCTCCGGATTGGTCTTCGGATCGTCCGTGTAGATACCGTCCACGCTGGTGCCCTTGAACAGCGCCTGGCACTTCGTTTCCGCCGCCTTCAGCGCCGCGCCGGTATCGGTGGTGAAGAACGGGTTGCCCGTACCGCCGGCGAACAGCACCACCCGCCCGGCTTCCAGATGCTTCCACGCCCGCTGTCGGGTGAACGATTCGCATACCGTCGGCATCGGCACCGCCGACATGGTGCGCGCCGCCACCCCCTGCCGGCCAAGCGCGTTTTCCATCGCCAGCGCGTTCATCACCGTGGCCAGCATGCCCATGTAGTCGGCAGTGGTGCGCTCCATGCCCTTCGCCGCGTCGGAAACGCCGCGAAAGATGTTGCCGCCGCCGATGACCAGCCCGATCTGCGTGCCGGTGCGCCACACCTCGGCGATTTCACCGGCCACCCGGTCCACCATCTCCATGTCCAGCCCGAAGGACTTTTCGCCCATCAGGGCCTCGCCGGATATCTTCAGCAGGATGCGCGAATAGCGCGGCATGCCGATGTCCATGTTGGCTCCCCGCTTTTCCGGAATGATCTCCCGGCCTGGCCGCCGCCGGTTGCCTCATGCGGCGTGTATGGCCCGTGGCGCCACCGGGTGCAAGAGACTTGCCTGGAACGCCGCCGTTTCAGCGCCTTTCGTCTTCCTCCAGGTGCATTTCCAGCGGCGGCTCGTCTTCCATTTCCGGCGCCGCGAACGGATCGTCGGCGTTTTCCTCGTCCAGCAGTGATTCCTCCTTCGCCACCGGCATCATGAAATCCGGCGGAATGTCCGCGTCCAGCAGCCCCGCGCCCTTGAGCTCCCGCAGGCCCGGAAGGTCGCCGATGCGCTCCAGACCGAAATGGGAGAGAAATGCTTCCGTCGTGCCGTAGGTCACCGGCCGCCCCGGCACCTGCCGCCGGCCGCGGATCTTCACCCAGCCAGCCTCCATGAGCACGTCCAGCGTGCCCCTGGAGATGGCCACTCCGCGGATGTCCTCGATCTCCGCCCGCGTGACCGGCTGGTGATAGGCGATGATGGCCAGCGTCTCCAGCGCCGCCTTCGAAAGCTTCTTCCGCTGCTTCTGCTCGCGCCTCAGCAGCCAGCGCAGATCCTCTGCCGTGCGCAGCTGCCACTTGCCCGCCACCTTCACGAGGTTCACCCCGCGCTCCGCGTATTCTTCCCTCAGTACCTCCAGCAGTGCGCCCACGTCGGCGTTCCGCGGCAAGGCCTCCGCCAGTGCTTCCTCGGATAGCGGCTTGTCCGTGGCGAACAGCAGCGCCTCCACGATGCGCTTCTGCTGCGCTGCGTCGGGCAGGCCGGAAGCGTCATCCGCACCCTTTCCGGTCGGTTCGGCCTTGCCCGCCTCGCCGCCCTCGATCACGCGAAAGGGCAGGGGGTCCTTCGCCATCTTGCCCATGATGCCTCCTTGACTGTTCGACACTCTTGGTCAAACCCCATTGATCCGCCCCGCGTTCCCGCTCGTCCATCCGCCCTCCACGATATCGGGAGGCTGGGCGGGGCGCGAGGCGGCGGGCGGTCCGAAAATTCGCCTGCGGGCGAATTTTCAGGCGGATTCGCCCGCCTTGCGGGCATACAGCGGCGCGAACGGCGCATCCTGCATAAGCTCGATGCGCCCCTCCCGCGCCAGTTCCAGCGACGCCGCGAAGCCCGATGCCAGCGCCGAGCGGCGCATGCCGTCGTCCGGCAGGCTGCGCGCCAGTATCTCGTCCAGCGGACACCATTCCGCCAGGTCGCCGATCATGCCCTCCAGCGCCTCGCGCACCTCGTGAATCGTCCACACCGGTTGCGGGTCGATCTGATAGCGCCGTTTCGCGGCCTTGCGCCGCACGATGCCGGCGTAGGCCGAGAGCAGATCGACCACCTTGTCTTCGTATTCGGTTTCTTCCGCCACAACCACCGGCTCCGGCATGCCGCGCGGGTGCACGTCCACTCCCAGCCGCGGCCGCAGCATCAGCAGCTTGCCGGCCTCGCGCATGGCCTCCAGCCGTTTCAGGCGAAAGGCCAGCTTCAGCGCCATTTCCTCCGGATCCGGTGTTTCCGCCTCTTCCGGTGGAGTCGGCAGCAGCAGCCGCGACTTGAGCCACGCCAGCCATGCCGCCATGACGAGCCACGCCGCCGCCAGCTCCAGCTTCAGCCGTCGCGCCCGGTTGATGACGGCGATATATTGTTCGGCCAGTTCGGTGACGGAGATCTCGGCCAGGTCCACCTTCTGCCGCCGCGCCAGATCCAGCAGCAGATCAAGCGGTCCCTCGTAGGACTTGAGCCTCAGGATGAAGGCCTCGCCCGGCGCGTCCACCAGCGTGGCGGAATCCCTAACGGCACCGGCGCGCGTCACATCGTCCGGCCACGCCGCGCCGTCATGTTCGTCCTGCCCCGCCATGCCGGATGCATCCCTCGCCCCCTGATTCGCTCTTGCGGCATTGTGGGGCAGGGGGCCGGTCCGTTCAAGTCACCGCCAGAAGCCGCTTGCGCCATTCCTCGGCTTCCCGCGCGTCTGGCGCCAGCCCGCGCGGCTGCATGAAGGCCATCGCGGCCTCGGCGCGTTCGAGCGCGCGACCTGAAAGCTCCGGGCAGGCGGCAGCAACCTCCCGCATCTCCTCCAGCTTGCCGGAACAGTGCAGCGCCACGTCGCAGCCCGCCGCCAGCGCCGCCTCCGTCCGTTCCGCCAGCGGGCCGCGAAGTGCCTTCATGTTGAGGTCATCACTCATCAGCAGGCCATTGAAGCCGATTTCGCCGCGGATGATGTCATGAATCACCATGCGCGACGTTGTGGCCGGGTTGCGCGCATCGATGGCCGCGTAGACCACGTGCGCCGTCATTGCCATCGGCGCGTCCGCCAGCGCCGCGAAGGGCGGGAAATCGTGCGCGCGCAGCGCATCGAGCGGCGCCTCCACCACCGGCAGCTCCTCGTGACTGTCCGCCCGTGCCCTCCCGTGGCCCGGAATGTGCTTGATGACGGGCGCCACTCCCGCCGCCGCCAGCCCGCTCACCGCCGCCCGCGCCAGCAGCGCCGCCACCTCCGCCCTGCGGGCATAGGCGCGATCGCCGATGATGTCGTGCGCGCCTTCAACCGGCACGTCCAGCACCGGCAGGGCGTCGGCATTGATGCCAAGCTCCGCCAGTTCCATGGCCAGCATCCAGGTGACCGCACGCGCCGCCCGGCACGCCGCCGCCGGATCCCGCGCCCACAGTTCACCGAAGTGCGCCGCCGGCGGATAATCGCGCCAGTGCGGCGGCCGCAGCCGCTGCACCCGCCCACCTTCCTGATCGATGAACACCGGCGCTTCCTCGCGCCCCACCAGCGCCCGGAAATCCGACACCAGCGCACGCACTTGCGCCGGGCTTTCCACGTTACGCGCGAACAGGATGAGTCCCCACGGCCTTTCTTCCGCGAAAAACGCACGCTCTTCCTCCGCGAGCGTGACGCCGGCGCAGCCGCAAATGAGTGCCTTCATGCCTTCCCCCGTTCAACAAAAAGCCAGCCCTTGCGGCTGGCACCCCCGGTCGAATTCGATGTCGCCGATCGTCTCAGCGCTTGCGGATCAGACAGTCCGGCTCGCCCCGTGCGATGAGCCGCTGGCAGATCCTGGAGGCCGCCTGCCGTGAGGGCAGGGTTCCGATGCTGAGCCGATAGAAAGTGCCGGCATCGCCAAGATTGGCCTTGCTGATGATGGGCTGCATGCCGCCGAGCAGCCCGCCATGCTTCGCACGGATGCGCTGCCATGCGCGCGCCGCGTCCTGCTGCGAGCGGAAGGCTGCCAGCTGCACCACGTAGCCCTTGCCGGCGGCCTGCGGCGCCGGTGCTGCCGGGCGCGCCACGTTGCGCGGCGCGGTCGCCAGGGCCGCCACGCGCCTTTCCTCGCGGCGCGGCTGGGCCGCCGGCGCGGGGCGGGCGGACGGCGCTGTGGTGGCGGCGCGCCTTGCACCGAGTATCTTCACGCTCTTGAAGTTGGTGCGCTTGTGCGCCGTCGCCGCCCGCGGCGCAGGCGGAACGGCAGCCGGAGGCGCTGGAGTCGCGGCCACCACGGGAGCACCTGTGGCCGGCGCCGCGCCGGGCAGGGGGATGGGGCCGCCACCACTGCGCCCCGCCGCCGGTCTTGGTGCGGGCTGGGTCGGCCGTGCGGCCGCCACCCGGATATCCGTGGCCTTCGCGGTCCGTGGCCTGCGCCCGGGTTGTGATCGTGCCGCCTCTCGACGCGTCTTCGCTCCGGCACCTGCGGTATTGGCACCGCTGTTGCGCCGTTGCGTGGCCGCGATCCTGCGTGGCGCCGGCTTGGGTGCGGGCTTGATGGCGGAAGGCTTGTCACCCGTGTTCGCCGTCTTCGTGTCCGAACCGGACGGGGTCGCCGCTGCCTTCACTTTCTTTTTCGCCGTTCGGGGTGCGGCAGTGGCCAGTCCGGCCGTGGTCATCCCCGTTTCGGCTGTCGCGGAACGATCTTTCGCCACCGGCGTTTCCGGCAGACTGGCGAACCGGCGTATGGCCGCCGTCAGTTCGCTCTGCGCGGCGCGCCGGGCCTGCTCGCCATCGTCCGTGGCGGCTTTCCCGCCTCCCGTCGGGGAAATATCCACCGGGGGCGGCGGCAACGGCGGTGCCTGCAGCGCGGCGGTGCGCTCCTCCGCCACGCCCTCGGCCGGCGGGGAAGCTCCCGGCGCCGGTTGTGAAGGCCTGGCCTTGCCCTGGTCGTCACCCAGCGAGGGCGGCGGTGGCAGCGGTGGCGGTGCCACCGGCTCCGGTGCGCTCCCGGCCGGCTTGCGCTCCGGCGCCGCGGGCGGTGTCGCCGTCGCCTTGTCCTCCTCGTCGGTGATGCGGTCGTAGATGAGTTTGCGTCCGTGTGGCTTCTTCGGCGCCGTGGCCGCCTCCGGCGGTGTGACCTTGGCCGGATTCTGCGGACCTTCGATCACCGGCACGTTGCCGGTGTCCGCTCCACCACCGGCACCGGAAAAACCACCGGAACGCAGGAAGAAATATACCGCCGCCGCGGCCGCCGCGGCGATGAGGAAGAAGGCCAGCACCAGCGGCAGCCAGGGCGTGCCGTGCCGGGGCGCCTCTTCCATCTGTTCCAGTTCCGCATAGACATCCGCATATTCGTCCGTGGTGCGCCTGGGCGGAGAAATCTCCTCGAAAAGCTCGTCCACCGGCGCCCGTGTCTCCGTGCCGGCATGGTCGTCCTTCCGGGCAGGCGGCATCTGTGCTCCGGCGTCTTCGGGCGGAGCGCCTGCGGGCATCGTTTGCGGCCCGGCCTCCGCCGGCGCGCCCTGTCCGTGTGCGTCAGCGATGGCGGGCGCTTCCGCCTCCTGCAGCGGCATTTCCGCCACCCGTTCCGGTGCAGGGGCGGCGGGTTCGGCCGCCACACCGGAAACCCCCGATGGCACCGCGGAGAGCGGCTTTTCCCCACCGGCCGCCACGGTTTCTGCCGGCGCACCGGTCGCTCCACCCCGCATCTCCGGCGTGAAGGCCGTGGCCTCTGTCGCCGCTCCCCTTGCACTGGCGCTGGCGCCGCCGCCCGCACCAGCGACAACCCCGGAAGACTTGCCGTCTGTGGAGGGTGTGCCACGGGTTTCCTGGCCGCTCCCGGACTTGCCGCGCCGCGAAAGCAGCCGCTCGGCCGCTTCCCGCTGCGCCCGCAGCCGCGCCGCAAAGTCCTTCAGAGTGGGTTCATTGTCGGCCGTTTCGCCGGTGGCGGTCTTGCCGGTGCCCGCCCCGGTGGCATCCTTGCCGGGAGCAGTGGGAAACAGTCCCGTTTTCGGCTTTGCCCGCTCCAGGCCACCCGCCGCGGAGGGCTTGCCGGCCGTCGTCGGTGCGGGCTTGCCCGTGCCGGAGCGCAGCGGAGGAGGAGGGGGCGGCGGCGGCATGCGCACGGATCCGGGGGCACTGCCCGCGGCCGCCTTGCCGGGCATCGGCTTGCGCGGCGCCAGCGGTGCCGGGCGCACACCCTTGCCCGCCGGCGGCAGGCCACCCCTTGGCGGTGGTGGTGGCGGCGGAATGCGGCCGGTCAGGCGGCTGCGCGGGTCGGCCTTGCCGCCCTTCGCAGCCTGTTTTCCGGAAGAATCCCCTGGCGCGCCCGGCGCCTTCCTGTTGTCATCAGCCATGTCGTATCCGCCCGGTCCCCCAGCTCACTCACATTTCCTCCACGGGCCGCACGCCCAGGATGCCGAGCCCGTTGCGCAGCACCTGCCGCACGGCGCCAAGCAGCCCCAGCCGCGCGGCGCTCAGAGTCGGTTCATCAGGCAATATGAATCGCAATTGTGGATTTTCCTTGCCCTTGTTCCACAGGGCGTGAAATTCCGCTGCCAGTTCCATCAGGTAAAATGCCACCCGGTGCGGCTCGTGCGCGCGCGCCGCCTGTTCCAGCATCCGCGGATATTCTCCTGCCCGCCGCATCAGCGTGTGCTCCGCCGGGTCTTTCAGCAAGTCCCATCTTATCGCTTCCGGGTCGGGCCGCAAGAGAAATTCGTCCAGCTCCGCCTCGGCGTTGCGGAACACGGAGCAAATGCGCGCGTGCGCATACTGCACGTAGAAGACGGGGTTGTCCCGCGACTGCTCCTTCACCTTCTCGAAGTCGAAGTCCAGCGGCGAATCGTTGGAGCGTGTGAGCATCATGAAACGCACCACGTCCGCCCCCACCTCGTCCACCACCTCGCGCATGGTGATGAAGTCGCCGGCGCGTTTGGACATCTTTACCGGCTCGCCGCCACGGAACAGTCTCACCAGCTGGCACAGCCGCGCTATCAGCGGCACCTTGCCCTCCGACAACGCCGCGTTGGCCGCCTGCAGACGCTTCACGTAACCGCCATGATCCGCGCCCAGCACATAGACGAGTTCCTCGTAGCCGCGCCGCAGTTTCTCGCGGATGTAGGCGACATCGGCGGCGAAGTAGGTGTAGCTGCCGTCCGACTTCTTCAGCGGCCGGTCGATGTCGTCGCCGAAGGCGGTGGACCTGAACAGCAGTTGATCATGCGGTTCCCAGTCCTCCGGCGGTTTGCCCTTGGGCGGCGGCAGTTGGCCGACGTAAACCAGCTCCTTCTCTTCCAGCGCCCTGATCGTCTCCTCGATGGCGCCCGATTCGTGCAGGCCGCGCTCGGAGAAGAACACCTCGTGACGGATGCCCAGCGCCTCCAGGTCGTCGCGGATCATCTTCATCATCGCGTCGATGGCGAAGTCGCGCACGGTGGGAAGCCACTCCTCTTCCGGCATCGAGAGCAGAGCGTCGCCGTGTTGCTCCGCCAGCGCCGCGCCCACGGGCTTCAGGTAGTCGCCGGGATACAGCCCCGTCGGTATCTCGCCGATCTCCTCGCCCAGCGCCTCGCGGTAGCGGAGATACGCCGAGCGCGCCAGCACGATGACCTGCGCGCCGGCGTCATTGATGTAATACTCCCGGGTGACGGCGTGACCCGTCTCCTCCAGCAGGTTGGCCAGCGCGTCGCCGAACACCGCGCCGCGCGTATGCCCCACGTGCAGCGGCCCGGTGGGGTTGGCGGAGACGTATTCCACGTTCACCTTTCTCTCCGCCCCCATGGTCGAGCGCCCGTAGGCCGCGCCCAGCTCCAGGATGGAAGCCATCACCCGCCCGCGAAAGGCCTGCGACAGGCGCATGTTGATGAACCCCGGCCCGGCGATCTCCACCGAGTCGAGATCGGCATCGCCCTCGAGCTTCTCCGCGATCAGTTGCGCCAGTTCCCGCGGCGGCTTCTTCGCCTGTTTCGCCAGCACCATGGCGGCGTTGGTGGTCACGTCGCCGTGCGCCGCATCGCGCGGCGGCTCCACCGAGACATTCTTCGTGTCCGGCGCCGCCGGCAGCGCGCCCTCCTCGGCCAGCGCCGCCAGCGCCGCGTTCACCTTCTCTGCGATGACGTGAAAGAGGTTCATGGATATCCCCCTTCGGGAATCTGAATGCTCCTGCGCTCGCCTACCTGAACCACGGGTCTAGGTCAAACAGCTTGCGGTGCTGCTGCAGGGCGTAGCGATCGGTCATGCCGGCGATGAAATCGCACACCTGCCGCGGAAACTCCGATTCCGGCCGCGCCATGGCCACTTGCCGCCAGTCCTGCGGCAGCCGCCGCGGGTTTTCCATGTAGGCGTCGAACAGGTCCGCGAGGATCTTCTGCGCCCGCCGCATGGCGTCCATCACCTTGTCGTGCCGGTACACCCGGCGCATCAGGAAACGCTGCACCACCCGCACATTTTCCTGCATCTGGTCGGAAAAGCACACCAGCGGTTTGCCCAGCCGCCGCACGTCGTCGGCCGATTGCGGCTCGTCGCGGGCGATGTTGCGCCGCGTCCTTTCCAGCACGTCGGAAACCATCAGGGAGATCATCCGCCGCACCGTTTCGTGGATGAGCCGCGGCTTTTCCGTGTCTCCTGCCGCCGCCAGTGCCGCTTCCAGCGCCTCGCCCGCCAGCGGCAGATCGCCAAGGTCGATGAGCTCGATCAGCCCCGCCCGCAGCCCGTCGTCGATGTCGTGCGCGTTGTAGGCTATGTCGTCGGCGATCGCCGCCACCTGCGCCTCCGCCGAGGGCCAGCTGGCCAGCGCCAGGTCGTGCCGCCGCACATATTGCCGGATGGCCAGCGGCAGGCCGCTCTCCCGGTACTTGCCGATGGGCCATCCTTCCTCGTTCAGCAGCGGACCGTTGTGCTTCACCAGCCCTTCCAGCGTCTCCCACGTCAGGTTCAGCCCGTCGAAGGCGGCATACCGCCGCTCCAGCTTCGTCACGATGCGCAGGGTTTGCGCGTTGTGCTCGAAGCCGCCGTGATCCTTCATCCGCTCGTTCAGCACCTCCTCGCCCATGTGGCCGAAGGGCGTGTGGCCCAGGTCGTGGGCCAGCGCCAGCGCCTCTGTGAGATCCTCGTCCAGCCGCAGTGCACGGGCGATGGTACGGGCGATCTGCGCCACCTCCAGCGAGTGTGTCAGCCGCGTGCGGAAATGATCGCCGTCATGCGAGATGAACACTTGCGTCTTGTGCTTCAGGCGGCGGAAGGCGGTGGAATGGACGATGCGGTCGCGGTCGCGCTGAAACGCCGTGCGCAGCGCGTCTTCCGATTCCTCGACCAGCCGTCCGCGCGAGTGCGCCGGATCGGCCGCGTATGGCGCATGTCCGCTCATGG
>JALUAB010000011.1 GCA_027051195.1 Hyphomicrobiales bacterium
GGCCAGCGCCACGAAGTGGAGATGGTGTTCATCCCGGAGGAAGACCGCGGCACCCTGTGCATCTCCTCGCAGGTGGGCTGCACCCTCAACTGCACCTTCTGCCACACAGGCACCCAGCGCTGGGTGCGCAACCTCACGGCGGCGGAAATCATCGGCCAGGTGCTGGTGGCCAAAGACGCGCTCGGCGACTGGCCCAAGCTCATCGACCAACATCCCAACCCGCCCGCCGCCGGGCGCTTCATCACCAATATCGTGTTCATGGGCATGGGCGAGCCGCTCTACAATCCCGAAAACGTCTTCGCCGCCTGCCGCGTGCTGGCCGATGGCGAGGGGCTGGCCCTGTCGAAGCGGCGCATCACCGTCTCCACTGCCGGCGTGGCGCCTCAAATACCGCGGCTGGGGGCGGAAACCGGCGTGATGCTGGCCATTTCCCTGCACGCCACCACCGATGACGTGCGCGACCGGCTGGTGCCACTGAATCGCAAGTATCCCCTCGCGGAGCTGCTGGCCGCCTGCCGCGCCTATCCCGGCCTTTCGAACGCCAGGCGCATCACTTTCGAATACGTGATGCTGAAGGATGTGAACGATTCGGAGGAAGATGCGCGGCGGTTGGTGAAGATGCTGCGCGGCATTCCGGCCAAGGTGAACCTGATTCCGTTCAATCCGTGGCCGGGCAGCCTGTATGAATGCTCCGACTGGGAAACCATCGAGCGCTTTGCCGAGATCGTGAACGACGGCGGGCTGGCCGCGCCCGTCCGCACCCCGCGCGGGCGTGACATCCTCGCCGCCTGCGGCCAGCTCAAGTCGGAATCGGAGCGCCTGAGGGCGAAGGAGCGCCGCGCCGCCTCCACCGCCACCTGAGGCGCGGTTGTTGACAGTTTCCCTTCCCGAACCCATCTGTGAGAGCGGGCCGCGTCCGTGCGGGCGCGCCGTCACATCACGCTTTCCTTTGGCGGGGCCGATCAGATGGAATTCAAGGACTACTACAAGATCCTGGGCGTCGAGCGCAGCGCCGGCAAGGACGAGATCAAGCGCGCCTACCGCAAGCTGGCGCGCAAATATCACCCGGATCTCAACAAGGCGCCGGACGCAGAGGAGAAGTTCAAGGAGATACAGGAGGCCTACGAAGTGCTCTCCGACGAGGAGAAGCGCAAGGCCTACGATGCGCTGGGGCCCAACTGGAAGGCCGGCCAGCAGTTCCGCCCGCCACCGGACTGGGAGGAACGCTTCGGCTTCGCTCGGGGCGGCGGCGCTGGCGCCGGGCACAATGGCGCGGAGGCCTTCGGCTTCGGCGATGCCGGCGGTTTCTCGGACTTCTTCGAAACCCTGTTCGGCGCCATGGGCGGCGGCAGGAGCGGTGGCGGCTTTCGCACTTTCCGCTTTTCCACCGGTGGCGGCCCGGGCGCCGGCACCCGCATGCGCGTCAAGGGCGAGGACATCCACGCCCGCCTGACCATCGACCTGGCCGACGCCTATACCGGCGCGGAGCGCACCATCACCCTGCAGGTGCCGGAACGGCAGCCGGACGGCACCGTGCAGACGAAAACGAAGACGCTCACCGTGCGCATCCCGAAGGGCGTGCGCGAAGGCCAGCATATTCGCCTGAAGGGCCAGGGCGCGCCGGGGCTGAACGGCGGCCCGCCGGGTGATTTGTATCTGGAGGTGTCGTTCCGGCCTGATCCGCGCTTCCGCGTGGAAGGGCGCGACATCTACGTCGATCTGCCCGTCGCTCCGTGGGAGGCGGCGCTGGGTGCCAAGGTGAAGGTGCCGCTGCCCGCCGGGACGGTGGAGATGAAGGTGCCCGCCGGCTCGCAGTGCGGCCGCAAGCTCAGGCTCAGGGGCAAGGGTCTGCCGGGCAAGACGCCTGGGGATCTCTATGCCGTGCTCAAGGTGATGCTGCCACCGGCGGACACGGCGGATGCGAAACGGTTCTATGAGGACATGAAGACACGATTCGCGGATTTCGATCCGCGTGCCGGCTTGGGGGTGTGATGCCATGAACACGCGCAGGCGCAACCGCATGATCGCGCCACTCATGGGCGAGCTTGTCGAGGAACGGCCCGCCTGCTCCCTGCTGGAGCTGGCGAAACTTTCCGGCTTGCCGGCGGAAACGCTGGTGGAATATGTGGACGTCGGCATCATCGAGCCGATAAGCGGCCACGGCGCCCGCGACTGGCGCTTCGCCGGTGCCACCGTGATACGGCTGAAACGGGCGGAACGGCTGGCGCAGGATTTTCTGCTGGAGCCGGAGGCGCTGGCGCTGGTGCTCGACCTGCTGGAGGAAATAGACGATCTGCGCACCCGCATCCGACGTTTGCAGGGCATGGCCGATGTCCTGTAGAATCGCCGTGAAGGCAACGGCAACGGTCCGACATGCCCGGCGCTGACCATGATTCGATACGATCTCGTATGCGCGCAAGGCCATCTCTTCGACGCCTGGTTCTCCGATTCCGGCAGCTATGACCGTCAGGCGGCGGCGGGGCTGGTGGAATGCCCCGTGTGCGGCTCCACGCGGGTGCGCAAGCAGCTGATGACGCCGGCGGTGGCCGGCGCGCGACGCGATGGCGAAAGCCTGGCGGAAGAGACGGCGAAACTGCGCGCCGTGGTGCAGGCGCTGCACGAACATGTGCGCAGAGAGGCTGAATACGTGGGCCCCCGTTTCGCCGAAGAGGCGCGCAGGCGGGCGCACAGGAAAGACGCGAAGCCCATCTGGGGTGAGGCCGACGGCGAGGAGGTGCGATCGCTGCGCGAGGAGGGCATCGAGGTCATGCCCCTGCCGCCGCTGCCGGAAAAGAAAAACTGACTCGCGGCCACGCGCCGGGCTTCCACCGGAAGGGACGGACCCCGGAAATCGTCTTACCCCGCGGCGTTTTTCGCGGTGGCGATGAAGCGTGCTATGCGCTCGGGATCCTTCACGCCGCGCGCCTTCTCCACGCCCGAGGACACGTCCACCATCGGCGCGCCGGTCAGACGCACGGCCTCGGCGACGTTCTCCGGCGTCAGACCACCGGCCAGCATGAAATCGCCCGAATGATCCTTCAGCCACGACCAGTCGAAACGCCTGCCCATGCCGCCGGGCAGGGCGTCCGCATCATCCTGCGGATGCCAGGCGTCGAACAGCGGAAAGGCGATACGCGGCGCGAAGGCCGCCACCTGCCCGAGATCTTCCGGCCCTTTCAGGCGAAACGCCCGAATGACGGGACATCCCATCAGCTCCCGGATTGCCGCCACCCGCTCCGGGCTTTCATCGCCATGCGCCTGCAGATAGTCGGGACGCACCGTCTCGCGAATGACCGCCAGCTCCTCGTCGGTGGCATTCACCGTCAGCGCCACGACCCCCGCGCGACCGCGCGCCGCCCGCGCCAGCGCTGCCGCCCGTTGCGGCGATACATGGCGCGGCGAGGGCGGATAGAACACAAGCCCGATGAAATCGGCGCCGGCGGCGATGGCCGCCTGCAACGCATCGTCGGTGGTGATGCCGCAGATCTTCACCTTCACCGGCATCGCGCTTCGCTCCGCATGCTCCACCCGGCGGCGCCGGCCATCAGGCGCCTTCCTGCCGCTCCCGCTCGATGGACTCCATGATGAGCCCGCGCGCCTCATCCGCGCCGCCCCAGCCGATGGTCTCCACCCACTTGCCCGGCTCCAGATCCTTGTAATGGGTGAAGAAATGCTCGATCTGCTTCAACTGGATCTCCGGCAGGTCGGAAACGTCATGCACCTTCTCGTAATGCCGTGTGATATGCGGCGCTGGCACCGCCACGATCTTCTCGTCCATGCCCTTCTCGTCGCGCATCTTCAGCACGCCCACCGGGCGCACGGCGATGATGCACCCCGGCAACAGCGGCCGCGAGGAAATGAGCACCACGTCGATGGGATCGCCGTCATCGCACAGCGTGTGCGGAATGAACCCGTAATTTCCGGGATAGCGCATGGGCGTGTAGAGAAACCGGTCCACCACCACCGTGCCCGCGGCCTTGTCCATCTCGTACTTGATGGGCTCGCCGCCGATGGGCACCTCGATGACCACGTTCACTTCCTCCGGCGGGTTGCTGCCCACGCTGATGGCATCCAGTCTCATGCCGTTCCCCCTCTCTTTCACCGCCAATGAAAAAGGGGGAGCGTCGCCGCCCCGCGGGCCAGGCGCGCTCCCCTCCCATGTCTCCGTGCTGGCGGCGGGTTACTTCTTTTCGCCACCCATGAGGAAGCCATACTTCTCCTTGAAGCGGGAGACGCGGCCCCTGTCGAGTACCTGCTGCGGCCCGCCCGTCCACGCGGAATGGGACTTGGGGTCGATCTCCAGCGTCAGCACGTCGCCCTCACCGCCCCAGGTGGAACGGGTGACGTATTCGGTGCCGTCGGTCATCACCACCTTGATGAAGTGGTAGTCCGGGTGAATGTCCTTCTTCATCGCCAGCCTCTTCAGCGCCAGATTCATTGAAAAAGCCGACAGCTGCCCCGCCGGAACCCCTTCCGGCAAGCGGCCCTGCCGACAATTCGCATCATTGTGATGGCTCGTGATGCCGCTTTACAACAGGCCCGTGCCATAATGCAAGAGCCGGCGGACACCGCGGTTGCAACTGCCGGTGACCCGCTGCCACAATTCCGACTCGACCGTGACATAAACGGGGTCGTCAGGAATTCATTAACCATGCACTGCAAGAGTGCCATACTGGAAGGTTGACACATCCCGGAACGCGGGGGCGGGCGGAGGCGACGGGCAACCGCCGAAACATGACGGGGTCTTGCATGAAGCGGGCAGTAATTTCACTTTCTCTCGGCATTTCCATCGGGCTGACGCTGATTCTCTCCATGCCGCCCGAGGCCGAGGCGGGCAAGGTTACCAACCTGCGCACGCGGCATGGCAACTGGGTGTCCGGCCGCGGAGTGCGCAAGCCGCCGCCGCCGCGACGGCCGCAGGCCGCCCGCAGGCCCGTGGACTTCTTCGGCGTTTTCCGCACCACGCCACCGTCCCGCGTGCGACCGGTGCCGCCCGGAGCCGCACCACGCACGCTGGATCCCGCGCCCTATGCGGCAGGGCGCCAAGGCACCAACGGGAGCCGTCCGCTTCTTTTGGGGCCCGATGCACCGGTTGAGGAATATGTCGAGAAGCCGAAGATCTATGTCTATCCCGAACCGGTTCTGGTGGCCCTGAAGAATCCGCGGCTTGCAGGCAAGGGACCAATTGCCGAAACACTGCGCAGGGGGCTGGCGCGGGTGCAGGTCACCCCGCGGAACCGCCGCGCCATTCTCGCCTTCTACAAGGCTCGAGATTTCCAGCCGGTGTGGACCAAGGGCGGCGAGTTGCTGCCGAAGGGGCAGGACATGCTGGCGCTGTTCACCCGCACCGGAGAGCACGGTCTGAACCCGGATCATTACCGAGTGCCGGTGGTTTGGGAGAACGGCGGAGACGCCACCACCATCTCCGGCAATCCCGTCAACCTGGCGCGGCTGGACGTGGAGCTCACCGCCATGGCCCTGCGCCTGGCGCAGCATCTCTCCGGCGGCGTGGTGGATCCCAACAGGATCAGTTCGTATCACGACCTCAAGCCCCCCCGGGTCACCGCGCCCAGGGCACTCAAGAAACTGGCCGAAACGGCGAACGCCGCAGGCTGGATCGAATCGCTGACGCCCACCCATTTCGCCTATGGACTGATGAAGCGCGAACTGGCGAAACTCATGGATGGCGCACCGGAAAACCTGTTGCCGGCCATTCCCGTGGGCCGGCTCATCCGCCCCGGCATGCGTGACGAGAGAATGCGCCTCATCCGCCGCCACCTGGCCAGGCTGGGGCTGCTGGCGGAAACCGCCACCGGGCCGGACGGAGATCAGAAGGTAACCGCCGAACCTACCGCCGCCGACGATCCGGGCGCCACGGGCATGCCGGATGCCACCACCCTGGACAAGCCGGCCGGCGCGGAAGAGACGCCACGCGCCACGCCACCGTCCAATCCCGCGGGGCAACGCAACATCGCCGCGCCCGCCACCGCCGACCCGCTGCTCTACGACAAGGCCGTGGAGAGGGCCGTGCGCAGGTTCCAGAAAATGGCCGGGCTGAAGCCGGACGGGCTCATCGGCAAGGGCACCATCCGCGCCTTCAACCGGCGCAACAGTCAGGACACGCGCAAGGACCGCATTGCCAGGCTGCGGCTGAACATGGAACGCCTGCGCTGGATGCCGCGCGATTTCGGCAACCCGCACTATCTCATCAACGTGCCCGCCTTCCAGGTCTATCTATACAAGGACGGCAGAATCGTCTGGCAAAGCGACGTCATCGTCGGCAAGCCGACAAACCAGACCTATTTCTTCTCCGACGAAATCTCATACGTGGAATTCAACCCCTACTGGGGGGTGCCGCAGTCCATCATTCGCAAGGAGTTCATTCCCAAGCTGATGAAGGATCCCTACTGGCTGGACAGGGAAGGCTACGAGGTGCGCGACAGCAAGGGCCGCGTCATCAGTTCCGCCGCCGTGGACTGGGCGCGCTACCGCAACGCGAAAAGAATTCCCTTCAATATCCGCCAGCTTCCCGGCGACAAGAATGCGCTGGGGCGGGTGAAGGTCATGTTCCCCAACAGCCACGCCATCTACATGCACGACACGCCGTTCAAGAGCCTCTTCAAGCGCCGGGTGCGCGCTTTCTCGCACGGCTGCGTACGCGTGCAGAAACCGTTCGAGCTGGCCGGCATGGTGGCAGGGCTCGACCCCTATGACATCGAAACCTATCTTAAGTCCGGCAAGAACAAGCAGATACGGCTGAAGAAAACGATTCCGGTGCACCTGGGCTACTTCACCGCCTGGCCGGACGGCAAGGGACGTCTGCGCTATCATCGAGACATCTACGGCCGCGACAAGCTGCTCAAGACCGCGCTCGTGAAGCACGACGCCGCTTACCGCCGCACCATCCTGCAGGCCGGCCTGCGCTGATGCCGGCGGGAGCATCCTGAACGGGTTTTCATCCCCGCGGGTCTTGTTGCCGGCCGGGATCGTTCGCATATTTCCGCCGCGTGTGTTCAATTCGCTGACAGGGGCGAGCGGCAAGCATGTGGAGCTATCTGAAGACCACCTTCCTGCTGGCGGCGCTCACCGCGCTGTTTCTCGGCATAGGCTACCTGCTGGGCGGGCAGACGGGCGTGCTCATCGCGCTCGTCGTGTCGCTGGGCATGAAT
>JALUAB010000012.1 GCA_027051195.1 Hyphomicrobiales bacterium
CCGGCCGCGGCGGCGGACACGGTGGGCGATTTCATCGCCCGCAAACTGCGGGACTTCCAGTTTTTCGGCAGTGAAAAGGAAAAGCCCGCGACAACACCCCGCAAGGCTCCTGCCACGAAAGTGACCATCAACGGCCGCTCCCCATACTCGGCGCTTTCCGGCCGCACCGGCGCGGGGCGCATCGTCGTGCCCCTGCCCCGGCCGCGCCCCTTCCCCAGCCACGGGCCGCAGCCGGAAAGGCAAGAGCCGCGCACCGCCGCCTTGCCGACCGCCCCGGTGGTCACGGATACCGCCGGCCGCGTGGTGGTGAAGCCGGAAGCGCTGGCACGGGAACGCGACCATTACCGGGCCGTCTATCTGAAACCGAAGGAAATCGGGCGCTGGGACGCAACCACCGTGGGCAAGGCGCGGCGAAACTGCCGCATCGTGCTGGCCACGCTGAACGTGGACGCCAGCCCCATCTCCCCCATCGGTGGCCCGCAGGGGTGCGGTATCGCCGCGCCGGTGCTGGTGCGCACGCTGGGGATTGCGGATCTGAAGCCCGATGCCAGGCTCAACTGCCGCTTTACCGCTGCGCTTTACGAATGGGTGCGTAACGTGGTGCAGCCGGCGGCGCGCAAGAAGTTCGGCCAGCCCGTGGTGGCGATACGCCAGCTCTCGCATTATGCCTGTCGCCGCCGGGGCGGTATCTCCCGCGGGCCGGTGCGTATCTCCGAACACAGCTTCGGCAACGCCATCGATATCGGTGGATTCGTGCTGGCCAATGGCAAGACTGTTTCCGTTCTGAAGGACTGGGGGAGCCTTTCCGCCCTGTTCAACCGCAAGGCGGCGTTTCTGAAGGAGGTGCGCGATGGCGCCTGCCGGCATTTTTCCACCGTGCTCAGCCCGGACTACAACAAGGCGCACCGCAATCACTTTCACTTCGACCTCGGCCGTGGTGGCCGCTACCGCATTTGCAAATGAGGGGAAAGCTGGTGCCGGCTGAGGGACTTGAACCCCCGACCCCCTGATTACAAATCAGGTGCTCTACCAACTGAGCTAAGCCGGCCCCGCCCACTCGTCTGCTGCCGGAGCTCCGGAGCATGCCGCCACGGCGGGCGCAGCGCAAGATTTAGCTCCGTGTCCACCGGCTGACAAGCGCTCCGGACCGACACCCGCCATGCGACGGTGAGACAATTGCACCCTTTCGCTTAACCGAACGATGACAAAGCCGTGCCATGATACCGCTTGCTGCAAATGGATACGTATCGTCTCTTTCATGTGAAGCGGGGCATGAACATGCAGAATTGGAATTGGCATCTCTGGATTCAGGATTTTCAGACCGTCCTGCAACAGGGCAACCCGCCCCTTTACGTCCAGCTGGCCGCGGCCACGGCCATTTTCGTGGCGCTGCGAATCTATTTCCTATGGAAGCGCAAATACCGCAAGGGGCTGACGCCCCCCGCACACTGGCTCACCACGGCGTGGATAGGCGTGCTCATCATCCTGAGCCTGGGGGTGGTGGAGTATGCTCAATTCATCTATCGCGAATATCTGCGCACGATCTATTTCAACATGGTGACCTGAACGGCGGACGCGGGACATTCCACGCCGGCGGGCGGATGCAATGAAACGGCCGGCGCCCCAGCACAGAGCGCCGGCCATCATCTCACATCGGCCACGACTGCGGCGGATCACTCGCCTTCATCACCCGACTTCTTGCCGGAAGCCTTTTTCGCGGCGGTCTTTTTCGTGGCGGACTTTTTCGCCGAGCCCTTCTTCGCACCGCCCTTGCCGGAGGTCTTCTTCGGCTTTCCCTTTTTTTCTTCCGCCCCTTCCTCTTCTTCCTCCACGATGGCCTTCAGCTCTTCCGGCGTGACCTCTTTCTCCTCGACCTTCGCCTTTTCGAGAATGTGGTCCAGCACCTTGGATTCGAAGATGGGCGCGCGCAGCTCGATGAGCGCCTCCGGGGTTTTCTGGTAGAACTCGATGACCTGTTGCTCCTGCCCCGGATACTGCTGTGCCTTGGCGATGAGCGCCTGTTGCAGCTCCTGGTCGCTCACGTCCACGCCGGCCTTGCGCCCTATGGCGCCGATGACCAGACCCAGCCGCACCCGGCGCTCGGCTATCTCGCGATACTCCTTGCGCGCCTCTTCCTCCGTGGTGCCTTCGTCCTCGAAGGTGGTGCCGGCCTCCTGCATCTGGTGCTGCACCGCGTGCCAGACCTGCTCGAACTCCCGCTCCACCAGCTTTTCCGGCACGGGGAAGTCGAACTTCTCGTCCAGCGCGTCGAGCACCGCCTGCTTCACGTGCGCTTCCGCCGTCTGCTCGTATTCCGCCGCCAGCTGCTCGCGCACGCGCTCGCGCAGCGTCTCGAGGTTCTCCAGTCCCAGCTTCTTCGCGAACTCGTCGTCTATGGCCTGCTCCTTCGGCGCCTGCACGGACTGCACGGTCACCGTGAACTCGGCCTCCTTGCCGGCCAGCTTCTCCACGCCATAATCCTCGGGGAAGGTCACCTTCACGGTGCGCTCCTCACCCGCCTTCGCGCCGACAAGCTGGTCCTCGAAGCCGGGAATGAACTGCCCGGAGCCCAGCTCCACCGGCACGTTCTGCGCGCTGCCGCCCTCGAACTCCTCGCCGTTGATGCGCCCGACGAAGGAGACGATCAGCCGGTCGCCCTTTTCCGCCTTCGCGTCCTCGCCCTTGTCCTCGAACTCGCGGAACTGCTTCGCAACGTTCTCGAGCGCCTCCTCCAGGTCCTTCTCCGGCACCTTCACCTTGTACCGGGTCACCTCGATGTCGGAGAAATCCTCCGGCGTCTCGAACTCGGGCAGCACCTCGAACTTCATCACGTAGGCGAGGTCGGCGTCGCCCTCGACGACCTGCTTCGCGCCCTCCTCGCCACCGTCGATCTCCACCTCCGGCTCGTAGGCCGGCTGCGCGCCTGCCTGCTCCAGCGCTTTGCCCATGCTCTCGCGCAGCGCTTCCTCCACGATCTCGGCCTTCACCTGCTTGCCATACATGCGGCGCAGGTGCGCCACCGGCACCTTGCCGGGGCGGAAGCCGGGCAGGCGCACGGTCTTCGCCAGCTCCGCCAGCTTCTTCTCCACCTTCTCGTTGATTTCCGCCGCCGGCACCACCACGCGCATCTCGCGCGCCAGACCCTCGTTCTTCACTTCCTCGACGTTCATGGTCTCCATCCGGGTTTTGATGTGCATGTCCCCTCGCCGCCGGACGGACGAAACCCGCTCCCTGCCCTGCCCTCTCCACCGGTCGGGGGAGATGGTGCGGGCGGAGGGAGTCGAACCCTCACGGGTTGCCCCACAGGAACCTAAATCCTGCGCGTCTGCCAGTTCCGCCACGCCCGCGTGAACGGAAGCACGGGCGAGAACGCCCCGCGCCGCTCAGGCGGCTTGCCGAATTGGGCGCTCTATAGCAGAGGGCATTCCCTTCCGCCAGTGCCGGAGACGGAGAAATTGGTGCGGGCCGGCGGGACCTTCAGCGCCGCAGCCCCTCCCAGTGCGCCGCCGCGCCGGAAATCTCCGCCAGCACCTCGCCGATGCGCACCGGAAGATCGCCCGCCACCATGGACGGCCCGGCCCGCCATGCCGCCAGCGCGTGCAGCCGCACCCCCGCCGCGGCCGCCGCCAGCGCCGGCATACGCTGCGCCAGCAACCCGGCAATCGTGCCCGCCAGCACGTCGCCGGAACCGGCCGTGGCCAGCCACGGCGGGCTGTCCGAATCGATCACCGCCTCGCCCTTCGCATCGGCGATAACCGTGTCCGGCCCCTTCAGCAGCACCACGCAGCCGGCGCGCCTGGCCGCCTCCTTCACGCGCGCAAGCTTGCCCACGCCGCTCTCCCGGTCATGGGCGAGGTCGGGGAACAACCGCGCGAACTCGCCCTCGTGCGGCGTCATCACCACCGGCCCGCGGCGCTTCGCGATGGCCGCGAACAGCGTCTCCGGGTCGCCCTCGAAGATACTGAACACGTCCGCGTCCAGCACCACCGCCACGTGCCGCGCGCGCTCCAGCACGGAGAGCGTCATGGCGCGCACCACCTCGTTCACCCCCGCCGCCGGGCCGATGAGCATGGCGTGCACGTGCTTCAGCGCCAGCGCATCCACCAGCCCCGGCGCGTCGTCCACCGGTTGCAGCATCACCTCGGTGACCTGCCCGGCCTGCACGGTGAGCGCTTCGCGGCTTCCCGCCAGGGTGACCGCGCCGGCCCCGGCGCGCAGCCCCGCCAGCGCCGCCAGCCGCGACGCCCCGGTGTGCAGCACGTCGCCGGAAAGCACCATCAGCGAGCCGCGCCGGTACTTGTGCGCGCCGCGGGTGAGCGCCGGCAGCGCCGCCTTCCACAGTCTGGCCGAGTTCTCGAAGGCCGCCGGAGCGATGTCCGCCAGCACCCGTTCCGGAATGCCGATGTCCGCCACCCGCACCTCGCCGCACAAGTCTCGCCCCGGGTAGAGCAGATGCCCCGGCTTCTTGCGGAAGAAGGTGACGGTCACGTCCGCCTCGAAGCACAGTCCGCCATCCATGGGCCGGCCGGTGTCGCCGTTCAGCCCCGAGGGCACGTCCACCGCCAGCACGCGGATCTCGCCGCGCTTGCGCGCCGCCACCGTCAGTGCCGCCAGCGCCGCCGCCGCGCCCTCCAGCGGCCGGTCCAGCCCGGCGCCGAACAACGCGTCGATGACGAGATCATGAGCGTCGAAGGCGCGCTCCTTCGCCTCCACCATCGACTCCACGGGCAGCACCTCGCCGTCCCATTCGCCTGCCGCCCACGCGGCATCGCCCTTGAGTTTCTCGCGCTCGCCCAGCAGCACCACGTCCACGGCGATGCCGCGCTCCTTCAACAGCCGCGCCGCCACGAAGCCGTCGCCGCCGTTGTTGCCCGGCCCCGCCAGCACCAGCACCCGGCCGCGGCCGCCCAGCATCTCCAGCGCCGCGTCCGCCACCGCCGCGCCGGCCTTCTCCATCAGCGCCCGGCCGGCGACGCCGAAGTCCATTGCTGCCGCATCCGCCGCGCGCATGCCGGCGCAGTCCAGCAGCTCCAGCCCTTCTCCGTTCAGCCCCTTCTTGCGCGATGTCATGGTTTCCCCCTCCGTCTTCGGTATCCGGATTGGCGTCGGCCTTTTCGATCCTTTCGCCGTTCACATGGGCGCGTGGACACCTCTCGACAAGACCGAGGGCATTGCACAAGGTTTGATCTTTCTGCCCAAGGATTGGGCGAAGACATGCCATTCAGGCTGGAAATGTTGTGCAATTCCCCCCGAATCCGGCCATTTGCGCCATTGACACGACTGGCACGGTTCCTGCTAATGAACCTGCTGTCCGGCGGGGGCGTCGTCCCGCGGGGGCAGTGTGTGGCGGGATAGAAGCATCAGGGAGGCCGGCCCGTGAAAAAGATCGAAGCCATCATCAAGCCCTTCAAGCTGGACGAGGTGAAGGAGGCGCTGCAGGAAGTGGGCGTGCAGGGCATCACCGTGCTGGAGGCCAAGGGCTTCGGCCGCCAGAAGGGGCATACGGAGCTCTACCGCGGCGCGGAATATGTCATCGACTTCCTGCCCAAGGTCAAGATCGAGGTGGTGGTGCCGGACGACATGCTGGACAAGGCCGTGGAGGCCATAGAGAACGCCGCCCGCACCGGGCGCATCGGCGACGGCAAGATCTTCATCTCCGATATCGCCGACGCGATACGCATCCGCACCGGCGAACGTGGGCCGGAGGCGCTGTGAGGCGGCCGGCACGGCAAGGGATTTTTTCTTTCGACAACCAACCGAAACAGCGAGGGAGACGTCATGGCGAACAAGGAGGCTTCCGCCGAATCCGTCCTGAAGATGATCAAGGACAACGACATCAAGTTCGTGGATCTGCGCTTCGCCGATCCGCGCGGCAAGATGCAGCACGTGACTCTGGACGCCAGCCTCTTCGGCGAAGACGAGATGGCCGACGGCATCATGTTCGACGGTTCGTCCATCGCCGGCTGGAAGGCGATCAACGAGTCCGACATGGTGCTGATGCCGGATCCGGAGTCGGCGCACGTTGACCCGTTCTACGCGCAGCCGACGCTGGGCATCATGTGCGATATCCTGGAGCCGGACACCGGCGAACCCTACGAGCGCGACCCGCGCGGCACCGCCAAGAAGGCCGAGGCCTATCTGAAGCAGACCGGCGTGGGCGACACCGCCTACTTCGGCCCGGAGGCGGAGTTCTTCATGTTCGACGACGTGCGCTTCGCCGCCGAGCCCTATGACTGCTTCTTCCATCTGGATGACGTGGAGCTGCCGAAGAACACCGGCGCCGAATACGAGACCGGCAACATGGGCCATCGCCCGCGCACCAAGGGCGGCTACTTCCCCATCAACCCGGTGGACTCGGCGCAGGACATTCGCTCGGAGATGGTGTCCGTGATGCGCGAGCTGGGTCTGGAGCCGGAGAAACACCACCACGAGGTGGGCGCGGCGCAGCACGAGCTGGGCATCAAGTTCGACCGTCTGGTGCGCATCGCCGACAAGCTGCAGCTCTACAAGTATGTGGTGCACAACGTGGCGCAGGCCTATGGCAAGACGGCCACTTTCATGCCCAAGCCTGTCTTCGGCGACAACGGCACCGGCATGCACGTGCACCAGTCCATCTGGAAGGACGGCAAGCCGCTGTTCGCGGGCAATGAATACGCCGGCCTGTCGAAGGAGTGCCTCTACTACATCGGTGGCATCCTGAAGCACGCCAAGGCCATCAACGCCTTCACCAACCCGACCACCAACTCCTACAAGCGCCTGGTGCCGGGCTACGAGGCGCCGGTGATGCTGGCCTACTCGGCGCGCAACCGTTCGGCCTCCTGCCGTATTCCGCATGTGCCTTCGCCGAACGCCAAGCGCATCGAGATCCGCTTCCCGGATCCGTCGGCCAACCCGTATTTCGCCTTCACGGCCATGCTGATGGCGGGCCTGGACGGCATCATGAACAAGATCGATCCGGGCGAGGCCATGGACAAGGATCTCTACGACCTGCCGCCGGAGGAGGCCAAGGCCATTCCGCAGGTGTGCGGCAGCTTGCGCGAGGCGCTGAACAGCCTGGAGGCGGATCATGACTTCCTGCTGGCCGGCGGCGTCTTTACCAAGGATCAGATCGA
>JALUAB010000013.1 GCA_027051195.1 Hyphomicrobiales bacterium
CATCATATGAATCACCGCTTTACAGAGATGGCGAAGGGAAAAAGCGGTGCGCCGGAAAAGCCCTGCAGATGCCTGCGCGACATTTCCGTTGACTCCTTCCTGAAATTAGAATAATTCTATTTTGCAGGCAGGGGCGATCCTGCCATGGCAAGGCGACGCAATACAACAGAGGAGAGAAGACATGACGGCGCATGGAAAGTGCCCGTTCCCGCACGAGGCGCTCAAGCCCGCCACGCAAGGTGGCAGCATGGTGCGGCAATGGTGGCCCAATCAGCTGAATCTGAAGGTGCTGCAACAGAACACCGAGGCGCTCAGCCCGGTGGGACCTGATTTCGATTACGCGCAGGCATTCTCGAAGCTCGATTATGCGGCGCTGAAGGAAGACCTGCGCAAGGTCATGCGCGACTCGAAGGACTGGTGGCCGGCGGACTTCGGCCATTACGGCCCGCTGTTCATCCGCATGGCGTGGCACAGCGCCGGCACTTACCGCATGCAGGACGGCCGTGGCGGCGGCAACACGGGCAACCAGCGTTTCGCGCCGGTGAACAGCTGGCCCGACAACGTCAATCTGGACAAGGCCCGCCGGCTGCTGTGGCCCGTCAAGCGCAAGTATGGCGACGCCATCTCGTGGGCCGATCTCATCATCCTCGCCGGCAATGTGGCGCTGGAGGACATGGGTTTCAAGACGCTGGGCTTCGGCGGTGGCCGCGTGGACATCTGGGAGCCGGAAGAGGACACCTGGTGGGGCCCGGAGAGCGAATGGCTGGGCGATCAGCGCCACGGCCCCGACGGCGAGCTGGAAAACCCGCTGGCGGCGGTGCAGATGGGCCTCATCTACGTGAACCCGGAAGGCCCGGGCGGCGAGCCGAACATTCTGGCCGCGGCCGCCGACATCCGCGAAATTTTCGCCCGCATGGGCATGGATGACGAGGAAACCGTAGCGCTGATCGCCGGCGGCCACGCCTTCGGCAAGTGCCACGGCGCCGCGGAGGCGAGCCACCTCGGCCCGGAGCCGGAGGCGGCGCCCCTGCAGGAGATGGGCCTCGGCTGGAAGAACGACTTCGGCACCGGCAAGGGGCCGGACACCATCACCAGCGGCATCGAGGGCGCCTGGACGCCCACGCCGACGCAGTGGGATCTGAAGTTCCTCGAGCTGCTGTTCAAGTACGACTGGAACCTGACGAAAAGCCCGGCCGGCGCCTGGCAGTGGGAGCCGGTGAACCCGGACGAGGAAGACCTGGCCCCGGATGCCCATGATGCGTCGAAGAAGGTGAAGACCATCATGCTCACCACCGATCTGGCGCTGCGCTACGACCCGGCCTATGCCGAAATCTCCCGGCGGTTCCTGGAGAACCCGAAGGAGTTCGAGGAAGCCTTCGCCCGGGCGTGGTTCAAGCTCATCCACCGCGACATGGGGCCGAAGGTGCGCTATCTGGGTCCGGAAGTGCCTGAAGAGGACTTCGTCTGGCAGGATCCGCTGCCCGCGCGGAATTTCGAGGTCATCGATGATGACGACGTTACCGCACTGAAGCAGGAGATCCTGGGCAGCGGTGTGAGCGTCTCCGACCTCGTGTTCGTGGCCTGGGCGGCGGCCTCCACCTACCGCGACTCGGACAAGCGCGGCGGCGCCAATGGCGCGCGCATCCGCCTGAAACCGCAGCGTGACTGGCCGGTGAACGAACCGGAGCGGCTGGAGAATGTGCTTTCCGTGCTGGAGGGCATACAGCAGAGCTTCAACGCCGCGCAGAAGGGCAACAAGCGCGTTTCCCTGGCCGACCTCATCGTTCTGGGCGGCACCGCGGCGGTGGAAAAGGCGGCACGTGATGCCGGCTTCGACGTGGAGGTGCCCTTCACGCCCGGTCGCGTGGACGCCACCCAGGAGCAGACGGACGTGGAAGGCTTCGAGTATCTGCGGCCCGTGGCGGATGCCTGGCGCAACTGGGTGGACGAGCGTTGCAAGCTGCCGGCCGAGCAGCTGATGCTGGACAAGGCCAGCCTGCTGTCGCTCACGGTGCCGGAGATGACGGTGCTCATCGGTGGCATGCGCGTGCTGGGCGCCAACCATTCCTCCGTGCCGCACGGCGTGTTCACCGACCGCGTCGGCCAGCTCACCAACGACTTCTTCGTCAACCTGTGCTCCATGGATGTGGAGTGGCGCCCGGTGGACGGGGAGGAAACGCTGTTCGAGGCCATCGACCGCGCAAGCGGCCGTGTGAAGTGGACGGGCACGCGGGTTGACCTGGTGTTCGGCGCCAATTCCCAGCTGCGCGCGCAGAGCGAATATTACGCCCAGGACGACAAGAAGGAGCGCTTCGTGCAGGACTTCATCCGCGCCTGGGTGAAGGTGATGGATCTCGACCGCTTCGATGTGCGCTGGCGCTGAACCGGCCGGCGGACAGGTCATCCGGCAAACATGAACGGAAGGCGGGCCACCAGCGTGGCCCGCCTTTTCCGGCCCTGCCGGGCTCCTGCTTCCGTTGAAAACTTCAGGAAGCGCGAATGCTTCGCGCTCCTTGTTGTCACTCCCGGCCTTGCGCCGGGAATCCTTTGCACTTGGCGGGCAGCCCTCGGCATGAAAGAGGTATTCCGCCGCCCGGCATGCTTGCGTACGACGCGGGCAGACGCATATGAATATGCCAACTGCCGAATTAGTCGGCATATACCCTTCCTTTTGAGCAGAATCCCGCGCATGGAAATTTTTGTCCACAGGAATCCGGCTTTCTTGTCGCCCACTTAACAGGCCCTATGCCCAAAGATTGACATGCTGGCCATCATGCCATTATCCCATGCACACGAAGCGGGCAGGGGGATGCCCAAAGGAAAGGCAGGGGCGAGAAGGAGGGGATGCCATGTTCGTGGCGGGCGATGTGGCCTGGGTGCTCATGGCCACCGGGCTGGTGCTGATGATGACCGTGCCGGCGCTGGCGCTGTTCTATGGCGGCCTGGTGCGGGCGAACAACCTGCTCTCGGTGCTCATGCAATGCGTCGCCATCGCCGCGCTGGCCTCCGTCCTGTGGCTGGCCGTGGCCTATTCGCTGGCCTTCGCGGAGGGCAACGCCTTCATCGGCGATCTTTCGAAGGCCTTCCTGCTGTCGGTGGCGCGGGATTCCGCCTGGCCGGGCACGAAGATCCCGGAAACGGCCTTCTTCATGTTCCAGATGACCTTCGCCATCATCACCCCGGCGCTTATCGTCGGCGCCTATGTGGAGCGCATCAAATTCGCCGCCGTGCTGCTGTTCTCCGCCCTGTGGCTGGTGCTGGTCTATGCCCCGGTGGCGCACTGGGTGTGGGGCGGCGGTTGGCTGGCGAACATGGGCACGCTGGATTTCGCCGGGGGCATCGTCGTGCACGTCACGGCTGGCGTCTCCGCGCTCGTCATCGCGGCCATGCTGGGGCCGCGCAAGGGCTTTCCCGACCATGTGCAGCCGCCGCACGCGCCTTGGCTCACCATGATCGGCGCCACCATGCTGTGGGTGGGCTGGTTCGGCTTCAACGCCGGTTCGGCGCTTGCCGCCAACCACGACGCCACAATGGCGCTGCTGGTAACCCATGTTTCCGCCGCCACCGCCTCGCTGGTGTGGATGATCCTGGAGTGGACGAAGTTCGGCAAGCCCTCGCTGGTGGGCTTCGTCACCGGCACCATCGCCGGATTGGCCACCATCACCCCGGCCTCGGGGTATGTCGGCCCGTTGGCGGCGCTCGTCATCGGCGTGGCCGCCGGCATCGTCTGTTTCTATGCCGTACCGTTCGTCAAGAACCGGTTGCGCGTGGACGACTCGCTGGATGTGCTGGCGGTGCATGGCGTCGGTGGCGCCACCGGCACGCTGCTGCTGGCCTTTCTCGTTTCGCTGCCTGGCGGTGTGGGCTACGCGGAGGGCATGACCATGGGCGGCCAGTTCGCGGCGCAGGCCGTGGGCGTCGGCGTGGTGGCCGTCTTCTCCGCCGTGCTCACCTGGATCATCGTGAAGGTCACGAAAGCCCTGGTGGGCCTGCGCGTTGATGCCCAGACGGAGACGGAAGGACTGGACTATGCCGAGCATGGTGAGGTCGGATACAACCTGTAAGGGACGAAAGTGGTGGGAATTGCCAACACGCGGCTTTGTCATTAACGTTACGGCCGGGGGCAGGGGGTGTTCGTTCGGTTCATCCGTTTCGGGAGTGCATCCATCCACATGTCTTTCCGTTTCCACCAGAAGATGGATGTGTCTCGTGCCGCCGGCAACCGCTGACCATGCGGGCGGAGATTTCCGAACCGGCGAACGGCGGGGATGCAAGGCCCCGAGAACAAGAACGCAAGGGAAAGAGGGAGGACTCGCATGACAGACAAGTCACCACAGGGCTACTGGCGCGCCAACTTGCGCCTGCTCGCCTTCTGCCTCGCCATCTGGGCGGTCGTGTCCTATGGCTTCGGCATCCTGTTCCATCCCGTGCTCGATGAAATCCGCATCGGTGGTTACAAGCTGGGCTTCTGGTTCGCCCAGCAGGGTTCCATCTACACCTTCCTTCTCCTCATCTTCTTCTATGCCTGGAGGATGAAGGCCATCGACCGCGAATACGACGTGCACGAAGACTGACGGTCGCTTCTTCCGCTCAACCTCATGAGCCGCGCATGCGCCGGGGGAGACGTGCGCGCCGGAAGATCGCCTCACCGGGAGGGAAACCGACATGGATCTGCAGACACTCACCTATATCGTCGTGGGCGCTACCTTCGCCCTCTATTTCGGCATCGCCCTGTGGGCGAAGGCCTCCACCACCGGCGAATTCTACGTCGCCGGCAAGGGCGTGAACCCGGTGGCCAACGGCATGGCCACCGCCGCCGACTGGATGTCCGCCGCCTCGTTCATCTCCATGGCCGGACTCATCGCCTTCAAGGGCTATGACGCCTCGGTGTTTCTCATGGGCTGGACGGGCGGCTACGTGCTGCTGGCCATGCTGCTGGCGCCCTATCTTCGCAAGTTCGGAAAATACACCGTGCCGGAGTTCATCGGCGAGCGCTATTATTCGAAGACCGCCCGCATGGTGGCCATCATCTGCCTCATCGTCGCCTCGCTCACCTACGTGATCGGTCAGATGAAGGGTATCGGCGTGGCCTTCTCGCGCTTCTTGGAGCTGCCCTTCGAGATCGGCCTGTTCATTGGCATGGGCATCGTCTTCGTCTATGCCGTGCTGGGCGGCATGAAGGGCATCACTTACACCCAGATCGCCCAATACGTGGTGCTCATCACCGCCTATACGGTGCCGGCCATCTTCATCTCGCTGCATCTCACCGGCACGCCGGTGCCGCAGATCGGCCTGGGCAGCAAGCTGGTGGAGGACGGCACCTATCTGCTGGACAAGCTGGATGTCATCCTGCAGGATCTGGGCTTCGCCGCCTACACGGCGCAGAAGAGCAACACGCTCAACATCCTGCTCTACACCCTCTCGCTGATGATCGGCACGGCCGGCCTGCCGCACGTCATCATGCGCTTCTTCACCGTGCCGAAGGTTTCCGACGCCCGCTCCTCCGCCGGCTGGGCGCTGTTCTTCATCGCCATCCTCTACACCGTCGCGCCGGCGGTGGGCGCCATGTCTTTCTACAACCTGGTCAAGACCATCCAGGTGGGCGAGGTCGGCGCGCCGGACGGCAACCTGCGCTACGAGGACAGGCCGCAGTGGTTCAGGAACTGGGAGAAGACCGGCCTTCTGAAGTTCGAGGACAAGAACGGCGACGGCCGCATCCAGTATTACAACGACAAGAACGAGGAGTTCGCGAAGAAGGCCGAGCAATGGGGCTGGAAGGGCAACGAGATGGTCAAGATCGACCGCGACATCATGGTGCTCGCCAACCCCGAGATCGCCAACCTGCCCAACTGGGTCATCGCGCTGGTGGCGGCGGGTGGCATCGCCGCGGCATTGTCAACGGCCGCCGGTCTGTTGCTGGCCATATCCTCGGCCATATCGCATGACCTCATGAAGGGCATCTTCACGCCAAATATCTCTGAACGCGGAGAGCTGCTGGCGGGCCGCATCGCCATGGCCGGTTCCATCCTCGTGGCGGGCTACCTGGGGCTGAACCCACCCGGCTTCGCCGCGCAAGTGGTGGCATTGGCCTTCGGTCTGGCGGCCAGCTCCCTGTTCCCGGCCATCCTGATGGGCATCTTCTCGCGCCGCATCAACCGCCAGGGTGCCGTGGTGGGCATGCTGGCCGGGCTGGGCGTGACGCTGCTCTACATCTTCACATACAAGGGCTTCCTGTTCCTGCCCGGTACCAACCTGCTGCCCAATACGCCGGACAACTGGCTGCTGGGCATCGCGCCGGAGGCCTTCGGCGCGGTGGGCGCGCTGGTGAACTTCGTGGTGGCCTGGGTTGTTTCCCGCGCCACAGCCGAGCCGCCGCAGCACATTCAGGAGCTGGTGGAGAGCATCCGCGTGCCGCGCGGTGCCGGCGCCGCCAGCAACCACTGAGCACACGCGATTGCTTCCGGGCCTCCCACCGCGGAGGCCCGGAGTCCGTTTGCATACACTATCGTCATCCCCGGGCTTGTCCCGGGGATCCACGCGAAGTACGACGGGCAAGCAGCTTTCTCGTAAGCTGATGCTTGTTCTGGGCCAATCGGGCTTCTCGCTGGATTGCCGGCACCCGCGGGACAAGCCCGAGGGCAGGCAAGGCCGGCAATGACGATAGAGGGGGCCGTAGGCCCGGAGTTCGTTTGCACGGGAGCCGGTCATGGCCATGAACCCGCATCTCAAGATCGCCATCGTGGTGGCGCCATTGCTGGCCATTGCCGGCTGGGGACTGGCGGAAATGTATTGGACGGCCACCCACCCCGATGCCGCCGCCCGTCTGGCGCCCCGCCGCGCCTGCGACATGCGCGTGAAGGCCTGCCGCCTGAAGGCCGGCGACCTGCATCTGTTCATCCGCGGTGAGTTTGGTGGGCGCGGCCTGCGGGCACTGCGCATCGAATCCAGCGAGCCGCTCACCACGGTGCTGGTGAGCATCGCGCCGTTGCGTGCGCAGCGCGACCGCCCCGTGCGCATGACCAGTGCCGACGGCAGAACATGGCGTGTATCGCTGGCCGATGCGCC
>JALUAB010000014.1 GCA_027051195.1 Hyphomicrobiales bacterium
GGGCTGCACGCGCGTGAAGTGACCTTCGAGGGTGAGGCGGCCATGGCGCTGCAGGCGCTGGCAGAGCGTGGGGCGCGGGATTGCGGGGCGTGGGACGTGCCCATCGGGGAGCATGGCGTGGTGCAATGGCGGCCGCTTTGGGAGCAGTTGCTGGACGATCTGACGCGGGGCGCGGCGCCGGAGACGCTGGCGGCGCGGTTTCACGCCACACTGGCCAGGGTGGTGGTGGACATGGCGGCGCTGTCGGCGGCACGAGCGGGGCAGGGGCTGGTCGTGCTTTCCGGCGGCGTGTTCCAGAACGCGCTGTTGGCGGAACGGGTCATGGCGCTGTTTGAAGAACGTGGCCTGCAGGCGCTGTTTCCCCGCGAGTTTCCGGCCAATGATGGAGGCGTTTCCCTTGGCCAGGCGTGCATCGTCGCCAATCATCTCCTCTTTTCGGAAATTGCCGGAGAGCAATTCTCCGCCGGATGACATGAACATCCGGGCGCATCCTTTCGAAGCCGGCGCATTGGGTGTGCCGTTTCCGCAATGCGGCGGCGGCTTTTCGTCCGCACATGACAATAATCAAGTATCGGCGCCGGCGCGTCCTCTAATACCGGCGCACATGGAGAATCGCACATGACCCGCGCCCCGGCCGAGGCGAATCGTAGTGTTGCGTTCGGCGTATTCGATGATGTCTCTGAGTGGAGAGGGCTCTGAGCGCATGCCGCATTCCCGCCGGATCGGAAATCTTCAGGGACGGAGCCTTTCCGGCGTTTCTTGTATGATAAAATAGTCCTTTTATTCAATATGATGATAATAGTTTTGTTCATTTTACTCAAGGCGCGGGCGGGCATTCCAGTCGCCGCTCATCGCCGGACTTGACGGGGCCACGTTCCCGAATGCGGAAAGAGGGACGGAGCATGGACGATACCAACGCACCCAATGGCGGCGCGCCGGCAGCCGGGCACGCCGGAAAGACGCGAACGATACGGCGGCGCGGGTTGGCGGTGGCGGCGGCGCTGTTCGGCCTGCTGACGATTATGTCCGGCGGGCGCGTGCTGTTCGGCCCGGAGGCGGCGCGCATTGCCGCAGGCGACTACATGCCTTTCGTGGTATGGTTCAATCTCCTCGCCGGATTCGCCTACGTGGCGGCCGCCTGGGGCATCTGGCAAGGGTGGCGCTGGGCCTGCGCCCTGGCGGCGGGCATCGCGACGGCCACGCTCGTCGTTTTCGCCATCTTCGGCGTGAAGGCTCTCACTGGCACGCCGTTCGAGATGCGCACGGTGGGAGCCATGACCCTGCGCAGCGGTTTCTGGCTGGTTGCGGCCTTCCTGATCTGCCGGAGCCGTCCCCCGGCCACCAGCATCTGACGCGGCGATCGCCAGCAACCACAATCGTTCGGGAGACATCCATCCATGTGGCGCAAGCTGCTGTTCATTCCCCCTCTCGCCCTTGGCATCGCGGTACTGGCGCTGGTGGTGAGCAACCGCCCGGCACCGGCGCGCAAGCCGCCGAAGGAAGAGGTGCGCGTGGTGCGGGTGATGGAGGTGCGGCCGCTCACCCTGCAGCCGCGCATCACCGGCTATGGCACGGTGCGACCGGCCCGGGTGTGGAACGCCATCGCCCAGGTGGGCGGCAAGGTCGTTTACACCCATCCGGACCTGAAGAAGGGCGCCATCATCCCGGCGGGTACCGAGATCATCACCATCGCGCCGGACGACTACCGGCTGGCCATCGCCCAGGCGGAGGCCAACATCCGCGCCACGGAAGCAAAACTGGCCGAACTGGACATTACCGAGCGCAACACCCGCAGCCTGCTGGAGCTGGAGCGCCAGGCGCTGGAGGTGACGCGCAAGGATTACGAGCGCAAGAAGACACTGAAGGAGCGCGGCACGGTGGCCGACACCGTGCTGGAACAGGCGCTTAAGGCCCTCATCGCCCAGCGCAAGCTGGTGCAATCGCTGGAAAACACCCTGCGGCTCATTCCGGTGCAACGCAAGGAGCTGCGAGAGCAGCTGGCGCTGTTGCAGTCGCAGCTGGCCACGGCGAAGCTGAACCTGAAGCGCACGCATGTCCGCATGCCTTTCGACGGGCGCATCTCCATGGTGGGCGTGGAAGTGGAACAATTCGCGCCGGTGGGCAAGCAGCTCGCCGCCGCCGACGGCATCGCGAAGGCCGAGGTGGAGGCGCAATACCCCCTGCAACGCATGCGCTCCATGATCCGGCTGGTGACCGGCCTGCCGGGTGATGTGCATTTGAGCGCGCGCAAGGTGCGTGAGCTGATAGACACGCTCGGTCTGTCAGTGGAAATCCGGCTGGAGGCGGGGGGGCGGCCGGTGATCTGGAAGGGGCGATTCGCACGTCTTTCCGACGCCTTCGACACGAAAACGCGCACGGTGGGCGTGATCGGCGAGGTGGACGACCCGTATTCCCATGTTTCGCCAGGCCGCAAGCCGCCGCTGACCAAGGGCATGTTCGTGCGCATGGACATCCTCACCCGCAAGGTGGAAGGCGTGCTGGCCATTCCGCGCGCGGCGGTGCGCGGGGGCAGGGTGTTCGTGGTGAACGCCGAAAACCGCCTGGAAGTGCGTCCCGTAACGGTGCGCGCGCGCGTGCGGGATCTCGTCATCATCGGCGAGGGGCTGAAGGCGGGGGAGCGCATCGTGCTTACCGATCTCGTTCCGGCCCTGGAGGGGCAGCTGCTCAAGCCGGTCGTGGATGAGGAAGCGGCACGCATGGTGGCCCGTGAGGCGGCGGGAGGCGAGGCGCGATGAAAGCGGTGGTTCGCTATTTCGTCACCCATCCGACGATCGCCAACCTGCTGATGCTGGCCATCATCGCCGCTGGCCTGCTGGCGCTGCCGAAGATGCAGCGCGAGACCTTTCCGCGCATCGCCCCGCGCAACGTGGAGGTGAGCGTGGCCTGGCCCGGGGCGCGGCCGGAGGACGTGGAGCAGGCCATCTGTCAGCGGGTCGAGGACGCCGTGCACAACGTGGACAACGTGCACGAGATCACCTGCGTGGCCATGGAGAACGTGGCGCGCACCACCGTGGAAATGGTGGAAGGTGCGAATTTCGAGAAGTTCACCTCCGACATCAAGACGGAGGTGGAGGCCATCGACGACTTTCCCGATCTGGTGGAAAAGCCGGTCATCCGCCAGCTTGGCACGCGCGATTTCGTCACCTCCGTGGCGCTGTCCGCTCCCGCGGCCTCGCCGGTGGACCTGAAGATGCTGGCCGAGCAGCTGAAGGACCGCATGGAGCGCACCGGCAAGATCCCCAAGGTGACGGTGCGCGGCTTTTCCACCCATCAGATCCGCATCGCGCTGGATGCGGCGCGGCTCAGGGCGCTGGGCCTTTCGGTGCAGGACGTGGCCAACGCGGTGATGCGCAACAGCTTCGATCTGCCGACGGGCTCGTTGCAGACGCGGGAGCGTGACATTCTCATCCGCTACGCCGACGAGGGCAAGCGGCCGCGGGATTACGAGAACATCGTGGTGGTGGCGGGCGCCACCGGCGGCGAGGTGCGGCTGGGCGACATCGCCACCATTACCGACCGCTTCGAGCTGGACGAGGAAAAATACCTGTTCAACGGCCGGCGCGCGGCCATCCTGGACGTGACCAAGACGCCGCAGGACGACGTGCTGCGGGTGATGGACGCGGTGAAGGCCTTCATCGCGGAGGAGAAGGCGCGCCTGCCGAAGGGCGTGATGCTGGAGATCACCAACGACCAGGCCTCGCTGGTGCGCGACCGGCTCAACCTCATTCTTTCCAACGCCGTGCAGGGCCTGGTGCTGGTGTTTCTCACGCTGTGGCTGTTCTTCGGCCTGCGTTATTCGTTCTGGGTGGCGCTGGGCCTGCCCATCTCGTTTCTCGGCGGCGGCCTCTTGATGGTGTGGGGCGGCATGACCATCAACATGATGACGATGATCGGCCTGCTCATCGTCATCGGCCTTTTGATGGACGACGCCATCGTCATTTCCGAGAACATCGCGGCGCACCGGGCCAAGGGCAAGCCGCCGGTGCGGGCGGCCATCGACGGAGTGACGCAGGTGATGCCCTCGGTGTTCGCCTCGTTCATCACCACGGCGGTCATCTTCGGCTCTCTGGCCTTCCTGAAGGGCGATCTGGGCCAGATCCTGCGGGTCATTCCCATCGTCATGCTGTTCGTGCTGGCGGTGTCGCTCATCGAGGCCTTTCTCATCCTGCCGCACCACCTGCTGCACACCATGGAAAAGGTGAAGACGGCGAAGATGGGAGGGCGGGTTCAGGACTGGATGAACGCCCGGCTGGAGGTCTTCAGCAAGAAGGCCGTGGAGCCGGTGGCCCGCTTCGCCGTCAACTGGCGCTACTTCAGCTTCGGTTTCGCCGCCATGCTGTTCCTGCTGGCGGTGGCGGCCATGGCCGGCGGCAAGGTGAAGTTCGAGGCCTTTCCCGATCTGGACGGCAACACCATCGCCGCGCGCATCCTGCTGCCCGCCGGCTCGCCGCTGGAGCTGACCGAGCGCACGGTTCAGCGCGCCATCGCCGCGTTGCGCGAGATCAACCGCGAGGAAAAGCCGCGCCAGCCGGACGAACAGGATCTGGTGCGCAACATCACGGTGGAATACAACCGCAACGATACCGCCGGCGAGGCGGGCGCGCACGTGGCCACCATCACCGCCGACCTGCTGGACGCGGAAATCCGCACCATCCGCATCGAGGAGGTGCTGGCCAAATGGCGCGAGAAGACGAGAAACCTGCCGGACGTGGTGTGGATCCGCTTTTCCGAGACGAAGATCGGCCCGGCGGGGCTGGACATCGAGATCCGTCTGCAAGGCGACGATCTGGAGGAAATGAAGGCGGCCTCCAATGAGCTGATGGCGTGGTTGAAGGGCTATGTGGGCGCGGTGGACATTTCCGACGATCTGCGTCCGGGCAAGCCGGAGTTCCGCATCCGCCTGAAGCCGGGCGCGCGCATGCTGGGGCTGGACGGGCGGCTGGTGGCCGACCAGCTGCGCGCGGCCTTTCACTTCATGACTGTCAACACGGTGCAGCGCGACGGCGATTCCATAGACATCGACGTGCAGCTTTCCGACCGTGATCGCGATTCGGTGGCCGATCTGGACAATTTCGACATCGCCCTGCCGGACGGGCGGCTGATTCCGCTGAAGGCGGTGGCAGAGGTGCAGGCCGGGCGCGGCTATTCGCGCATCACCCGCATCAACGGACAGCGCGCCATCACCGTCACCGGCGACGTGGACACCCGCATCGCCAACGCCAACGAGATCGTCACCGACACCATGGCCACCTTCGTGCCGAAGCTGCTGGAAAAGTATCCGGGGGTGCGCGTTTCCCTGCAGGGAGCAGATCGCAAGGCGCGCAAGACGCAGCAGTCGATCCTCGCCGGCTTCGTCGTCGGCATCATCGGCATCTACCTGCTGCTGTCGTTCCAGTTCCGCAGCTACATCGAGCCGGTGGTGGTCATGTCCATCATACCCTTCGCCTTCGTCGGCGCCATCTTCGGCCACCTGCTCATGGGGCTGAATTTCTCCATGCCCTCGCTGCTGGGGTTGGTGGCGCTCTCCGGCGTGGTGGTGAACAACTCCATCCTGCTGGTGAACTTCATCAAGCACTATCACGGCGAGACGGCCAGCGTGCGCGAGGCGGCGCCGCTGGCTTCGCGCGCGCGGTTCCGCGCCATCCTGCTCACGTCCATGACCACCTTCGTGGGGCTTTTGCCCATCCTGACGGAAAAGAGCCTGCAAGCGCAGATCCTCACCCCGCTGGTCACCTCGCTGGCCTTCGGCCTGCTGGCCGCCACCCTGCTGGTGTTGCTGGTGGTGCCGTCCATCTACACGATTCTCGACGACTTCGGTCTGGCGCGGCTGGACGAGCCGGAAGAGGAGAAGGAGGCGAGTGTGCCGTCCACGGGCCGAATCTGATTCGGGCGTGTGTTTGCCACGAGAAACATGGATGCAAAGAAAGTGACCGGCATCGCTGGAAATGGTAATTTCCCCGTGGCAGAGGGCGGGGGTGAATCAACAAGCGGTCTGCAAGCAGGAGATGTGAAGCATGAAAAGGAAACTGATGGCGGGCCTTGCGGTCCTGACGTTGTTCGCAGCGCCGGCCGTGGCGCAGGATGCCGGGGATGACGGGCGCACGCCGGTGCAGATGGAGCCGCAGATGCAGCAGAAGTTCCTCGCCATGATGCGGGGGTTTCTGGACTCCATCGACGACATGATGAGCGCACTGGCGGAGGGCGATTTCAAGGAAGTGGCGCGGGTGGCGGAGGATGATCTGGGGCCTGCGCATGAGTTGATGAACAAGCTGCGCGCGGCGAAGGTGCCGGAAGAGAAGATTGCCGAAATCCGCAAGCTGGTGCGCAAGCGCATGGCCGCGATGATCGAGCAGGGTGGTGGCGACTCCAATCAGATGCACATGGGCATGGGGCGCATCGTGATGCAGGTTCTGGGCAAGCCGCTGCCCGGCATGCAGATGGGAGCGGGAAAGAAGAAGCCGCAGGGCTTTGGCGGGTTCGGCCGGGTGCTGCCGCCGGAAATGCATCAGATGGGCATGCAGACGCATCTCGTCGCCGCCAAAATCGCGGATGTCGCGAAAACCGTGGGTGACAAGCCGACTGCGGAAGACTATCGCAAGGTGGTGGAGGCCATTGGCGAGCTCACCGGCCAATGCCGGGCCTGCCACGCCGCCTGGAGGCTGCGCTGACAGGGCAGGCGCGGACGCCTCTCTTTGACGAAGAATATTCCGACCAGGTCAATGAGGGCGGCGCCGGTGGATTGCCGGCGCCGCCCCGTTATTTGCAAACCCTCCCAGGAAATCGGCATGAAACGGCCATGAACCTTGGTTCATGCGCCGGCGCTTGCTCCCGTGGTTGATTGTTTCCGTCGGAGTCGCCGCCCA
>JALUAB010000015.1 GCA_027051195.1 Hyphomicrobiales bacterium
CGGCGCCGCCAGCACTCTGGCGTCGAAGGAAACGGCCCGCGACGTCACCAGCGCGATCCGCACACTCTCGCCTTCGCCGCTCACCTCCAGCCCGCGCACCAGCACCGGATCCGCCGCCCGCGCGGGCCACGCCGCTATCCACGCCAGCAGCGCCGCCAGCAGCACCGCCACGCTGGCGCATGACCGCCGTCGCCAACCCGCCGCGCCCGCCTCGCCATTGCCTGTGGATGGCTGCTGCATGATTCCCGCTTTTCGTTCGTCCCGGCGCCTGCCCCTTTCGCACCTGCCAGAGCATGGCAAGAAACGGTTAACCGTCTGTTTCGGCCTCGCCCTCCTTCCGGCGGCTGCACGAAAATTGCGCATCTGTAACTTCCAACGCTTGCCATCGCCCCGCACAGCGCCTACAAATTGGGTGTCGAGTCGGCTGGAATGGGCGGTTTTTTCATCACTTCCCGGCAGAAACGCCCATTTCCGCACGTTCGACGATGGCGAATGCCGCGAAACAAGGATTTTTCGACGCCCGGCTGCCGGCCGTGGCCGGTTTCCGACCCCGGTATTCCGACCGATGCGCCGCCGGCCTCGGGTGTTTCCAGGGAGTGCTTCTGCAACCGGCGGCGACGCCGGCGGGACGGACGGCTCGCAGCGCAAGCGCATCGCGACGGTTCCGTCGGGAAAATGGCGATGCCGAAGAATGGTTGGCCATGCACGGCCAATGCGGTGCGTGGTCCGGGAGTGCAAATGACGATGGCGATACCGGCCAGAACGATCATGCGGAACACGGGGGCGCCGGCGCTGCCGCCGGGCGGCACAGGGCACGCCCTTTCCGCCGCCGGCGCACGCGGTTGCGCCGTCATCGCCGGCCGGCGCCGTTCACCAGACAGGATCGCGGGAAAGAGCGCATCATCCATCCGCCGGAGCCATTGGCACCCGGCGGGCGGGGTCGCGCCCTGCCCGCGCATGGAGAGTTGCCGACATGGCTGCCAGGAAGACCAACAGAACCAAGCGCATGCTCATCGACGCCTCGCACCCGGAAGAAACCCGGGTGGTGGTGATTGACGAGAATGGACGCATCGAGGAATTCGACTACGAATCCGCCCAGCGCAAACAGCTCAAGGGGAACATCTATCTGGCCCGGGTGACGCGCGTGGAGCCGTCGTTGCAGGCCGCCTTCGTGGACTATGGCGGCAACAGACACGGGTTCCTGGCCTTCAGCGAAATCCACCCGGACTATTACCAGATCCCCGTCGCCGACCGCGAGAAACTCCTGAAGGCGGAAGCCGAGGCGGAAGCCGAGGCGGCCAACGCCAACGGCGAGAAGCAGGAAGGCGGCGAGGCCGAATCGGTCGCCGCCGAGGACGCCCTGGACGAGCTGCCGCTGCGCAGCAAGGCAGCGCTGAAGCGGCGCTACAAGATCCAGGAGGTCATTCGCCGCGGCCAGGTGATGCTGGTGCAGGTGGTGAAGGAGGAGCGCGGCAACAAGGGCGCGGCGCTCACCACCTACCTGTCGCTGGCCGGGCGCTATTGCGTGCTCATGCCCAACACCGCCCGCGGCGGCGGCATCTCGCGCAAGATCACGGATGCCCGCGACCGCAAGCGGCTGAAGCAGATCGCCGAGGAGCTCAACGTGCCGCAGGGCATGGGGCTCATCATCCGCACCGCCGGCGCGCAGCGCACCCGTGCGGAAATCAAGCGTGATTTCAACTACCTCTTGCGACTTTGGGAGAATATCCGCGAGCTTACGCTCAAGTCCACCGCGCCCAAGCTCGTCTACGAGGAGGGCGACCTCGTCAAGCGCGCCATACGTGATCTCTACACCAAGGACATCGCGGAAATCCTCGTCGCCGGCGAGGAGGCCTACAAGGAGGCGCGCGCCTTCATGAAGATGCTCATGCCCTCGCATGTGCGCAACGTGAAGCTCTACAGGGAGGACATCCCGCTGTTCGCCAGGCATAACGTGGACGCGCAGCTGGATGGCCTGTTCTCCCCCATCGCGCCGCTGCCTTCCGGTGGCTATCTGGTCATCAACCAGACCGAGGCGCTGGTTTCCATCGACATCAACTCCGGCAAGTCCACCCGCGAGCATTCCATCGAGGACACGGCGCTGAAGACCAACCTGGAGGCGGCGGAGGAAATCGCCCGCCAGCTGCGCCTGCGCGATCTCGCCGGGCTCATCGTCATCGACTTCATCGACATGGAGGACAAGCGCAACATCCGCCAGGTGGAGCGCCGTCTGAAGGAAGTGCTCAAGGGCGACAGGGCGCGCATCCAGGTGGGGCGCATCTCGCAGTTCGGTCTGCTGGAAATGTCGCGCCAGCGCCTGCGCCAGGGCATGCTGGAAAACGCCACCCGCCCCTGCCCGCATTGCTTCGGCACCGGCGTCATCCGCTCCGTGTCCTCCTCCGCGCTTTCCGTTCTGCGCGGCATAGAGGAACGGCTGGCCGAGCGCGCCGAGGGCAGCGACAACACCTTCACCCTGCGTTGCCACCCGGACAGCGCCTTCTACATCCTCAACGAGAAGCGCGATCACCTGACCGGGCTGGAACACCACTATGGCGTCTCCATCTACGTGGAGCCGGACCGCGATATCGCCCCGGCGGCCTTCGAGATCGCCACGGCGCAGCGCAGCTGGGCCGGCCCGGCGCCCAACACGCGCCACGCCGCCGTGAGCCTGGAGACGGCGCTGGCCGGCGAGCCGATGGCCGCCGAACAGGAGCGGGAATCGGAACGTCAGCAATCGGCCTCGGCGGAAGAACAGCCGAAGAAGAAACGCCGCCGCCGCCGCGGCAAGCGTGGCGGCCGCAAGGCCCGCAAGCGCGCGCAGGCGAAGCTGGAGGCGCTTCAGCAGGAGGCGGCCGGCGCTTCCGGCGGCGAGGAGCGTGGCGCGGCCTCGCCCTTCCGCGTGGTGGACGTGGGCGACATGGTGATCATCGTACGCAATCGCGATTACACGCCGGCCGACGAGCTTGCCGCGCAATCACGGGCCAAAACCAGTGATTCGGAAGCCGCCGATGCCGCTGAGACGGACGCGACGCGGGAGGAAAACGCCGCCGCCAATGGCAATGGCGGCCGTAAACGCGGCAACGGCCGCAAGCGTGGCGGTCGCCGCACCAGCAACGGGCGCCGCCGCAAGACCACCCGCCGGCAGCCCGCGGAGGTCACGGCGGAATCGGCCGCTTCCGCGCGGGAAGATGATGCGAAGGCCGATACACCCGCCGAAGCGGAAGCGGCCGATGCCCCGGCGCAGGCCGATGGGGAGGCGCTGAAGACCTCGCAGTCCCCCTCCACCGAAGAGAGGGAAGCGGTGGTGGAAGATACCGCCACCCCGGAAAGGGATCCCGGCCCGGCCGCATCGGATGACGTGGAGGCTGCCGAAAGCCCCGCCGGCACCGGAAGTTCGAATGACGCCGTGCTGGCCGCCCGCCCCGCCGACGACGAGGCCTGAGAGGCCTGATCCGTGACGCGACGGCATTCCCGCACGTGAACATGCCGACGGCGGCGCCAGATGGGGCGCCGCCGTTTTCCGTTCGACCTGTCATGCATGCCGTGGAAAGCCACCGGCTGAAAGTTGATGCCCTATTCCCGCTCCACCGGGCGGGCAAGGAAGGCGGGAATGTTGTTCTCGTCGAAGGTGCGGGCGTTGCCTCCGCCCTTGCCGGCGTTTCCGCCATTGCCGTCCTTGCGATCCTTCCCGCGTTCCGCTGCGGCGGTACCACCCTGCCCGGCCGCAGGCGCCGCCGCCTCGCCCTGCGTCGCGCCGCCCTTGCGCTTCCTGCGACGGCGGCGTTTCTTCCTGGGCTTCTCGCCTTCCGCCGCGGCCTGTTCCTTCCGCTCCTCCGAACCTCCGCGCGCCGCCGGCGCGGCCCGCCCCTTGCCGCGTCCGCCACGCGCCCTTTTTTCATCCCCGCCGGAAGCCTTGCCCTTGCCGCGACGGCGCTTCTTCGCCCGCGCGGCTTCGATCTCCTCTTCGGACGGCGCCTCGCCTTCCCACGGGATATCCTTGCCAATGAGATCCTTGATGGCGGCGATGGCACGGAAATCCTCCGGCGTCACCAGCGTCACCGCCTCGCCCTTGCGCCCGGCGCGCCCCGTTCGGCCGATGCGGTGCACGTAGTCCTCCGGCGATACCGGCACATCGTAGTTGAACACGTGGCTCACTTCCGGGATGTCCAGCCCGCGCGCGGCCACATCGGAGGCAATGAGATAGGTGATCTCGTTGTCACGGAACTTCTGCAGCGTCTCCAGCCGCTCGTATTGATCCATGTCGCCGTGCAGCGCACCGGCGGAATAGCCGTGCTTGCGCATGGACTTCACCAGAATGCCCACCGTTTTCTTGCGGTTGGCGAAGATGATGGCGTTGCTGATGTCGTCCGCACGCGCGTCGATGACCTCGCGCAGCTTCGCCCGCTTGCCCGCCTCCTCGGCGGGCGCCAGCACCAGCTTCTGGTCGATGCTCTCGGCGGTGGAGGACGGCGGCTGCGCCTCCACCCGCGCCGGCAGGTGCAGGAACTGGTCCACCAGCCGCTGGATCTCCCGCGGCATGGTGGCGGAGAAGAACAGCGTCTGCCGCGTGAACGGCACCAGCTTCACGATGCGCTCGATGTCCGGGATGAAGCCCATGTCCAGCATGCGGTCGGCCTCGTCGATGACGAGGATCTCCACCCCCGTCAGCAGCAGCCTGCCGCGCTCGAAATGATCCAGCAGCCGCCCGGGCGTGGCGATGAGCACGTCCGCGCCGCGGTCGATGATGCGCGATTGCTCGTCGAACGACACACCGCCGATGAGCAGCGCCACTTTCAGCCGGTGGTTCCTGCCCAGCTGCTGGAAGGCGTCATACACCTGCGCCGCCAGCTCGCGCGTGGGCTCCAGAATCAGCGTGCGCGGCATGCGCGCCCGCGCCCTGCCCTGCTCCAGCAGCGTCAGCATGGGCAGCACGAAGGCCGCCGTCTTGCCCGATCCGGTCTGCGCCAGCCCCAGCACGTCCTTGCGTTGCAGCACGTGAGGTATGGCCTCGCGCTGAATGACGGTGGGCTTCTCGTAACCGGCTTCCTTCACCGCCGCCAGCACCTTCTCGCTCAGCCCCAGATCCTCGAAACCCGCTTCCTTCTCCGATGCGGCGTTTTCGCTCGCCTGGCCTTCCGGGATTTGCTCTTCCGGGGTGGGGGTGGTCGTGGCCTTGTCCTGTTCACTCATGGGATGTCCGATATGTCTCGCCTGTCTCCGCCGCGACTCGCCTGCATGCCGGGGCCGGGTGGAATGGGCGCCGCTGACGGCGCTCCGGTTGTAGCGGTTCTGACGCGAAAGGCGTCGGCATGCCCGGGCCCCGGCCCAGATGCCGACATGGCCGGGGTGGCGAATCCGCCTGAAATGCTTGCCCGGAACATAGGCCGAATCCCGCGCAAGTCAAGGAAATGCACTGCCGGAGCTCCCGCCGCACGCCGCCATCATCGCCTTTTCCACAAGACGAATTGATTTGTCGGGCCTCCGGCCATCGCCTTGTCTGGCCGTCTCCGGGAGATTATCAAGAATATCCGAAAAGAACACCGCAGCAGGGAGACGACATCATGGCGGCGGAAGCGCCCATATGCGATTTCGGCTGGAAGGCGCCGGACTTCGAGTTGCCCGGCGTGGACGGCAGGAGCTACACCTTCGACGACATCGCCGGCGAAAAGGGCACGGTGGTGGTCTTCATCTGCAACCATTGCCCCTATGTGAAAGCGATCGTGGACCGGCTGGTGCGCGACGCGAAGGAGCTGATGGAGAACGGCGTTGGCTTCGTCGCGATCTCGTCCAACGACGCCAACTACCGCGAGGAGGATTCCTTCGAGAACATGAAAGTCTTCGCGGAGAAGCACGGTTTCCCGTTCCCCTACCTGTATGACGAATCGCAGGAGGTGGCGAAGGCCTACGGCGCCGTGTGCACGCCGGATTTCTTCGGCTTCAACGCCGACCGCGAGCTGCAATACCGCGGCCGTCTGGACGCCTCGCGCAAGGAGCCTGCGCCGGCGGATGCGAAGCGCGAACTGTTCGAGGCCATGATGCAGGTGGCCGAAACCGGCAAGGGTCCGCAGGAGCAGTATCCCTCCATCGGCTGCTCCATCAAGTGGAAGCCGGAGAACGACCCCTGGAAACAGACGGGCTGACCCGGACGAAAAACGGATGCTTCAACAACGGGCCGCGCCCTTCCGGAGCGCGGCCCGTTTTCCATCGGCTGGCGCAACCTGTTGCGGCGCGCCGCCTTTTCGGGCACGCTGCGGTGGAGGGTGGAAAAGCGCCGGAGGCCGCATCATGACCCAACTCGTTCTGCTCGGCATCGTCGCCGCCGTGATCCTCTACGGAATCGCCATCTACAACCGCCTGGTGAAGGCGCGGCAGATGGTGAAGGAGGGCTGGTCCGGCATCGACGTGCAGCTGAAGAAGCGCGCCAACCTGATTCCCAATCTCGTCGCCGCGGTGAAGGGCTACATGAAACACGAACGCGACCTGCTTGAAAAGGTGACGGAGCTGCGCGCCCGCGCCGCCGGCATGGGCGATGCCGCGCCGCAGCAGCGATCCGCCGTGGAGCAGGAGATTTCCTCGCTGCTGGGGCGCATCTTCGTTGCCGTGGAGAACTACCCGGACCTGAAGGCGGATCAGAACGTGCTCGACCTGCAACGGCAGCTGGCGGACATCGAGCACGACATCCAGATGGCCAGGCGCTACTACAACGGCGCGGTGCGCGACAACAACGTGCTGGTGGAATCCTTCCCCTCCAATCTCATCGCCAA
>JALUAB010000016.1 GCA_027051195.1 Hyphomicrobiales bacterium
CTGTCGAAGACCAGGTAGAAGCCTGTCGCCGTGGCGAGGGATATGGGCGCGATCCACTTTCTCTCGGCCTCGAGCACCCACATGCAGACCGCCATCAGCAGACTGGCCGAAATGATGAAGCCCACCTCCCGGATGACGAGGCTGTATGCGAGAATCGCTACGGATGTGACGGCGATTTTTCCGAAGTTCCTCCAAGAGGGCCATGTCGTGGCATGTTCCGACGGCCGGATGAGGAGGACGACGGAAAGAAGGATCATGACCATGGAAAGAACGAGCGGCTAGAATTTCTCGTTGACCGGATCGAGATCGGCGTCCAGCGACCAGGCCGAGGAAAAATAGGACACGCTCAAAATCAGCATGACGAGCGCGTATTTCCTGTCGTCGGGCAGGCCCATACCGCCACCTCTTCGGGCTTTCCACCGGTTTTGCGGGCGGCGGGAGGGGGTCGGCCCTTCCGCCGCCCGCCGCCGGAGTGCTCTATTTTATGATGCCGAGTTCCCTGGAGATTTCCGCGACGCTTTCGATCTGTTTCCTGACGAAGGCGTCGAAGTCCTTGCCGAACGAGGTGAATTCGGCGAGGCCGTTCTTCTTGCGCAACTCCGTCCATTCGGGAGATTTGGCGACGGTCCTGACGGCGTTCACCCAGTATTCATAGGCCTCGTCGGAGATGCCGGCCGGCACGTAGAAGCCGCGCCAGTTTCCGCCGATGACGTCATAGCCCTGTTCCTTCGCGGTCTTCGCATCGCCCAGCGCCGGCACACGCTTGTCGGAAAGCGCCGCGAGCACCCGCACCTTGCCCGCCTTGAGCTGACCGATGACCTCGGACGTGTCGCCGGTGAAGGCGGCCGCCCGGCCGGCGATGACCTCCAGCAACGCCTTGCCGCCGTTGTCGAAGGGGATGTAGGTGATGCTCTTCAGATCCTTGACGCCACCCGCCCTGGCGACGAGAAGCACCTTTAGGTGGTCTCAGCCTCCGGCAGAACTGCCACCGACGACAATGGCCTTTCGCGGGTTCGTCCTGAACTGATTCACCAGGTCGTCCAGCGTCCTGTAGGGCGAATCCTTCTTCACGACGATGACGCCGTAGTCCATTCCGAGCGCGCCGACCCAGCGCACGTCGTCGGCCTTGAAGTCGCCATAGACCTTCTGCGCCAGGCGGGTGGCGGTGGCCGCGCTCGCCGCGACGATCAGTTTTTCATCCTCGTTGCGGCTGGTGACGACGTAGGCGAAGGCCTTGCCGCCACCGGAAACGGACATGTTGACGACCTTCATGGAGCCGTCGATCAAATTCAGCTTCTGCATGAGCTGCGCGGCGGGTACGCGGCAGGTGAAATCCCATCCGCCGCCGCCGCCGGCGATGCACACGGTGCCGGAAAGCTTGCCCACGGCGACCGCGTGGCCCGCGTGCGCGGACGCCCGCGTCCTGTGGCGGAGATTGGCCGGACTGCCGGAACGCGCATCTTCGTCGTGTTCTCGCGCGGTCATCATTCGACAGCGGAACCAAAACACCGCGTGGCTGGCATTATACCGCATCTTTCCATTTTGTAACCTGCGAAAGTCTGCATGTTTCACTTGTGTTGATGCGAGTATGCCACCTCCGGATGGTGGTTGCGGGGGCGGTGTGCGCAAAGGATGACGGATGGCAGCGGAACCGGGGCGGCGGCTTGTCAGGCGGGCGCGTGATATGGCAGGCTGAACGCAGGACAGGATGCGCAACCGCGCGGGAACAGCCATGACCATCATCCGTTTTCCCGGAGGCAAGGGGGGCGCCGCCCGTTCTCGCGATGCGGGCGGGCCGGCCGAACTGGTGCCGCTGGAGCGCAAGCGTTCGCGGCGACGGCAGGGGCGTGGCGAGCGCTCCGACAAGGGGAGCATCCTGCCGCTGGTGCTTGATGGCGTGCATTACGTGGTGAACCGCACCGCACTCATTCGCGACGTTTCCTTTCGCCTGCCGCCCGGGCGGCGCACCGTGGTGCTGGGCTACAATGGCGCCGGCAAGAGCCTGTTGCTGCGGCTGTGCCACGGGCTCATCACGCCCACTTCCGGCACCGTTCGCTGGGAGGGAGCGCTCGGCGGCCAGGCGGATGCAGTGGCGGCGGCGCAGGCAATGGTGTTTCAGCGGCCGGTGCTGTTGCGGCGCAGCGTGCGGGAAAATCTCGCCTATGTGCTGAAGAACCGCGGTATCCGCGGCGAAGCGGCGGAGGCAAAAATACGGCAGGCGCTGTCGTTGTGCGGCATGGCGCGGCTGGCGGGGCGGCCGGCGCGGTCGCTTTCCGGCGGCGAGCAGCAGAAGCTGGCGCTGGCGCGGGCGTGGCTGCTGAAGCCGGAAGTGCTGTTTCTGGACGAACCGACGGCATCGCTGGACCCGGCGGCGACGCTGGAGCTGGAATCCATCATCATGGAGCTGCACGAGGCGGGCACCACCATCGTGTTTTCCACCCATGACATGGCGCAGGCGCGACGGCTGGCGCAACACGTGCTGTTCATGCACAACGGTCTGCTGCTGGAGGATGCGCCGGCGGAGACCTTTTTCCGTCAGCCGGCCACCGCGGAAGGGCGGGCGTTTCTGGCCGGTGAACTGATGCCGTGATGCAGGTGGCGGCGCGCGACAAGGTGGCCGGGCTGGTGCTGGCCGGGGGACGGGCGCGGCGCATGGGAGGGCGTCACAAGGCGTTCCTGGAGTTGGGCGGGCGTCCGCTCATGGCGCATGTGCTGGACCGGCTGCGGCCGCAGGTGGGGCGGGTGGCCATAAGCGCCAATGCGGAGCGGGAGCGGCTGCTGATGTTCGCAGACACGGTGCTGGCCGACCCGGTGCCGGGCTTCGCGGGGCCGCTGGCGGGGGTGCTGGCGGGGCTGGAGTGGCTGCGCGAGGAGCATCCGGCAACCCCGTGGCTCCTTACCGTGGCGGTGGATACGCCGTTCTTTCCAACGACACTGGCGGCGGACCTGCTGACGGCGGCGGAACGGGAGGGGGCAGCGGTGGCGGTGGCGGCTTCGGGCGGCCGGATGCATCCGGTGTGCGGCCTGTGGTCGGCGAATCTGGCGGAGATGTTGCGCGAGGCGCTGGTGGAGGAAGGTCTGCGCAAGGTCGATGCGTTCGTCACGCGTCTTTCCGTGGCGCGGGTGTCGTATCATGACGCGGTGGTGGATCCGTTCTTCAATCTCAACAGTCCGGAAGATCTTGTGCGGGCCGGTAGCATGATGCAAAATCCGACGGAGGGGGGTGGCTGACGAAAAACGGATGCCGGCGTGGCCATTCGTTCGTGTCCCGCTGATTTGGTTGATCATGATTGATTGAGGGGTTGTTTGGATGTTTGCCGTGCGGGGACTGCTGGCCGCCTGCGTTCTTCAGGCGTTTTGCCTGTCCATCGCGGAAACTGCACTGGCGGAGCAGTTGTCCGGCGACACGTTACCGACAGACCTCAACGGTGGGCAGCTGCAGGATTACGATGCGGACGACATTCCGCCTTCCGGGCTGGTATTGCGCCGCATGACCGCCCGGCAACAGGCGGATGCGCTGTGGCGCCGTTTTTCCGCGCAGCGGGCCGGCGTGGCGGCCGCGGGAGGGATCGATGTCATTGCCACGCCCGTAGCGGGGGAAAGCAGCACTGCCCAGGGCTGGAGCCTGTGGCTCGATGGCGCCCACTCCCGCATGAGAGATCGCAATCCGGCGCGGGCGAGCCGGGGATATTCCTTCGGTTCCACACTGGGGCTGGACTACGGCCTGACGCCGGCAACGGTGCTGGGCGTGGGCGTGAGCCATACCTATTCCAACAGCAGGGGCACCATCGTCTGGAGCCGGGAGCGCACGCACAACACCTTCGCCAGCATCTTTCTGAATCATCAGTTCACAGACTGGCTCTCGGCTGACGTGCAGGGCGGCTACGTGTATCAGCGCCAGCGGCGTAAGCGGTTGACGGGGCTGGGGATGAGCAAGGGCATGCGCCATTCGCATGGCTACATGCTCAGCGGGGCGCTGAATGCGTGGAAATGGGTTGCGCCGCAGGTGATGCTCTCCGGCAGGCTGGGCGTCATCGCCTCGCGCGATCGCTGGCGGGCCTATACCGAATACGGCCCACTGGGGCCCACCCCGCAACCGGCGCAGACGGAGGCGCTGGTGCAGGGCGTGGCGGAGGCCGGGGTTTCCTGGTGGCTGGCCCCGGCGATGCCGCACGTCTCCATCAGCTACAACCGGGATCTATACCGCAAGGGCGTGGCCCTGCCCGGCGACAGGGATGATTTCACGCTTTCCGGCGGCGTGACGTGGCTCGGCAGCGGCGAAGCGGCAGGATTGTCGCTCGACGTGGGCGCCAATGTCGTCATCGGGCGGGAGGAACAGCGCCACTGGGGCGTTTCGGCCAACATCAAGTGGGCCTGGTAGGGATGGCGTCATGTTGTCGCTTGATTTGCGGGGTAACGGATATAAAATCGCTAATGAAAGGTTGAATGGCCGATGATGTCGCCGCTGATTCGGCCTAGCAGGGAGACGGGATCGATGATCGTGCGCACCTGGAAGACTCTGCCGCGGCTGGTGCGGTTCATGCTCCGCAACGCCGGCATCGGCATTCTGGCGGGCTGGTTCCTGCTGGGGCTCATTCTGTGGTCGGATGTCGGCGGACTGTATTCGCTGATGGCGACTTCCCGTTTCGCGCACGTGGCCCTGTTTCTGCTGATGGGCGGTTTCGCCGTCACCTTCGGCGCGGCCGGGGTGGCCTCGGCGGTGCTGCTGGGTTACGAGTTCGAGGAAGACAACGAGCCCGACGGCTCGAGCACGGCGCCGGTGACGGAATTGAAGCCGGCGCTGCTGAAGGTGCCGGCCAAGCGCTGAGCACCGCGTCGGATCGCGGAAAAGTTTTCCCCAACGGCCGTCATGACCGCGAGGCGTGGCGGCCGTTTCGTTGTTCGCGGCGTGTTTTTCTGGCAAGCAGGGGCGTCGACATCATGTTTTCTCACGGAGCGGGGCACGCATGCGCAGCACCACCATAAGGCTGGCCATCGGCTCCATTTTCATCGGGCTGTTCGTCTTCGGCCTGAAATACGTGGCCTATCTCATGACCGGCTCGGTGGCGCTGTATTCCGACGCGCTGGAGACGGTAGTAAACGTGGTGGCGGCGGCGGCGGCGCTGTGGGCCATTCACGTGGCCAGCCAGCCGCCGGACGACGAACACCCCTACGGCCACCACAAGGCCGAATATTTCTCCGCCTGGCTGGAAGGGGCGCTCATCGCCCTGGCGGCGGCAGCGATTCTGTATGAGGCCTGGGGGTACCTCTTCCAGCCGCGGGCGATTTCGTGGAACGATCCGGGACTGCTGGTGAATGCCAGCGCCGGCGTTATCAACGCGCTTTGGAGCTGGGTGCTCATCAGCCAGGGGCGCAAGCTGAAATCACCGGCGCTGGAGGCGGACGGGCGGCACCTGAGGGCCGATGTCTATACCACCATCGGGGTTTTGGGCGGCGTCGTGGTAGCGGGGCTTACGGGCTGGTACATTCTGGACCCGATTCTTGCCATTCTGGTGGCGCTGCACATTCTGCACGAAGGCTGGAAGCTGCTGTGGGAATCGACGCAGGGGCTGATGGATTCGGCACCGGACGAGGAAACACTGGAAAAAATTCGCGAGGTCATCTCGGAAAACGCCGACGGGGCGCTGGAGTTTCATGAGTTGCGCGCGCGGCGGGCGGGTTCGGCGCTGTTCGTGGAATTTCACCTGGTGGTGCCGGGCGACATGCGGGTGCGTTACGCGCATGATATCTGCGACCGCATAGAGCACGCTCTTGAGCGGGCTTTCGGCGAGGTGCACGCCAGCATTCACGTGGAACCTGAACACAAGAAGGAGCAGGGGCGGCACGGCGCGGTGCTGATGAACTTCTGCCAGCCCTGCCGGCCGGTGCGCACGCGCCTGCCGGAGGCCGCTCCCCTGCCCAGACCGGCGCCGGTGGCGCGCAAGGGTGGCGAAGAGTCATGAACGGCCTTCTCGAGGCGCCCGATTCATCGCTGGTGGCGCGGCTTTCACCCTCACCCAACTTCGGGGCGCGGCGCAGCGGCGGTATCGACATGATCGTGTTGCATTACACGGGATGTCCTTCCGCCGAATCGGCGGAGCTATGGATGTGCTCGCCGGATTCTCAGGTGTCGGCGCATTACCTGGTGGAAGAGGACGGCGCCATCGTGCAGCTGGTGGCGGAAGCGGCGCGGGCGTGGCACGCCGGTGCGGCGTACTGGGCGGGTGAGGATGACGTGAATTCCCGCTCCATCGGCATCGAGATCCAGAACGCCGGGCATGAATGCGGCGCACCGCCTCCCTATCCGGAAGTGCAGATGGCGGCGGTGGAGGCGCTGGTGGCGGACATCATGCGGCGGCATGGCATCGCGCCGGAGCGGGTGGTGGGTCATTCCGACGTGGCGCCGTTGCGCAAGGCGGATCCGGGCGAGCATTTCCCCTGGGCGCGGCTGGCGGCGGCGGGCCTGGCGCTGCCGGTGCCGGAGGCGCCGGCCGGGGGAGAGGTATTGCTGCGGGAGGGCGATGAGGGGACGGTTGTGCGGGATGCCCAGCAAAGGCTGGCGCGCGTCGGCTATGGGGTGCCGGTTTCGGGGATCTATTGCGGGCACACGGCGGCGGTGGTGCGGGCGTTTCAGCGGCGGTTCCGCCCGGCGCGGGTGGATGGAGCGTTCGACACCGGCACGGCGGGAGC
>JALUAB010000017.1 GCA_027051195.1 Hyphomicrobiales bacterium
GTGGTGGGCGGTCTGAAAGCGGTCTGAAAAAGGAGAAAAAATGCCCGAGTTGCCGGAGGTGGAAACGGTGCGCCGCGGGTTGGCGCCGGTGGCGGAGGGCAGGCGCTTCGAACGGGTGGAAATCTCGGAGAAGCACTTGCGCTTCCCATGGCCGGAAGGCTTCGTGCAGCAGATCACGGGCCGCCGCGTGGAGGCGCTGGAAAGGCGTGCCAAGTTCCTGCTCTGGCATCTGTCGGGCGGCCTGTGGATCGTCTCCCACCTCGGCATGAGCGGCCGCTACACGGTCTTTCCCCACGCGGGCGGGGCCAGGGGTCTGGGGGAGTTCTATTTCCAGCCCGCCAGCGCACCCGAGCGTGGCCCACACGACCATCTCACGCTTTGGCTCGATGACGGCACCCGCGTCGTCTACACCGACCCGCGCCGCTTCGGTTTCTTCGATCTCGTGGAAGAGCCGGCCAACCACCCTATGCTGTGCCACCTCGGACCGGAGCCGCTCTCTGCGGCGTTCGGCGCCGAGCAACTGGCGGCCGAGCTGGCGCGGCGCGCTGCGCCGGTGAAGAACGTGCTGCTGGATCAGCGCGTGGTGGCGGGCCTGGGCAACATCTACGCCTGTGAGGCCCTGTTCGTCGCCCGCATCTCGCCCAGGCGCAAGGCGCACACGCTGTCTCCGTCCGGCAGGCCAACATTACGGGTGGAGCGGCTGGTGGCGGCGGTGAAGGAGGTGCTTCAGGATGCCATCCGCGCCGGCGGCTCGACCTTGCGTGATCATCAACGGGTGAACGGCGATGCCGGCGGCTATCAGCAGCAATTCCACGTCTATGGCCGCGAGGGCGAGTCGTGCCGCCGCCCAGGTTGTAGCGGTATCATTCACCGTATAACGCAATCGGGCCGCAGCACTTTCTACTGCCCCCGCTGCCAGCGTTGAGGCTTGGGCGGCGGTGAGAGGGTAGGGCACAGAGCTTCTGCGCGGTCTGCGCCTCAGCGCAGAAGAGAAGCCCCGTGCCCCCGCCCAGCCTCCTTGCCTCACCATATCGGGAGGTTGGGCGGGGGCGCGGGGCGGCGGGCGGTCTGCGCCTCAGCACATCAAAGTGTGAAATCTTCGCCCAGATAATGCCGCCGCACATCCGGGTGCCGCACGATCTCCTGCGGCGTGCCCTCGGTCAGGACCTGGCCGTCATGGATGATGTAGGCGCGGTCGATGAGGCCGAGGGTTTCGCGCACGTTGTGATCCGTAACAAGCACCCCGATTCCCCGAGCGGTAAGCCTTCGCACCAGCTGGCGGATATCATTGATCGCAATCGGGTCAATCCCGGCGAAGGGCTCGTCGAGGAGGATGTATCGGGGATTTGCGGCCAGCGCGCGGGCGATTTCCACCCGGCGACGTTCTCCGCCAGAAAGCGCCACAGCTGGCGAATGGGCAAGATGCTCGATCTGGAACTCATGCAACAACTCACTCAACACACGTTCACGCTCGGGCCGGGGCAGTTTACGCACCTCCAGAATGGCCCTGATGTTGTCCGCCACCGAAAGCCCGCGAAACACGGAGGCCTCCTGCGGCAGGTATCCCACCCCCAAGCGCGCGCGTCGGAAGATGGGCAGCATGGTCACGTCCGTGCCATCCAGCAGAATGGCGCCGGAGTCGGCGGCAATCAGCCCGGTGATCATGTAGAACACCGTCGTCTTGCCGGCCCCGTTCGGCCCCAGCAGGCCCACCGCCTCGCCCTGGCGCACATAGAGCGAAACACCGCGCACCACCGGACGGCGGCCATAGGTCTTGCGCAGGTCGCGCGCCACGATGCCGCTGCTTTCGCCCGCACCGCCAGGCGTGGCGTCATGGCCCGTGTTCGCCTGCGCTTCCATGCCGAACGTCCTTTCCGAAAGTGCACCAGCTTGATTAAAATTGCGTTGAAACGCCACACACGCCCCAATCAGCGCTGAAACACCCCGCGCACGCGCTGCTGCCTGCCGGAAACCACGCGGGTCACGTTCGTCTTCAGGTTGGCGATGAGCTTCTGCCCGCGGATGGTGGCCTTCCGCCGCTTCACCACCACGTTGCCTTCCACCGTGGCGATGTCCCGCTTCACGTCCATCATGGCCTTCAGGCCGGTGATTGTCATGTCAGGCTTGACGATGCGCACATGCCCCGTGGCGAAGAGCTTGCGCACCTTGTCCTTTTCCGTGCCGTCCTTCTGCTTCACCTTTTCGGTCAGCACTTCCACCTTGTCGGCGAAGAGCGTGGTATCCCCTTTGACGGCTTTCACGTTGCCGGTGAAGATCACCCGGTTTTCCTTCTCGAACACCTCCATGCCGTCGGCGGTGATGTCCACCTTCTCGCCCTGGCGCACGGCGCCCGTGCCCTGCGCCGGGGCCGCCATGGCGGCCGTGAAGATGGTGGGCGAGGCCACTGGCGGCATCAGCAGGCCGGCGATGATCAGGATGGCGGAACGGCGGATGGCAGGCATGGAACTCTCCGGCTTTGGCGTTCATGTGATTCCCGCGATGCATGCGCCCGTCGTTTATGCCGTTTTTTGCCACGACTGAAAAGGGCGCGGCCTTGACGCACCGCCGCAAACGGCGCAGATGCTTCTCACCACAAACGAACACGAGGGAATGACGATATGAGCGGCGTTGATGCGGCCCTGCGCGAGGCGGCAATGGAATCGAAGGCCTGGCCCTTCCAGGAGGCCCGGCGGATACTAAAGCGCCTTCAGCGCCAGAAAAACCGCGACCCGGAAAGGCCGGTGCTGTTCGAAACCGGCTATGGCCCCTCCGGCCTGCCGCACATCGGCACTTTCGGCGAGGTGGCGCGCACCCTCATGGTGCGCCATGCGCTGGAGACGCTGGCCGATGTGAAGACGCGGCTTGTCTGCTTCTCCGACGACATGGACGCCCTGCGCAAGGTACCGGAGAACGTGCCGAATCCGGAGCTGCTTCAGGCCAATCTCGGCAAGCCGCTCACGAAGGTGCCCGACCCGTTCGGCTGCCATGACAGCTTCGGCGCCCACAACAACGAGAAGCTGCGCGAATTCCTGGACGCTTTCGGCTTCGACTACGAGTTCGCCTCGTCCACCGACTATTACACCTCCGGCCGCTTTGACGCCGCGCTCCTGCGCATGCTGGAGAAGTTCGACGAGGTCATGGCCATCATGCTGCCCACGCTGGGCGAGGAGCGGCGCAGGACCTACGCGCCGTTCCTGCCCATCCACCCGGAAACCGGCATCGTCATGCAGGTGCCGGTGGAGGAGGTGAAGCTGGATGCCGGCGCCATCGTCTGGCGCGACCCGGAAACCGGCAAGACGTATGAAACGCCCGTGACCGGAGGCAGGTGCAAGCTGCAATGGAAGCCGGACTGGGCCATGCGCTGGTATGCCCTGGGCGTGGACTACGAGATGGCCGGCAAGGATCTCATCGATTCGGTGAGGGTGGGCGAGAGGATCGTGCGGGCGCTGGGCGGCCAGCCGCCGGAAACCTTCATCTACGAGCTGTTCCTGGACGAGAAGGGCCAGAAGATATCCAAGTCGAAGGGCAACGGCCTGACCATCGAGGAATGGCTGCGCTACGGCACGCAGGAGAGCCTGCAACTGTTCATGTTCAACAAGCCGAAGACGGCCAAGCGGTTGTATTTCGACGTCATTCCCCAGCATGTGGACGACTATTACGCCCACCTGCGCAAGTATCCGCAGCAGGAGCTGAAGGATCGGCTCGCCAACCCCGTCTGGCACATCCACCGGGGCGATCCGCCGCGGGTGGACATGCCGATCACCTTCTCGCTGCTGCTCAACCTCGTCTCCGCCGCGCATGCGGAAGACAAGAAGGTGCTCTGGGGCTTCGTTTCGCGCTACGCGCCGGGCGCCTCGCCGGAAACGCACCCGGAGGTGGACCGGCTGATGGATTACGCCATCAACTACTACGAGGATTTCGTGAAGCCCGCCAAGCGTTTCCGCAGCCCCGACGTGCGCGATCAGGCGGCGTTGCGCGAGCTGGAGGAAAGACTGGCCGAACTACCGGCCGAGGCGGATGCGCAGACCATCCAGAACGTTGTATATGAAGTCGGCAAGGCGCACGGATACGATCCCCTGCGCGATTGGTTCAGGGCGCTCTACGAGGTGCTGCTGGGCCAGCCGCAGGGTCCGCGCTTCGGCTCTTTCGTGGCGCTCTACGGCGTGGAGGAAACACGCCGGCTCATCCGCGACGCACTGGCCGGCAAGCTGGCGAAAGAAGCTGAAAATCCATCCGCCTGAGCACTTTAACCGGCAATTTACCCTGATCTGGCAGGCTGATGCCCGAATTGGCCGGCGGGAAACGTTTCCATCGGCATGCAAGAAACACATCAGCCGGGATCGGGATCATGATGCGCAAAGACGGTCGTTCCATTCTTCGTGTTCTGGCGCACCACGGCATCGGTGTTGCCGTCGCCCTTGGCATCATGGGCGCGGTGGCGGGTGCGCAGGCGGCCACGGTGAAGATAAAGCCCGACGAGGTGAAGGTCGTTCGCCTTTCCGAGCGCCCGTCCACGGTGGTGGTGGGCAATCCGCTTTATGCCGATGTCATGGTGGTGGGCAACCAGATACTGGTGCAGGGCCAGAATTATGGCAAGACCAGCGTCATCGTCATGAACAATGAGGGACGCAAGATCGCCAGGCTGGAGGTGGTGGTGTCCGGCCAGCCGGAAGAAACCATCGCCATCTTCCGTCAGGGCAAGAAGGAAACCTTCATCTGCAATCCGGATTGCAACAGCTTCCTGGATACGTCCGACAATGCGGAAAGCATGTCGCTCAACGCCATGCGGCTCAGGCTGCGTCAGAAGCTCATCGAGGAAAGCCTGAAGCGCTGAAGCGGACTTCCCGCAAAACGACATTCCCCCGGCGCGCCGCTCCGCGCCGGGTTTTTCATTGTGCACGGCGGAGAGGGGAGTCATGCCAAATCACACAAAGGCTGACCGGTGAAACCGCCACGCGCCACCATGCAAGCCTTGTCTTGGATAATTTGGAAGTTGGGTGGGGGCGCGGGGCGGTGGGTGGTTCAATCATGCATGTTGGCATCAAACGGCCTTGGCGTGGCGCTGTGGCCTGGGCTGGTAATGCGCGTCGAAGGCCGTGCATACCGTGCGCACGAACAGCCGCATTTCTTCCGGCACCACCACCCGGCCGTCTTTCTCCACCCGGCACAGGCCGTCTGCCTGAAGCGGCCCGAGCTTCTCGTAGGCCGCTGTCAGCAGTGCCGGGTCGAACCCGTGCTTGCGCGCAATCGCCTGTGGATCCACCTGAAGGAAGCACATGAGCTTTTCGATGATCTCCGCCCGCATGCGGTCTTCCGGACTGATCTCGATGCCGCGGTCGATGGCCAGCCGGCCCTCCTCGATGCGCGTGGCCCACTTGGCCATGTCGCGCGCCGACTGCGCATAACCCTGCGGCAGCGAGGAAATGGCCGAGCAGCCGAAACCGACGAGCGCATCCGCCGGATCGACGGTGTAGCCCTGGAAATTGCGCCTGAGCGTGCCCGTGTGTAGTGCCGCTGCCATGGAGTCGTCGTTGCGTGCGTAATGATCAAGTCCGATGGCCGTGTAGCCGTTGGCGGTAAGCGTTTCGCCGATGGCGATGGCCTGTTCATAGCGCTCCTCGATGCCCGGAAGGTCTTGGTCGCGGATCATCTTCTGATGCTTCTTGAACCACGGCACATGCGCGTAACCGAACACGGCGATGCGATCCGGCCGCAGCCCGGCCGCCAGCTTCGCCGTCTCTATGACGGAATCCACCGTCTGCCCCGGGAGGCCGTACATCAGGTCGAAGTTCACCGCCGTGATGCCGGCGTCATGCAGGTTCCGCACGCATTCAGCCACCATTTCGTAGGGCTGGATGCGGTTCACCAGCTCCTGCACCCGGGCATTGAAGTCCTGCACGCCGAAGCTGCCGCGGTTAAAGCCCATCTCCGCCAGCGCGAAGGCCTTCTCGCGCGAGAACGTGCGCGGATCCATCTCGATGGCGATCTCGGCGCCCTCCGCGAAGCCGAACAGCTCGCGCACCTTCGAAACGATGGCCCCGAGGTCTTCCTCCGAGAGATACGTGGGCGTGCCGCCGCCAAAGTGGAAATGCGTCACCCGCCCCTTCGGCCCCTGCAACATGGGCGCCGTCAGCTCTATTTCCTTCAGCAGCCTGCGCGTGTAGGCCGCCGCCCGCTCGTAGGTGTTGGGAATGGTGGTGTGGCAGCCGCAATACCAGCACATCTGCCGGCAGAAAGGCACATGCACGTAAACGGAAAGCGAGGCGTCCTCGGGCAGCGCGCCCAGCCAGTCCACCCATGTCTCCGGCGCGAAGTCATTGGAAAACTGCACCGCCGTGGGATAACTGGTGTAGCGAGGCACGTCCTGCGTGGCGTATTTCTTCAGCCGCTCGTCCATGCCCATGTTGTATCCCCGCCTGCCACCCGCGCCAATGCCCCCGGGCGCGGCTTTTCCACGATTTAACCTTTCACGCCTCGCGCCAGCCTTCACGGCGCGCCAGCTCTTCCGCCGCATCGAGCGCCCGCTCGAGCCGGTCGAACATCTCCCCGATTTCCTCTTCCGTGATGATGAGCGGCGGACACAGCGCGATGTTGTGCCCGGCCACGGCACGCGGGATCAGCCCCTCTTCCTCCGCCAGCGCCGCCACCCTCGCGCCGATGCCAACTGTTGGCGAGAACGACCGTTTCGTCGCCTTGTCCGCCACCAGCTCCACCGCCCCCACGAGCCCCTTCGCCCGCACGTCGCCCACCAGCGGATGCTCCGCCAGCGTCCTGAACCGCCGCTCAAACACTTCTGCCTTCTGCTTCACCTGTTCGGGCAGGTTCTCGCGCTCGTAGATCTCGATGGCCTTCAGCGCCACCGCGCAGGCCACCGGATGCCCGGTGTAGGTGAAGCCGTGGCCGAACATGCCGCGCCTTGCCGATTCCTCCTTCAGCGCCTCGTAGATGTCCTCCTCCACCGTGATGGCGCCCAGCGGCACGTAGGCGGAGGTGAGTGCCTTGGCCATGGAAATGGAAGTGGGCCGCGCGCCGTAGGTCTGGCAGCCGAACCATTCGCCGGTGCGCCCGAAGCCGCAGATCACCTCGTCGGAAACGAATCGGATGCCGTATTTCTCCAGCACCCGGCTGATGGCCGGAAAATAACCCTCCGGCGGTGTATAGACCCCGCCCGCGCCCATGACCGGCTCGGCGATGAACATGGCGATGGTTTCCGGCCCCTCGCGCAGGATCATCTCCTCCAGCTCCGCCGCCAGCCGAGCGGCGAATTCCTCCTCCCTCTCGCCCGGTTCCGCCTCGCGGTAGAAATGGGGCGTTCGGGCATACAGGAACCGCTCGTTCACCGGCAGGTCGAAGCCGTCCTGCACGAAGGAAAGCCCGGTGAGCGAGCCCGCCGCCACGGTCACGCCATGATAGGCCCCGCGCCGCGAGATGATCTTCTTGCGCTCCGGCTCGCCGCGCGCGTTGGCGGCATACCAGGAGAGCTTTATCTGCATGTCGTTGGCTTCCGAGCCGGACGAGCAGAACAGCACCTTGGAGGCGGGGCAGGGGGCCAGCTCCTTCAGCTTCTCCGCCAGTTCGATGGCCGGTTCGTTGCTCTTGTGGGCAAACAGGTGGGTGAAGGCCACCTTCTCCATCTGCGCCCGCGCCGCCTCTATGAGTTCCTCGTTGCCATGCCCCAGCGCCGCGCACCACAGCCCGGCAAAGCCGTCGATGTATTCCCGGCCCGCATCGTCGTACAGGTAGATGCCGCGCCCGTGTGCGATGATCATCGGGCCGGCTTCTTCATGACGCTTCAGATTGGTGTAGGGGTGCAGCAGGGATTCGACATCCCGCCGCGCCATGTTGCTCATGCCGGCCATGGACGCGCTCCGTGTTTCACGCGGCAGTCTGCTGCGCCTTCTTGATGACTTTCTTCAGATACCGCTCGCGCTTGAGGCGGCTCAGGTGATCAATGAACAGGATGCCCTTCGTATGGTCGATCTCGTGCTGCACGCAGATGGCGTCCAGCCCCGTGAAGTGCCGCTCCTGCTCCTGCCCGTTCTCGTCCAGGTAGCGCACCCGCACCTCCGCCGGGCGCTCCACCTCGTCATAGATTTCCGGCACGGAAAGGCAGCCCTCCTGCCACGTCGCCTTTTTCTCCGAGGCCCACACCACTTCCGGGTTGACGAGCGCCAGCGGCCGCGGCGCTTCACCCTTTTCGCCGTTGGCGGTGTCCATCACGATCACCGCCAGCGGCTCACCCACCTGCACCGCTGCCAGGCCGATGCCCGGCGCGTCATACATGGTGTCGAACATGTCACGGATGAGCTGGCGGATGGTGTCGTCCACCTCCGCCACCTTCAGCGATGGTTGCCGCAGCAGCGGGTTGGGCGGCGTGATGATCTTGCGAATGGCCATGGCGCCTGCGCCTCCGTTGCGCCTGTTGTCTGTTGCCTGTTCTCCACTTATGGCACTGCGGCCTTGCGGTCAACGCCGCTGCCGTTGCGTGGGAGCGCCGGGCCCGTCCGCACGGCATGAAAAAGGCCCCGCGCCGGGGGGAGCGGGGCCCATGCCGGACAGTCAATGTGTGGATGCGAGTTGCCTGCCCGGAAACCTGTTCTCGCGCCGTGGGCTCAGCCTTTTTTCGCCAGCAGGTCGCGGATTTCCTCCAGCAGCACCTCCTGCCGCGGCGGTTCCGCCGGCGCGGCCTCTTCCTCCTTCTTGCGGCGCTCCATGGCCTTGTTCACGCCCTTCACGATGAGGAAGATGACGAACGCCACGATGACGAAGTTCACCACCACCGTGACGAAATTGCCCCAGGCCAGCACGGCCCCCTGCTTCTTGGCCTCGGCCAGCGTGGTGGCGGTGATGTTGTCGGAGAGCGCCAGGAAGTAGTTGGAAAAATCCAGCCCGCCGAAGATGTAACCGACGAACGGCATGATCATGTCGTCCACCAGCGACTTGGTGATGAGCCCGAAGGCGGCGCCGATGATGACGGCCACGGCCAGGTCCAGCACGTTGCCGCGCATGATGAAATCGCGGAATTCCTTCAGCATGTCGTGCCCCCGTTTTTGCGGCTGCCTGTTGCCCCCGCGGCAACACGCCAGTGAGAAGACTCTACCGCAATCGAATGCAGAGGCGGAATGACATGGTTGAAAAAGGGTTAATGCCCGCCCTTGGCGATGGAAACGGCAAGATCGTAGAGATCGCGCTTCTTCATGCCGAATCTTCTTGCCACCTCCGCCGCCGCCCTGCCTGCCGGCAGCCGTTGCAGCGCCTCGTCCAGCGCCGCGCGTACGTCCTCCGCCGTGGCCTTCCGCGCTTCCTCCGCGGGTGGCGCGATGACCAGCGTGATTTCACCGCGCACCCGCTCGCGTTCCGCCATTTCCGCCGCCAGCTCCGGCAATGGCGCGCGCAGCACCTCCTCGTGCAGCTTGGTCAGTTCCCGGCACAGGGCGGCGGGGCGCGGGCCGAGGATCTCCGCCATGTCGGTGAGCGATTCGCTGATGCGGTGCGGGCTTTCGAACAGCACCAGCGTCGCCCGCTCATTCTTCAGCTCTTCCAGAAAACGCCGTCGCGCCTGCCTCTTCTGTGGCGGAAAGCCGGCGAACAGGAAGCGCTCCGAGGCCAGCCCGGATGCCGTGAGCGCCGCCAGCGCCGCAGAAGGGCCGGGCACGGCATGCACGGGAATGCCTTCCGCGATGACCGCGCGCACCAGCTTCACGCCCGGATCGGAAACCAGCGGCGTGCCTGCGTCCGACACCAGCGCCAGCGCCGCCCCTTCCTTCAGCCTGTCCACGATGCGCGCGCGTGCCGCGTCCGGGCTGTGTTCATGATAGGCGGAAAGCGGTCGCCGGATGCTGTAACGCTCCAGCAGCTTCGCCGTCTGTCGCGTGTCCTCGGCCAGAATGGCGTCCGCCCCGGCCAGCACCCGCAATGCCCGGATGGTGATGTCTTCCAGATTGCCCACCGGCGTGGCCACAACATGCAGCCCCGGCTCCGGCCGCGACGCCGCCACGCGCCGTCCGGCCAGCAGAAAGGAACGGTCTGTGGCCTTCTCGCTGTCCCTGCCCATGCGCGCATGCTGGAGCAACTCCCCCGCGGGCGCAAGGGCGAACCCGCCATACTGCTGCCCGAAAGCATTGCGCAGATTTGATGCGAGCTTTAACCAATCACGGTAAATGACCTCACAACACCTTCCCCGTCTGTGCTAGTGTGCCTGCACAGGGTTTCATCCGGGGGTTCTGGCAGGATCATGACCATGAAGCGTTCCTTCTTCGGCAGGCTTAAGGCCGGGGTGGCGGCGCGCGCGAAAGGGTTCGTGCGCCGCACCGGCGCTCTTCTCGGGCTTTCCATTATGCTTGCGCTGGCCGGCTGCGGTGGCGGCAGCTTCACGGACATGTTCTCAGGAATCGGGCCGGGGGCTGACCAGCCGGTGCAGGATCAGGCGCAGCAGGAGCAGCCGCCCGTTGCGCCGGGCGCAGGCAACAAGGTGGCCCTGCTGTTGCCGCTTTCCGCGCCGGGCGCCACCGGCCGGGTGGCCAGGGCCATGAAGAACGCCGCAGAGATGGCCATGATCGACGCCGGCAAGCCGGACATAACCCTGGTGGTCAAGAACACCGCCGGAACCACCTCCGGCGCCCGCATGGCGGCGCAGGCGGCGCTGGCGGAAGGCGCCGGCCTCATCCTCGGCCCGCTGAAGGCGGAGAACGTGCGCGTGGTCGGCGAGGAGGCGCGCCTGCGCAACGTCCCGGTCATCGCCTTTTCATCCCGCGCCGAGGTGGCGGGCAATGGCGTCTATCTCATGAGCTTCCTGCCATCCTCGGAGGTGGACAACGTGGTGCGCCACGCCGCCCGCAGCGGCAAGAAACGCATCGCCGCGCTCATGCCGGAATCCGACTATGGTCGCGTGGTGGCCCGGGCACTTAAGGACGCCGCCCGCAAGTATGGCGCCACCATCGTGGCGGAGGAGCGTTACGTGCGCACCGCCTACGGTCTGCAAGCGCCCGCCCGGCGCATCGGCCAGACCATCGTTTCCGGCGGCGCGGATGCCCTGTTCTTCCCCGAGGGGCCGAAGCTGTTGCGCGCCGGTGCGCAGGCGCTGGGTGCCGCTGGCGTCGCCCCCAACACGGCGCAGCTGCTGGGCACCGGCCTGTGGGATGCGCCGGCCATTCGCACCATCGGTTTCGTGCAGGGCGGCTGGTATGCCGGGGTGGACCCGCGTCTGGTGAACCATTTCGCCAACAAGTATCGCCAGACCTATGGCGGCACGCCGCCGAGGCTCGCCTCACTGGCCTATGACGCCACCTCGCTGGCCATTGCGCTGAAGCGTTACGGCGGCTTCAACGAGGCCGCCATCACCAACCCGGAGGGCTTCCAGGGCATGAACGGCCTCTTCCGCTTCCGTCGCGATGGCCGTATCGAGCGTGGCCTGTCCATCCTCAAGGTCACGCCCACCGGCCCGGTGGTGGTGGCTCCGGCACCCTCGCGCTTCGGTTATTGACGCCCGTTGTCGGTCATCCGGCGCCGGCGGTGGCATCGCCGCCGGTTTGTCGATATTCTCCGCCCGTCGGGGGCTGATTCGTCTGGCGTGGAAGGGCGCCAGCCGCCTGCCTCCCCTGTCCGTGCGTGTGGCGAAAGCTGTTTCCTCGATACTTCCAGCATGATGCGCCGGCCGCCTTGCGGCGCATGACCGTTTGCGCGCATCATGACGGCGATTCTGCTGAGTCGTTGGCAACGGCAGGGGGCTTGCTTGCTGAAGGCGCGAAAATACGGAGTTGTGCGAAAAGGCGCATCGCGACTGTCGCTGCGGTCGTTACTTTCACTGCCGCCGCTGGCGCTTCTCCAGCAACCGGCGCAGGCTGCCACGGGCATGGTTTCTTCGCTGGCGGGCGGCGTGCTCTGGCCCCTTCTGGCCGCGGGCCTGGGGCTTGCCGCCGCATATGCTTTCTGGAGCCGGCGGCGGGATGCGGCGCTGGTGCGCAAGGCGCAGGCCGAGAGCGCAGATCTGCGGGCCGCGCTGGACAGGGTGGAGCTGCTGCTGCTCGCGGAGCCGCAGATATTGCTGCTGTGGCAGTCGCAGGACACCTCCGGCGGAAATGAGGCGATCCTTTCGGCCAGGCCGGTGGAAACGTTCGTGCACCCCCACCTGCGCACATCCTGCCTGCCGGAAGAAAACGAGGCCACCGACTTCGATGCATGGCTGGAGGCGGAATCGGCCGCTGAGCTGCGCCGCCGCCTGACCCTTCTGGCGGAAGGCGGCGAGGCTTTCAACGTCTCCCTGCGCACCGCCACCGGCGAGCTGATAGAGGCCGACGGCCGCGTCGCCGGCCGTCATCTGGCGCTGCGCTTCCGCCCCCTGTTCGGCGAACGTCTGCAGGCGCTGGAACAGTCCCATGACATCAAGCGGCTGAAGGATCACGCCCGGCGCATCACCAGCCTGCTGGCGGGCGCGCCCGTTCCGGTGTGGATCACCGACTCGGAAGGGCGCCTGCAATGGGCCAACGAGTCCTGGCTGGAACTGGTCGGCGCTCCCTCGCTGGAAGCCGCCAAGGCGGAGGAACTGTCCCTGCTTGGCCGTGGCGAACTGGCGGCGGCCGGCCTGCTGGAAGAGCGCGGCGGCTGGCAGCGGCTGCTGGCCAGCACCGTGCTGGGAGAGGAGCGGCGGCATTTCGAGGTTTTTCAGCGCGAACACGAGGCCGGCGTCGTGCACTGGGCGCTGGACGTGAGCGACCGCGAGCGCCTGAAGGAGGAGCTGGAGCGCCGCAGGATGGCGCAGAACCGCATCTTCGACCAGCTGCACACGGCCATCGCCATCTTCGACGCCGACCGCCGCCTCGCCTTCCACAATGCCGCCTATGCCCGCCTGTGGGAGCTGGATGAATCATGGCTCGCCAGGCGTCCGCATGAGGAGGAGATCCTCAATCGCATCTACGACGCCGGCATGCTGGATCTGGCCGAGGACTTTCCCGCCTGGCGCCGGCGCTGGCTGGACATGCATGCGGAGGGCCGCACCCGTCGCGAGCGCTGGCAACTGGCCAATGGCCACGTGGTGGAAGTCATCGCCGAGCCGCAGCCGGGCGAGGGCGTCATCTACATGTTCGAGGACATCACCGAGCAGATGCGGCTGGAGGCGCGTTACCGCGAGCTTTCGCAGGTGCAGGAGGAAACGCTGGATCACCTGCACGAGGCGCTGGCGGTGTTCGGCACGGACGGCCGGCTGCGCTTGTTCAACCCCATGTTCGCCGATCTCTGGAACATGGACGAAAATCGCCTGAAGGTGCGCCCGCATGTCGATGACATCATAACCGAATGCCGGGACAAGGTGCGGGAAACCCATTTCTGGGACGACCTCAAGCTGGCCGTTACCGGCGCCATGGAGGCGCGGCGCGGCCTGTCCGGCCGTCTGAACATGGCCGATGGCCGCGTGTTCGACTACCTGCTGGTGCCATTGCCGGACGGCAACACGCTCATCACCTGGCACGAAATGACGGACGCCGTGCGTGCCGAGCGCGCCGCCCAGGAGCGCGCCGCCGCGCTGGAGGAGAGCGACCGCGTGAAAACCGCCTTCCTCGACTCCATCTCCTATGACATGCGCACCCCGCTCACCACCATCAACGGCTTCACCGAGATGCTGGTGGACTACGAGATGGCCGGCCCCCTCAACCCCAAGCAGCGCGAATACCTGCTGGACGTGCGCGAGGCCTCCGACGAGCTGCTCGACCGCATCGACACCGCTCTCGACCTCGTCGCCATCGACGCCGGAAAACTCACGCTGGACATCGTCGAGTTCGAGGTGCTGCCCATGCTGGAGGAGGTGGCCCGCGGCCTGGCCCGCAAGCTGGCGCGGCGCGACATGGCGCTGGAGATCGAGCTGGCCGAGGACGCGCAGGTCATGCGCGGCGACCGCCGCCGCATCGCCCAGGCCCTGCGCCACCTGCTCATAAACGCCATCGGTTTCAGTCCCCGCGGCGGCACCATCCGCCTGGGCGCCCGCCGCGACGAGGACGGCTCCGTGAGCTTCTGGGTGGCCGATGAAGGCCCGGGCATGAACCGCGAGATGATGCAACGCGCCTTCGAACGCTTCTTCGCCAAACCCTCGCCGGAGGGCCACCGCGGCCCCGGCCTCGGCCTGCCGCTGGTCAAGGCGCTCATCGAGCTGCACGGTGGCAACGTGGAACTGCACTCGCGCGAGGGCCGCGGCACCACAGTCATCTGTCGCCTGCCGCAGCGACAATCGCAGGAACGGCTGGTATTGCGGGAACAGGCATGAACGCGGGCATGGCTACGGCGAACACCTTCATCCTGCGCCGCACGCTGGCCGGTGCCACGGCAACGGAAGCGCTGGGCCGCGAGCTGTCCCTGTTCGCGAACGCGGGTGAATGGATCCTGCTCTTCGGCGACCTCGGCACCGGCAAGACGACGCTGGCCCGCGCCTTCATCCGCGCCATGCTGCCGCCGGAGGTGGCCTCGGAAGCGGAGGTGCCCAGCCCCACCTTCACCCTCGTGCAGCCCTACGATGCCACCCGCGTGCCGGTGGCGCACGTGGATCTCTACCGCATCGCCGACCCGTTCGAGGTGGAGGAGCTGGGCCTGAAGGAGCTGGCCGCCGACCACGTGCTGCTGGTGGAATGGCCCGACCGCCTGCCCGCCCTGCCGCGCGACCGGCTGGAAGTGCGCCTTGCTGACGCCGAGGGCGGCAGGAGCCGCGTGGCGGAGCTGGCGGGTCACGGCGCCTGGGCCGAGCGCCTGCGGCGGCTGGCGGCGGCGCACGACTTTCTGTGCCGCGCGCTGGGCGAGAACACGAACATCGAGCGCCGTTTCCTGCAGGGCGACGCCTCCACCCGCCGTTACGAGCGCATCACCGTGCCCGGCCGCCCGCCGATGATCCTCATGGACATGCCGGAGCGCCCGGACGGCCCGCCCATCCGGGATGGAAAGAGCTACGACGAGCTGGTGCACCTCGCCCGTTCCGTCCGCGCCGTCTGGGCCGTCAACACGGAGCTGCAGCGGCGGGGCTATGCCGCGCCGGAAATCTTCGCCCACGACTTCGACGCCGGCCTGTTGCTGCTGGAGGACTTCGGCGATGCCGTCTTCGGCCGCCTTTACGCACAGGGGATGATGCCGGAGCTGCTGCGCGCCGCCACGGAGGTGCTGGCGGACATGGCCGCGCAGGACTGGCCACGCGAGGTGGCGCTGCCGGACGGTGGAACGTATCGGCTGGCGGATTACGACACGCGGGCGTTAATGGTGGAGGCGGAACTGCTCTGCGACTGGTTCTGGCCCCACATGAAGGGCGGCGAGACCTGCCCGGAGGCGGCCCGCGCCGGCTTCCTTCGGGCGATGGAATCGCTCCTGGCCTTCTCCCAACCCGCTGAAGAGCGCCCCGTATGGGTGCTGCGCGACTACCATTCACCCAATCTCATCTGGCTGCCCGAACGCGAGGGCGTACGCCGCGTCGGCCTCATCGACACGCAGGATGCCGTCATCGGCCCCGCCGCCTACGACCTCGCATCGCTGCTGCAGGACGCACGCATCACCGTGCCGGAGCCGCTGGAGCGGGAAATGCTGGCGCACTACTGCACCCTGCGCGCAAACGCGGAGCCGGGCTTCGACGAAGCCGCCTTCCGCCTGTCCTACGCCGTCATGGGCACGCAGCGCGCGGCCAAGGTGCTGGGCATCTTCGCCCGCCTCAACCGGCGCGACGGCAAGCCGCAATACCTCGCCCATCTGCCGCGCGTGGCGCACTGGCTGCTGCGCGACCTAGAGCGCACCGAGGGCCTGCCGGAAGAGGGCCGGAAGGCGCTGGAATCTCTGCTGGCGTGGCTGGATTCCCACCTGTCCGAGGTGCGGGTGCTGGCGGCGGAACAAGAAGAGGCGGAGGCCGGGCACTGACATGCAGGTGGACGTGCACACCATCCTGTCCGGCTGGCTGGTGCTGAATCTGGCGCTGCTGGCGCTGTTCGCCGTGCTCTTCGCCCGCCGCATACTGCGCTGGCATCCCGTCTCTAAGCTCACCATGCTGGGCGGCATCGGCCTGTCCGGCCTGTTCGGCCTGTTCCTGCTGGTTATCACTTAAGGGAGCGCCGCCCATGCCCCGACTGCCCATCACCACCGCCATGCTGCTGGCCGCCGGGCTGGGCACCCGCATGCGCCCACTCACCGAGCGCACGCCCAAGCCGCTGATCCCGGTGGCGGGCAGGCCGCTCATCGGCCATGCGCTGGAGCGCCTGCGTGCCGCCGGTGTGCGGAAGGTGGTGATGAACGTGCACTGGCTTGCCGGCCAGCTGGAAGAATGGGCAAGGGAGCAGGCATTACCGCCGGAAATTGTCGTTTCGGACGAACGCGATGAGCTGCTGGAAACCGGTGGCGGCATCCGCAAGGCCCTGCCGCTGCTGGGCGATGATCCGTTCTACGTCGTCAACACCGACAGCATCTGGCTCGACGACGACACCCCTGCGCTCGCCCGCCTCACCGCCGCCTGGGACGATGCGCGCATGGACGCCCTGTTGCTGCTCTGCCCGCTGGAGCAGGCCGTGGGTCACGGCAAGGGCGGCGACTTCCTCTGCGTGGACGGTGGCCTGCCGCGAACCGCGCCGTGCCCCATCCGCCGCGCCACGGAGGAGGAAAAGCCCGCCGCGCCCGTCTTCACCGGCATCTATGTCGTCCACCCGCGCCTCTTCGCCGCCGCGCCGGGTGCGCCACGCTTTTCCATGAACGTGCTGTTCGACGCCGCCATGCGCACCGGCCGCCTCTTCGGCCTCACGCACGACGGCCCCTGGCTGCACGTGGGCACGCCGGATGCTATCGCCAAGGCCGAGGCGGCCATCGCCGCCCATGCACAGGCGCGCAAAGGCGCCACCTCTTGAATCCCGTGCGCCGCCTTCCCATCTAGTTTTCCGGAAGCGCCAATGGCACCGCAAGGAATTCTTTAAGTCCTTGTATGGTTGCCATATCTGGCTTGGGTCGAGAGTTTCGGGAACAAGGGAGGATGAAACCATGGTGAGGTATCTGGTTCCGACGTATGCGCGCCGCCGGGTTGGTGTGGATCCGTTCACTCTGATGCAGCGCGAGATGGAGAACATGCTGGAGAACTTCACGCGGGTATTGCAGCCCGCGGCGGGCGACGGTGACGAAACCGGTTTCTTCACGCCCGTCGTGGAGGCGAAGGAGGACGACAAGGGTCTCACCATCGAGGTGGATCTGCCGGGCGTGAACCCGGATGACGTCTCGGTGGAGCTGAACGAGGGCGTGCTCACCATCAAGGCGGAGCGCAAGCTCGAGAAGGACATCGAGGAGGCCGAGAAGGAAGGCGTGAAATATCACATCGCCGAGCGCGCCTATGGCACCTTCCTGCGCCGCTTCACGCTGCCCTTCGAGGCGGATGAGGACAAGATCGAGGCCACCTTCGACAAGGGCGTGCTGAAGATCTTCATTCCGCGCAAGGAGGAGGAGAAGAAGACGAGAAAGATCGCCATCAAGGCGGCGCAGTAATCCGCTTCTCCTCGAACCGTTGCAACAGCGGGAGCGCGAGCCATCGCGCTCCCGTTTTCGTTATGCATGCGTGCCGGAGGTTGACCCGCCGCAATGGCCGCGCCACAAAGACGGCCGACGGGCTTTTGGCCACCGCGGGACGATTCGCATGAGCTGGAACACCTTCGGCCGCGCGCTGCGCATGACCACTTTCGGCGAAAGCCACGGCCCCGCCATCGGTGCGGTGCTGGACGGCTGCCCGCCGGGCATCCGCCTCTCCGAGGCGGACATCCAGCCCTATCTGGACAAGCGCCGCCCCGGCAGTAGCCGTTTCGTCACCCAGCGCCGCGAGCCGGACAGGGTGCGCATCCTCTCCGGCGTGTTCACCGACGAGGAAACCGGCGGAAGCATCACTACCGGCACGCCCATCGCACTCCTCATCGAGAACACCGACCAGCGCTCCAAGGACTATTCCGAAATCCGCGACAAGTTCCGCCCCGGGCATGCCGATTTCACCTACCAGCAGAAATACGGCATCCGCGACTACCGCGGTGGCGGCCGCTCTTCCGCCCGTGAAACCGCCGCCCGCGTCGCCGCCGGCGCCGTGGCCCGCCGCATCATCCCGCAGGTCACCATCCGCGGCGCGCTGGTGCAGCTGGGCGAGAAGAAGATCGACCGTTCCCGCTGGTCATGGGCGGAGGTGGAGAACAACCCCTTCTTCTGCCCCGATCCGGCGGCGGCGAAGGAGTGGGAGGACTATCTGGACGCCATCCGCAAGGAAGGTGACTCCATCGGCGCCGTGGTGGAGGTGGTGGCCTCCGGTGTGCCCGCCGGCTGGGGTGCGCCGGTTTATGGAAAGCTGGATCAGGACATCGCCGCCGCGCTCATGAGCATTCCGGCAGTGAAGGGCGTGGAAATAGGAGACGGGTTCGCCATGGCCGCCATGCGCGGCACGGAGGCCGCCGACGAGATAGTCATGGAGGAAGGCAGGCCCCGCTTTCTGGCCAACCATTCCGGCGGCATCCTCGGCGGCATCTCCTCCGGACAGGACATCGTCGTGCGCATGGTGGTCAAGCCCACCTCCTCCATCCTCAGGCCCCGCCGCACCATCACGAAGGGCGGGGAGGAAACCGAGATCGTCACGAAAGGGCGGCACGACCCCTGCGTCGGCATCCGCGCCGTGCCGGTGGCGGAGGCCATGCTGGCGCTGGTGCTGGCCGACCACTACCTTCTGCACCGCGCCCAGACCGGGCGGGGCTGAGAGCGCATCATGAGCGAGACGGAGCCGCGCAACCCGGTGGACGACTACCGCAGTCGCCCCATATGCCGGCCATACAGGCCGCCCGGCCCGCCGCCGATCTGGCGCGACGCGGCGCTGGCGCTCATCGCCGGACTGGCCGCCGCGCAGGCCCTGCCGAACACCCATGCATGGTGGCTGCTGCCCGTGGCCCTGAGCGGCCTGCTCCTGCTGCTGCACGGCCAGTTGCGCCGGCGCGAGAGCCGCCGCTCCCGCGCCCTCGCCGCCGCCGCGCTGCTCTATGCCTTCGGCCTGGGCTGGGAGGGCTGGGGCCTGCGCTGGGTGGCCGAGGCTTTTTTCGTGGACGCGGAGAGGTTCGGCGCCATCGCTCCTTTCGCCGTCTCCGCACTGGCCGCCGCGGCGGCCGCGTTCATGGCCGCCGCCGGCGCCGTATATGGCCTGCTCTGGCGCGATGATGCCTTCCAGGCCGCCCGCCTCTCCCTGCTCATCCCCCTCTTTCAGATGATGCGCGAAAGCCCGCTCGTCTTGGGCGGCTTTCCGTGGAACCCCTTCGCCCACGTGCTGGAACCAGCGACCTTTCTGCCGCTCATGCAGGCGGCCTCGCTTCTCGGTGTCTGGGGCCTGAGTGCGCTCGTCATCTTCTGGTCCGCGCTGCCCGGGCAGCTGTGGCTGTGCTGGCGGCAGGGCAACATTCGCGCTGCACTCGCCATTGGCGGCGCCGGGCTGGCACTGCTTGCCGCGTTATGGGGCTATGGCCTGTGGCGGCTGCACGCGCCGGTGCAACAGGCCAACGTGCGGATTGCCATCATCCAGCCCAACATCGACCAGAAGGAGAAGTGGAAGCCGGAAAACCGCGAACGCAATTTCAACCTGCTGCTGGATCTAACCCGCGAGGCGGTGAGGAAGGTGCGCGCGGAGCAGGGGAGTGACGCCACCGTAAAGGCGCCGCTGATCGTCATCTGGCCCGAAAGCGCCGTGCCTTTTCTGCTGGCGGACAGCCCCGTTGCACTGAAGATGATCGGCAAGGTTCTGCCGCGCAACGTCTGGCTGTTCACCGGCGCCCTGCGCAGCGCGCCGGAAGAGATGCGCCGCGATGACGAACGGCGCCTGTTCAATTCCATCCTCGGCATCGACAGCAAGGGAGACATCCTCTTCATCTACGACAAGCGCCGCCTGGTGCCCTTCGGCGAATACCTGCCGCTGGAATGGCTGTTCCGCCCGCTGGGCCTGCGCCAGGTGGTGCCGATGCCGAGGGGCTTCTTCTTCGGCCGCGACCCGGGGCCGCACCGGATGGATGGCCTGCCGCCGTTCGAGGCCTTCGTCTGTTACGAGATCGTGTTCGACGACCCGCCAGCGCGCGCGCATGAAACCCGCTGGCTGCTGAACGTAACGAACGATGCGTGGTTCGGCACCTCCAACGGACCATACCAGCATTTCATGGCCGCGCGCTTCCGCGCCATCGAGCGCGGCGTGCCGCTGGTGCGTGCTGCCAACACGGGCATTTCCGCCATTGTGGACGGCAACGGACGCATCGTGCGAGGGTTGCCGTTGTTCCGGCGCGGCGTCATTGACGCCGCCCTGCCTGCTAATCATTTGCAAGCCTTTTATGCACGCATGGATAGGTGGCAGATTGTGCTTGCCATGCTGATTCTGTTGGTGCTAATGGGGCTGCAACGAACACGTGATGGTTTTGCCAAACGTGTTTGACCCGTGCGTAAGCGTGGTGTATCCCTTTCCCGATAGGGTTGGGCTTCGCACTGGCCCGCTTGCCCGGGGATGACCTTTCTCGAGGGCAATCTTCCTGTCAATCCGTGCCAGGCCGGCAACCAGCGGTCTGAGGAGTACCATGGCAAGCAAGAATCCAAATCCGATCGACGTACACGTCGGCAACCGGGTGCGCATGCGCCGCATGCTCATCGGGATGAGTCAGGAACGCCTGGGCAAGGAGCTGGGGCTGACCTTCCAGCAGGTGCAGAAATACGAAAAGGGCACCAACCGCATTTCCGCCAGCCGCCTGTATCGCATAGCGCAGATTCTTGGCGTGCCGGTTCAGTATTTCTTCGAGGATCTGCCGCAGTCCGTGGCCGGCCCGGAGCCGGTGGAGGGCATGGCGGAGGCCCGTGATCACACAATGATTATGGACTTCCTCAATTCCGCCGAAGGTCTGCAGCTCAACCGCCATTTCGCCGCCATAAAGGATCCTGGCGTGCGCCGCGCGGTGGTGGATCTGGTGCGCAATCTGGCGAAGGCCGAGGATCAGGAGTGATCCCGCCCGGCCTGTTCGCCCGTGAAAAAGCTTCCCGGATCCCGAATCCAACCCGTCATTTCGGCCTCTTGCTCGTCATCCCGGCGAAAACCGGGATCTCGTGCGGCGGACTCATGCGTCCACGGCCCGGGGTCCTGGTTTCCACCGGGATGGCGGCCGGTTGCGAGGGTGCGGGGCGGTGGGCCGTGCGCATAGGTGCGGAAAAACTCCCCGCGCAGCGGCGCAAACCCGCTTCAGGCCGTCTCCTTCGCCAGCAGCTGCCGGTATTCCTGGCGGATCAGGTCGATGGGCACCAGCCGGCCCTTGCGCTTGACGTGCCAGAACGTCCATCCGTTGCAGGTTTGCAGGCCCTGCACCTGCGCTCCCAGCCGGTGGATGGAGCCGGTGGCGTCCGCCGTCGCCAGTGTGCCGTCCGCCCTCACCCGCGCGGCCAGCCGCCCGGAGGCGTCGGTCAGCACCTCGCCGGGGCGGATGAAGCCCTGTTCCACCAGCACGCCAAAGGGCACCCGCGGTTCCGCCCGCTTCGGCTTCGTCACCTCTATGTCCTGACCCGGCAGCGGCCGGATGGCCTCGATGCGCAGCCGCGCCTCTTCCGCGTAACGTTCGTCGCGCTCGATGCCGACGAAGCGCCGTCCCAGCTTCTTTGCCACCGCTCCCGTGGTGCCGGTGCCGAAGAACGGGTCCAGCACGATGTCGCCCGGCTTCGTGGAGGCCAGCAGCACGCGGTAGAGCAGCGCTTCCGGTTTTTGCGTCGGGTGCAGTTTGGCGCCCGTCTCGTCGCGCAGCCGCTCCTGCCCGGTGCACAGCGGCAGCAGCCAGTCGGAGCGCATCTGCTTGTCGTCGTTCAGCGCTTTAAGCGCCTCGTAATTGAAGGTGTAGCGGCTGTTCTTGTCCCGCGCCGCCCAGATGAGCGTCTCGTGCGCGTTGGTGAAGCGCCGGCCGCGGAAATTGGGCATCGGGTTGCTCTTCAGCCAGATCACATCGTTCAGGATCCAGAAGTTCAGATCCTGCATGATCGCGCCGACGCGGAAGATGTTGTGATACGAGCCGATGACCCAGATGGTGCCATCGCGCTTCAGCACCCGCCGGCATTCGGAGAGCCACGCTTTCGTGAACCGGTCGTAGGCAGCGAACGAGTCGAACTTGTCCCACGCCGCGTCCACGCCATCCACCCGGCTCTGGTCTGGCCGCGTGAGTTTGCCGGAGAGTTGCAGGTTGTAGGGCGGGTCGGCGAACACCACGTCAATGGAGCGGGAGGGAATGCGCCGGAGTTCGGTCAGGCAGTCGCCCACCAGAACCCGGTTCAGCAGTGCCGAAATGTCCCCCTTCTGCTCCAGTCCCATGCCAGGCTCCCCCGGATGAACGCCACCTACGCACCACGACGGCCATGCCGCCCCATGACATGGCTCTATGGAACAGAAGGATACGTGCCGCGGGACTCGCGCGGAACGGAACGTTGCGGCTATGGTTAAGCGGATCTCACCATCTATGGGGCGGAACATGACGGGGCGGGCGGAGGATATTCCCTTCTGGCGGCGCAAGAAGCTCGAGGACATGACGCGCGAGGAGTGGGAATCCCTGTGCGATCACTGCGGCCGCTGCTGTCTGGTGAAACTGGAGGATGAGGACACCGGGGAGATTCACTTCACGTCCGTGATCTGCCGGCTGTATGACCTCCAGTGCGGCGGCTGCATGGCCTATGACGAACGTGCCCGCCGCATGCCGGACTGCGTGCCGCTCACGCCGCAGAAGGTGCGCTCCCTCTCCTGGCTGCCTTCCACCTGCGCCTATCGTCTGCTGGCCGAGGGCAAGGAGCTGCCGGACTGGCACCCTCTCGTGACCGGCGACCCCGCCTCCGTGCGCCGCGCCGGCATCGCCGTCATCGGCCGCGTGACGAGTGAAAGCGAGGTGGACATCGAGGACCTGACCGGCCGCATCGTCACCTGGCCGGTCTGAAGTGCCGGAATTTCCACCACTTGCGAGCGGTTTGCAGCGCCAGCCGCAGGTCGCCTCCGTTGCGGCAATTTGCGCCATGCGCAATCACCGAGAACGCTGGACATTGCCATTCTGCAATGTAAAAAGACGGGCAATTCCGCCAGACTGCCCTCTCGTCCGGGCGGCCTGACAGGGAGATGGCAGAAAAAGGCAACCTGAAGAGGGTTCGGCCATGACGACTTTCATCGATCAGGAAGCCACCCGGCGCGATTTCCTGTTCATCGCCACGGGTACCGTGGGCGCCGCCGGCACCGCGCTGGCGCTGTGGCCCTTCATCGACCAGATGAATCCGGACGCTTCGGTGCTGGCGCTGGCCTCCACCGAGTTCGACATGGCGCCGCTGCAGCCGGGGCAGGGCGTTACCATCAAGTGGCGCGGCAAGCCGATCTTCATCCGTCACCGCACGGAGGAGGAGATCAAGAAGGCCAAGGAGACGCCGCTGGCGGAGCTGAAGGATCCCATCGCGCGCAACGCCAACTTGCCGCCGGACGCCCCGGCCACGGACGAGAACCGTGTGAAGGACGCCAACGGCAAGGTGAACGAGAAGTATCTGGTGCAGATCGGCATCTGCACCCATCTGGGCTGCGTGCCGCTGGGCGAATCCGGTGACTACCACGGCTGGTTCTGCCCCTGCCACGGCTCGCACTACGACCAGGCCGGGCGCATTCGCAAGGGGCCGGCCCCGCGCAATCTGGACATTCCGCCCTACAGGTATGTGTCCGACACGAAAATCGTGATCGGCTGATCGGGAGGGGACACCGACAATGAGCGGACACGCGACGTACGAATTCAGGAATCCGCTGGTGCGCTGGATCGAGGCGCGCCTGCCGATCTTCTCCACAATTCGGGGGCAGGCCGTCGACTTTCCGACGCCACGCAACCTGAACTACTGGTGGACGTTCGGTGGCATCGCGGCCACCATGCTCGTGGTGCAGATCCTCACAGGCATCGTGCTGGTGATGCATTTCACGCCGCATGTGGATCTGGCCTTCGATTCCGTCGAGAAGATCATGCGCGACGTGAACTATGGTTGGCTGCTGCGCTGGCTGCACGCGAACGGCGCGTCGTTCTTCTTCATCGCCGTTTACATCCACATGTTCCGCGGCCTCTATTACGGTTCCTACAAGAGCCCGCGCGAGGTGCTGTGGATGATCGGCGTGATCATCTTCATCGCCATGATGGCCACGGCCTTCATGGGCTACGTGCTGCCGTGGGGGCAGATGAGCTACTGGGGTGCGGTGGTCATCACCAATCTCTTCTCCGCCTTCCCCGTCATAGGCGAAACCATCGTGCAGTGGCTCTGGGGCGGCTTCAGCGTGGACAATCCGACGTTGCAGCGCTTCTTCTCGCTGCATTACCTGCTGCCCTTCGTGCTGGCTGCCCTGGTGTTCCTGCACATCTGGGCGCTGCACGTGGTAGGCAACAACAACCCGGATGGCCTCGACGTCAAGTCGCCCGAGGACACGCTGCCCTTCCATCCCTACTACACCATGAAGGATCTCTACGCGATTCTCGTCTTCTTCCTGGTGTATCTGGGCTTCGTGTTCTATTCGCCCTGGTATCTGGGCCATTCCATCAACTTTGCGCCGGCCAACCCGCTGTCCACGCCCGCGCACATCGTGCCTGAATGGTACTTCCTGCCGCAGTATGCCATGCTGCGCGCGGTGCCGGACAAGCTGGGCGGCGTGCTGGTGATGTTCGGGTCACTCATCATCCTGCTGTTCCTGCCGTGGCTGGACACCTCGAAGGTGCGCTCCAACCGCTACCGTCCGCTGGGCCGCTTCTTCTTCTGGCTGTTCGTCATCGCCTGCATCACGCTGGGCATCGCGGGCGCTCAGCCGGCGGAGGGCGCGTGGCTCATCACGGCGCGCATCGCCACCGTGTTCTATTTCGCCTATTTCCTGGTGATCCTGCCGCTGCTGGGGCAGATGGAGCGGCCCAAACCCATGCCGGCGACCATCACCGAGGCGGTGCTCTCCCGGGCACGCCACTGACGGCGGACATCTGATAAGGACGAGGAGTTGTCATGATGAACGGGATCATCAGGACGCTGGCCGCGGTGGTGCTTGGCCTGGGGGTGATTGCCACCCCGGCCCACGCCGCCGGCACGGCGCAGAAGAACGCGGAAGATTACGACTTCAGCTTCGAGGGGCCCTTCGGTCAGTTCGACCGCGCCCAGTTGCAGCGCGGCTGGGAGGTTTTCCGGCAGGTCTGCGCCAGCTGTCACAGCCTGAAATACCTGCGTTTCCGCAACCTGGCGGAACCGGGCGGGCCGGAATTCACGGAGGAGCAGGCCAAGGCCTTCGCTTCCCAGTATGACATCGTGGACGGCCCCAACGAAGAAGGCGAAATGTTCACCCGCCCGGGGCGTCTTGCGGATGCCTTCCCGTCGCCTTACCCCAACGAGGAAGCCGCCAAGGCCGCCAACAATGGCGCCGTCCCGCCCGATCTCTCGCTCATCGTGAAGGCACGCGAGGGCTGGTATTATCCGTGGTATATTTCGCCTTTCATCAAGCTGGTGAAGGGCAATGGCGGCGCCGAATACGTGCGCTCGCTCATTTCCGGGTATGAAGAGCCGCCGGCGCACGAGGAGGCGCGCGAGGGACTTAATTACAATCCCTATTTCCCCGGCCACTGGATTGCCATGCCGCAGCCGCTGTCCGGTGAGGACGTGGAATACAAGGACGGCACGCCCAACACACTGAAGCAGGAAGCCACCGACGTGGCCGCCTTCCTCGCCTGGGTCTCCATGCCCAAGATGGAGGAGCGCAAGAAAATAGGCCTCATGGCCATGCTCTACCTGCTGGTGTTCGCGCTGCTCATGTACATGGTCAAGCTCGCCATCTGGAGCAAGGTGGAGCACTGACGGCGCCGTCCGCTCCGACGAATCGCGCAAGGCCCGGCATCGTCGCCGGGCCTTGTGCATGGCAGCCATGCATTGCCGACACGCCATGCAATTTGCACATTTGGCGCCCATATGCAGAAAAACGAATGGATGTGAATTCGCATCACGAATCTGAATGTGACCACAAACCTTCATTCAGCACTGGTTCAGGCACGGTGGGAGA
>JALUAB010000018.1 GCA_027051195.1 Hyphomicrobiales bacterium
AGGCGCGCAGGGCGTCGTGCACGGCCACGGAGGTATGGGTGTAGGCGGCCGGGTTGATGACGATGCCGCCGGCGCCGGCGGCGATGGCGTCGTGGATATCCTCCACCAGTGCGCCTTCGCCGTTTCGCTGCCGGAATTCCACCGCCAGGCCAAGGCGCGCGGCGGCCTCAAGGCAACGGCGTTCGATATCCGCCAGCGTCAGCGCGCCATAGGTTTCCGGTTCGCGCGTGCCCAGCAGGTTGAGGTTCGGTCCGTTCAGGATGTAGACGAGGTTGCTCATGTCGCCGCGCCACCCGCGCACAATGCCCCCGGCCCGGCAGAATCGGGCGAGGCTGGGCCCGCCCCTGTGTTGCATGAAAAAGACGACGCGCGCAAGCATCACCCGGCACATGAAAAAGACCGGGCATGCGCGGGCATGCCCGGTCGTCTGTTCATGATGGCCGCGGCATCAGTATTTGCCGTAGCCCTTGCCGCCCTTCATGGCCTTCTTCATCTTGTAGACCATCTGCATGCAGCCCTTTTCGTCACCGGCCTTCATGAGCTCCTTCGCCTTATTGTAGAGCTCCGCGTTCTGGCCGCCGGTCATGCCTTTCTTCTCCATTTTCTGGAGCTTGGCAGCGCAGTCCATCTTCATCATCTTCTTGCCGCCGCCGTGGCTGCCGGCCAGGGCGGGGGTGGCGATGAGCGCCGCCGCGGCGCCCGCGAGCACGATTTTCCTGATCATGGTCGTCTCTCCTCCTAGGTGTTTTTCATGGATATCCTGGAATTATTCTGATTCCAAGCTCGCAACGGGCGCAAAGTCGTCTCGCCTTGGGGCGAGAAATAGGCAGTCAGATGAAAAAATGGAAAGGCTGCGCGGCTGGGGCGGCGAAGGCGCCGCCGTCAGCTTTCGCCATACACCTCTTTCGGGTCGAACAGGCGCTCGGAACCGGGGGCGGGCGTCAGGCGCCAGCCGTTTCGGGCATCGCCGATGATGCGGTAGAAGCAGCTCCTGCGGCCGGTATGACAGGCCGCGCCGCGGCCCCGGGGGGCCACCTTGAGCCAGATCACGTCCTGGTCGCAATCGGTGCGGGCCTCCAGCACCTTCAGCGTTTCACCGGAAGTCTCTCCCTTGCGCCAGAGCTTTCCGCGCGAGCGGGAATAGAAGGTGGCGACGCCGTCTGCGAGGGTGGCGGCCAGTGCCTCGGCGTTCATCCATGCGAACATGAGCACCTCGCCGCTTTCGGCATCGGTCACGATGGCCGGAATCAGCCCGTCGGCATCGAATTTCGGAGCGAATTCAGTGCCTTCCTCGATGTCGGCGGCGTCATCGCGGGCGGTGAAGTCGGTCATGGGTTTCGCTTCTCTGACATTTCAAGGGGTTCCGACCGCGCGTTTTTTGCGCTGAAGCGCATCGCACCGGCCCGCTCCCCCACCCGGCCTCCCAGATTATTAGGCAAGTGGCCGGGTGGGGGCGGGCCTTTGTTGATTCTCACAGTGCGAAGGGTTCGGAGGGCGTGCGCACCATCTCCATGAAGCGGTTCTGCAACGTGGCGTCGTCGCGGAAGGCGCCCAGGAACTCCGTGGTGACGGTGGCGACGTTGCGCTTTTCCACGCCGCGCAGCGACATGCACATGTGCACCGCCTCGATATAGACGGCCACGCCGAGGGGGTTGAGCTGCTGGTCGATGGAGTGGGCGATCTGTGCCGTCATGGTTTCCTGCGTCTGCAGACGGCGGGCGAAGATGTCCACCACGCGGGCCAGCTTGGAGATGCCCACCACCTCGTGGTTGGGCAGATAGGCCACGTGCGCTCGGCCGATGAAGGGCACCATGTGATGCTCGCAGTGGGAGGCGAATTCGATGTCGCGCAGCATCACTATGTCATCGTAGCCGCCGACATCCTTGAAAGTGCGGGAGAGTGCCTTGCGCGGATCCTGCTCGTAACCGGCGAAGAATTCGCGGAAGGCCTTGATGACGCGCTTCGGGGTGTCCTTCAGCCCCTCGCGGTCGGGGTCGTCTCCGGCCCAGGCGATAAGGGTGCGAACCGCCGCCTTCGCTTCCTCTTCCGTAGGGCGCGTGATCTCCGGCCCCTTGCCGATGTCCGGGAGCTTCTTCTTCCTGCGGGTGATGGTGGTCATGCTGCGTATTCCCCGAAATGCAAAAAATCCCGCCGCCCCGCATGAGGGGCGCGAGCGCCGTCCGTTTCATTCACGCCCTGTCTAGTAAGGCATGCATGGGCAGGTCAAGGGTAGCGCCGGCCGGGGGGAGGGCATGACCTGGCCGCGATGCGAAAATGTTGGAGGGTGGGCGGCAGGCTGGTAGAATGCCGAAATGTGTGAAAGGCAAGCGATGAACGAGTCCTCCGATGCCGTCCGCGTGCGACGCCCCGGACCGGCGGCGCGGGTGCTGATGCTGCTCATCCGCGGTTACCAGCTCACGCTGTCCGCTTTCGTCGGGCGGCATTGCCGGCATCTGCCCACCTGTTCGGAATACGCGAAGGAGGCCATCGCCCGGCATGGGGCGTGGGCGGGGTTCTGGCTGGGGTTCTGGCGGGTGTTGCGCTGCCATCCGCTGGGCACGCATGGCCTGGACCCGGTGCCGGGAGACGTGCCGCGGTGCGAATGGCGCTTCTGGCGATACCGGGCGCCCGGTCAATGCCCGCGCGGCGGCGTGAAAGGGCGGGATGATCCCGCGCCCTGAAGACGCGGGACCCATCCTTGTCTGCGAGTGATGGAGAAGGAGAGCGTTGCCCTCACCAGTTGGAGAGGCCGAAGTTCCAGGTGACGCCGGCGCGGAAGGTGTGGAACTGGTTCATGCCCTTGTCGATATCCACCGCGATGTCGCAGGTGGTGCAGAAGCGGCCGTAATCCTTGCGCTTGAAGGAGGCGAAGAGATACTCCGCGCGCAGATGGATGCTTTCGGTGAGCGCATGCTCCACGCCGCCGCCGATGGTCCAGCCGAAGTGGGTGTTCTTGAAGCCCACGCCGGAGTTGACGTCCTTCATCTCGCCGCGAATCCAGGCCGGGCCGCCGGTGAGGTAGAGCAGGGTGCTGTCGGTGGTCAGAATGCCGGTACGGATGCGCAGGGAGGTCATCCAGTCGATGTCGTAGGCGTCCTGCTCGCGCCGGGTGGTGGGCACGAAGGTGTAGGCGTCGTGATCGCCGGTGCGGCCGCCCCAGACCCAGTCGCCCTCGATGCCGAAGAGGAAGCTGTCCACCTGGTAGTTGAAGCCGCCGACGATGCCGCCGGTGAAGCCGCAACCGTTCATGTCAAAGTGAAGCTCGTCGGACGGGGCAGTGTCCCGCGTGTCAATGCCCGGATCATAGGTGCCGTTGCCGTTGTTGTCCGTGAACGAATAGGTGCGATAGACATCCCGCGTTTCCATGCAGGTGCCGCCGCCCACCACGCCGATGTAGGGGCCGGTCCAGTCCGCCACGGAAGGACGAATCTCCGGCGCCGGCGGTGGCGGCGGCGCCAGATCGGCGGCCATGGCCGCCGTTGCGGTGGAGGCGGTCATGATCGCGGCCAGAGCAAGGAGAGAGGTGCGCTTCTTCATGATCCTGATTCCCGTTTTTCGTTGAACTCTGGCGCCATTTGTAAATCTGTTAAGGTTAACGCTTGGTTGCCGGGGAAAATTTTTTGAAATTCCAAGTTTACTTCTTGTTAACCAGCAAGAATAAGGCGGGGTCCGCGGGGCGGGGCAAATGAGGGCGCCGCGATGTGTGGCAAACAGGCCACAGTGACGGAGGCAAATGACGGCGGCCCGATTGCTGCCATTTTCTGTCCGAAATCCGCCGCGAAGCCCTGCAAGAGTTCAAAGGGTGGACAGGCTTGCAAAACCTCCCGCGAGGGCGCAATCAGGAACCGGCGCAAACGGGGGCGGCGCCGGAATGACCAGGACAAACCCTTCTGCGAGGAGGCTGGGCGGCAATGGACAAGCGCGTGAAGATAGACAAGAGCAGGCTGCCTTCCAGGCACGTGACGGAGGGCCCGGAGCGGGCGCCGCACCGTTCGTATCTCTATGCCATGGGGCTGACCGACGAGGAGGTGCATCAGCCGCTCGTCGGCGTGGCCACCTGCTGGAACGAGGCGGCGCCGTGCAATATCTCGCTGATGCGCCAGGCGCAGGCGGTGAAGCAGGGGGTGGCCGCCACCGGCGGCACGCCGCGCGAGTTCACCACCATCACGGTGACCGACGGCATCGCCATGGGGCATGAGGGCATGAAGTCCTCTCTGGTGTCGCGCGAGGTGATCGCCGATTCGGTTGAGCTGACCATGCGCGGGCACTGCTACGACGCGCTGGTGGGCCTGGCGGGCTGCGACAAGTCGCTGCCCGGCATGATGATGGCCATGTGCCGGCTCAACGTGCCCTCCGTGTTCATCTATGGCGGTTCCATCCTGCCAGGCGTGTTCCGCGGCAGGCCGGTGACGGTGCAGGATGTGTTCGAGGCGGTGGGCAAGCATTCCGTCGGCGCCATGTCCGACGAGGAACTGAACGAGCTGGAGCACGTGGCCTGTCCGTCCGCCGGTTCCTGCGGCGCGCAATTCACGGCCAACACCATGGCCACGGTGGCCGAGGCCATCGGCCTGGCGCTGCCCTATTCCTGTGGCGCGCCGGCGCCCTATGAGATGCGCGACCAGCTCTGCTATGCCGCCGGCGAGGCGGTGATGCGCCTGCTGGCAGAGAACATCCGCCCGCGCGACATCGTCACCCGCGAGGCGCTGGAAAACGCAGCCGCCGTGGTGGCGGCCTCCGGCGGCTCCACAAACGCGGCGCTGCACCTGCCGGCGATCGCGCACGAGTGCGGCATCGACTTCGACATCTTCGACGTGGGGCGCATCTTCGAGCGCACGCCCTATATCGCCGACCTCAAGCCTGGCGGAAAGTATGTGGCCAAGGACATGTTCGAGGCCGGCGGCATTCCGCTGCTGATGAAGACGTTGCTGGAGGAGGGGTATCTCCACGGCGACTGCCTCACCGTGACCGGCCGCACCATGGCGGAGAACCTCACCAGCGTGCGCTGGAACGACGAGCAGGACGTGGTGCGCCCGGCCTCCGACCCGATCTCGCCCACCGGCGGGGTTACGGTGCTGCGCGGCAATCTGGCGCCGGACGGCGCCATCGTGAAGGTGGCGGGCATGAGCCATCTGAAGTTCCGCGGGCCCGCACGCTGCTTCGACACCGAGGAGGAGTGCTTCGAGGCCGTCACCAACCGGCAATACAACGAGGGCGACGTGCTGGTGATCCGCTACGAGGGACCGAAGGGCGGTCCCGGCATGCGCGAGATGCTGGCCACCACGGCTGCGCTCTACGGCCAGGGCATGGGCGACAAGGTAGCGCTGATCACCGATGGCCGCTTCTCCGGCGCCACGCGCGGTTTCTGCGTCGGACATGTCTCGCCGGAGGCGGCGGTGGGCGGGCCCATCGGGCTGATCCGCGACGGCGACATCATCACCCTGGACGCGGTGGCCGGCACCATCGAGGTGGAGCTTTCCGTCGAGGAGCTGGAGCGCCGGCGGGCGGAGTGGACACCGCGGGAAGAGAACTTCGGCTCCGGCGCGCTGTGGAAATACGCCCAGCTGGTGGGATCGGCCCGTCACGGCGCGGTGACGCATCCGGGCAAGAAGGGAGAAAAGCGCGTCTATGCGGACATCTGAGGGCATACGGCGCATGCTCGGCGCGGCCTTCCTGGGAGCGGCCCTCGCGCTGTCGCTTCCAGCGGCCGCGCCGGCGCCCGCCTTCGCGCGGGACGACGGCGGAGCGGAGCTGGATCTGCTGCGGCAGTTCCACAGCTACGCTCCGGCGCGGCGGCTGCCCGCAGCGCGCAGCCGCGCGAAACAGGCGAAAACGCGCGCGGCGCTCATGCGCAAGGCGCGTGCCGCCTGGCGGGCGGGCGATTACACCCGGGCGCGCAAGCTCTTCCGCAAGGCGTTCAAGGCCGGAGAAGTCACCGCCGGCTGGTATCTCGGCTATCTCTACAGCACAGGCCGCGGCGGCAAGGTGGATCACGAGAAGGCCTTCACCCATTACCGGGCGCTGGCGAAGCGCTACGACCCGGACGAGCGTGATCTGCGGCGGCTGGTGCTGAGCGTGGATGCGCTGGTGCGCGTGGCGGATTATTATCGGACCGGCATCGGCCGCAAGAAGAAACGCCGCGATCTGCGCCGCGCCTTCCGCCTCTACAACATGGCGGCGGCGCACAACCATGCCGGAGCCTTCTATGGCATGGCGCTGGTGGCGCTGGCCTCTGACGGCCGCATCGCCCGCAAGCGCTGGGCCGTGGGCTGGCTCAAGCGTGCGGCCATGGCCGGGCACGCGCCGGCGGCGGCCGAGCTGTCGAGGCTGGCGGCGCGTGGCCTGCCGGGCATTCTCAGCCCCGATCCGGTGGCGGCGGAGGCCTGGCGGCTGATCGCTCTGCGCCTGCGCGGGCCGGCGGTGGCCGCCGACAAGGCGGCGGCGCACGCGAATCCCGATCTGGCGCCGGAACAGCGCAAGCATGCGGTGCGTCTGGCGGAGCAGTTCCTGGCCGTGTTTCAGCGGGCACGCCGGAACAACGGTATTCCGCCGGTGGCCGCCACGACGCGGACTGTTCCCGTGCCGGCGCGGCCGGCGGCGGCGGGGGCTCCGGTGCCGCTGGTGCCGGCGCCGACTTCCGGCCGGTAAAGCCATCCCGGCCGGTCGCCTCTTGCAT
>JALUAB010000019.1 GCA_027051195.1 Hyphomicrobiales bacterium
CGCAGTCGCCGCGAAAGAACTTCCGCCCGCAGGTTATACAGCATCAAAGTGAGAAAGAGCAGGGCGAATCCGGCCATGCACCATAACAGGGGCGTGAGGATGGACGGATCCACCGCCGGGCCACCCTTGCGCAACAGCGATGCCGGCTGATGCAACGTGTTCCACCACTCCACCGAGAACTTGATGATGGGCACGTTGATGACGCCCACCAGCGCCACGATGCCGGCGATGCGCGAGGCCCGGTGCGGTTCCTCCACCGCCTGCCACACGGCGAGGTACCCGAGATAGAGCAGGAACAGAACGAACATGGAGGTCAGCCGCGCATCCCAGACCCACCAGGTGCCCCACATGGGCTTGCCCCACAGTGAGCCGGTGGCCAGCGATATGAGCGTGTACACCGCGCCGATGGGCGCCGCCGCCTTGGCCGCAGCATCGGCCAGCGGATGGCGCAGGATGAAACCCAGCATGTGGGCGATGGCCATGAACACGTAGATGCCCATGGCCATGGACGAGGCCGGCACGTGGACGAACATGATGCGCACCGTCTCGCCCTGCTGGTAGTCCTGCGGCGCCACGAACAGCCCCAGATACAGGCCATAGCCCAGCACCAGCACCGTCGCCGCCAGCAGGAAGGGCTGCACCCTGCTCTGCAGGCGCAGAAACCGGTTCGGATTGGCGAGATAATTGAACATGCGTCCCTGCCGCTTTCCCTGCCGCCACCGTTCTCCCACCGCCAGCACTACCGCAGACGCCGCGGAAGAACAACTTACAGATCGGACATGCCGCCCCCTTGCGCGTCTGCCGTCATTCCGCCTCTTTACCCATCCCCTGCTGGCCGTAGGCGGCATACTTCTTCACCACCTTCGCCATCTCGTCATCGGAGAGACGTTTCGGCTCGCCTACCGACCGCGCGATCATGTATTGCTTCGCCAGCGCCTCCACCTGCTGCGCCAGCAGCGCCGCCTTCTCCAGGGTGGAATCGAAGCAGATGAGCCCGTGGTTGGCGAGCATGGTGGCCTTGCGGTTGCCCAGTCCCTTCAGCATGTGCTCGACCAGCTCTTCCGATCCGAAAGTGGCGTAGGGCGCGCAGTCGATGAGGCTGCCGCCGGCCACCGCCACCATGTAATGAAACGGCGGAATGGGCTCGCGCAGGCACGACAGCGCGATGACGTGATCGGAATGAGTATGCACCACCGCCTGTGCTTCCGGGCGGGTCTGGTAGATGGCCAGATGCATGCGCCACTCCGAGGAAGGCTTCCACGTGCCGGAGCGATTGCCCTGCATGTCCATGAACACCACCTGCTCCGGCGCCATGTCCTCCGGAATGACGCCGGTGGGCGAGATGAGAAAACCGTCGCGGAAGCGCACGGACACGTTGCCCTCCGCACCGCGGTTCAGCCCCATCTCCTTCAGCTCGCGCATGACCTTGCACACCGCGTGACGCGCCTTGCTCTCCAGCACGAATTCAGCCATTGGCAGCCTCCCTTGTCCGTTCGGGGAACAGCGAAAGCAATCCTTCGCGCGAGGCGGCGCACACGCCGCGCTCGGTAATCAGCCCGCTGACGTATTTCGCCGGCGTCACGTCGAAGGCCGGATTGGCGGCCGGGGTATTGTACGGGCAGATGGTCACCTGCGTGACCGCCCCATCCTCGAGCCGGCCCCACACCTTGCGCACCTCGTCCTGACCGCGTTCCTCGATGGGAATGTCTTTCCCGTCGCACAGCGTCCAGTCGATGGTGGGAGACGGCAGCGCCACGTAGAAGGGCACGCCATTGTCATGCGCCGCCAGCGCCTTGAGATACGTTCCGATCTTGTTGGCCACGTCACCGCAGGCCGTGGTGCGGTCGGTGCCCACGATCACCAAGTCCACCTGCCCGCGCTGCATGAGATGCCCGCCGGCATTGTCCACGATCAGGTGATGGGAAATGCCGTGCGAGGCCATCTCCCACGCGGTCAGGTGCGCCCCCTGGTTCCTCGGCCGCGTCTCGTCCACCCACACGTGCACGGCGATGCCCGCCGCCTCGGCCTTGTAGATGGGCGCGGTGGCCGTGCCCCAGTCCACGGTGGCCAGCCAGCCGGCGTTGCAATGGGTGAGGATGTTCACCGGCGCGCCGCCCGGTTTCCCAGCGGCGATCTCGCGGATGAGCGCAAGGCCATGTTCACCGATGGCCTCGTTGATGGCCACATCCTCCTCACAGATGGCCTGCGCCTCCGCCCTTGCCGCCGGCCAGCGTTCCTCCGGCGGCAACGGTTCCAGCGCCTCGCGCATGCGCGCCAGCGCCCAGCGCAGGTTCACCGCCGTTGGCCGCGTGGCCATCAGCACCTCGACGGTGCTCGCGAGATTGGCGTCGGAGGCGTCTTCCCGCACCAGCATGGCCACGCCCCATGCGGCGGTGGCGCCAATGAGCGGCGCGCCGCGCACCCACATGTCGCGAATGGCGGTGGCGAAGTCGTCGAGCGTTTCCAGCGCCACCACGCGGAATTCGTGCGGCAGCCAGCGCTGGTCGATGATGCGCACCACCTGCGCTTCCTCGTCGAACCAGATGGAGCGGTAATGGGTATCACCGACTTTCATCTCTCCTCCCGAGCGCAACCGGATGAGCTGACGTCAGCCTCTATATGGCACCCCGGCGCATGAACGCAAAGAGGCGGCCGCCAGGGCCGCCTCCACGCTCGCTTTCCCGGTGTGTCCGGTCAGGATTCTTCGCAGGACCCTGCGTCTTCCAGCTCCTTGCACTTCGGGCACAGGTCGCCATAATGCGGGGAGAAATGGCGAATGGTGTAATTGGAGGCGGGAAAATCCTCGCAGTTCTTGCACCAGTGCCACAGCGAGGTGCCATATTCGCGGCGGTAGTTCCGCTTCTTCACTTCCTGCATCGTTCTGTCTCCCTTTGTTGATCCCCTCTTGCCGACGATGCGGCGATCCAAGGCATTGAAGCCTGCCTGCGAGGTGCCATATGAAGGCCCCTGGAAACAATATGGAGGCGCCCGCCCGCGCCTGAAAGAGTTGCCACATCATGAAATCGCGATCGAACAGCACGCCTCTGGTCATCGTCCATTACGACGAAATCGCACTGAAAGGGGGCAACCGCGCCGATTTCGAGCGCCAGCTGGTGCGCAACCTCAACGACATGCTGAAGGCCCGCGCGCTTCCGCTGCACGCGCGCAATGCCCGCGGCCGCATCTTCATCGAACGGCGGGAAGAAAACACGGCTCCGCCCGAAGGCTGGCGGGAAACGTTGCGCGCGGCGCTGGCGTTGTTCCCCGGCGTGGCCTATTTCGGCTTCACCGAGGTGGCGGAAAAGAGCATGGAGGCGCTGGCCGCGCTGGCGCCCGTCTTCGCCGGGCGCGTCATGGGCCACACCTTTCGCGTCACCGCGCGGCGCGTGGACAAGCGCTTTGCGTTCACATCCACGGAAATCGAGCGCGCCTTCGCCGCCGCCATCTTCCGCGCCGCGCCGGACGGTGCGCTCAAGGCCGCCATGCGGAACTTCCAGCGCGAGGTGCAGGTGGAGGTGCTGGAAGGGAGCATCATCGCCTATCTGAAGGAGCCGGGAATCGGCGGACTGGCGGTGGGTTCCTCCGGCCGCGCCGTGCCGCTCCTGTCTGCCGGCTTCGATTCACCGGTCGCCACATTCCTGATGATGAAACGCGGGGTGAAGGCCCACCCGGTGCATTTCCACTCCATGCCACTGGTATCCGACGAATCGCTGGAAGCAGCGAAGGATCTGGCCCGCCGCCTGTCCGACATCCAGGGGCGGCTGACGCTGGCGCTGGTTCCGGTGCTGCCCATCCAGGAGCACATCCGCGAGCACGCGCCGGAGCGGCTGCGCATCGTGCTCTTGCGCCGCTCCTTCATGCGGCTGGCCTGTTCCTATGCCGAGGAAATTGGTGCGCTGGCGCTGATAACCGGCGAGAGCGTCGGACAGGTGGCCTCGCAGACACTGGAGAACATGCGCGCCATCGACAACGCCGCCACCCTTCCGGTGTTGCGGCCACTGTGCGGCATGAACAAGCGCGAGATCATCGACCTGGCCCGCGCCATCGGCACCGAGCGCACCTCTGCCCGGCCCTGCGACGACACCTGTTCGCTGTTCCTGCCGCGCCGGCCGGAGACGAAGGCGAAGATTGACGCCGTGCTGGCGGCGGAAGAGAGACTGGCGCTGGCGCCGCTGGAAGAAGAGGCGCTTGCCAACCGAGTGCTGGCGCACTTTCATTTCGGCACGGAACGGGAATAAGACGAAAAATTGCATCGCCGGGTCTTGAACCGGGGCGCGTGCTGGCATAGGCACACTCTGGAATACCGGACTGCGCGCGGGGTCGGCAGAACCACCTCCCCGCCGATGCCAAGCAGGGAACGTCGTCGATGAAGATCGCCATCCCGACAGAAACGGAAAGCGACGAGACGCGCGTCGCCGCCACGCCGGCCACGGTAAAGGAATATGTCAAGGCAGGCCACGCGGTGACGGTGCAGAAGGGTGCGGGCGACAAATCCTTCATAACCGACGCCGAATTCGAAGCAGCGGGCGCCACCATCGCCTCTTCCGCTTCCGCCACGGTGAAGGAGGCGGACATCGTCCTCACCGTGCGCCGGCCGAAGGATTCGCTGCTCTCCGCCATGAAGGAAGGCGCGCTGCTCATCGGCATGCTCGACCCGTGGGAGGACGGCGGTTTCTTCGACAAGCTCAACAGGCGCAAGCTCGTCGCCTTTTCCATGGAGCTGATACCGCGCATCACCCGTGCGCAGGCCATGGACGTGCTCTCCTCGCAGGCCTCACTGGCCGGCTACCGCGCCGTCATTGAGGCGCACCAGCCCTTCCCGCGCATCTTTCCGCTGATGATGACCGCCGCCGGCTCCATACCGCCGGCGAAGGTGTTCGTCATGGGCGCGGGCGTGGCCGGGCTGCAGGCCATCGCCACCGCGCACCGGCTGGGCGCTTCCGTCTCCGCCACCGATGTGCGCCCGGAAGCCGGCGAGCAGGTGCGCTCGCTGGGCGGCGAATTCATCTTCCTGGAGGAGCTGGCCGCCGCTGGCGAGGGCGGCTACGCGAAGGAGCTGACGGAAGAGCAGAAGAAGAAACAGGCCGAGCTGGTGGCCGGGCACGTCAGGGACATGGATATCGTCATCACTACCGCACTCATCCCCGGCCGGCCGGCGCCGAAGCTCATCAGCAGGGAAATGGTGGAGAGCATGAAGCCCGGCGCCATCATCGTGGACCTGGCCACGGCGCGCGGCGGAAACTGCGAACTGAGCAAACCCAACGAGGTGGTGGAACACAACGGCGTCACCATCATCGGCTACACCAACATGGCCGGCCGCGTGCCGCGGGATGCCAGCGCCATGTATGCCAACAACCTGCGCAACTTCCTCAAGCTGCTGGTGAGCAAGGAGGGGGCGCTGAAGGTGGACACGGAGGACGAGATCATCGCCGGCACGCTGCTCACGCGCGACGGCGAACTGGTGCATCCGAAGCTGAAGGAGCAGGTGGAGAAATAGCACATCCCGTCATCCCCGGGCTTGTCCCGGGGATCCAGGGCAAAATACGGCAAGCATGTGTTTTTCCGACGAGCCCGCGATTATTCCATGCTTGGCGTTTGCCTCCCTGGATTGCCGGCACAAGGCCGGCAATGACGGAAAGTAGGTTGAAGCTTGAACTAGACGAAAGCACGAACCGACAGCGACAATGGGGCAAAGCCATGCAGGACGTGCAGGGAATTGCGGAAAAGGCGCGTGCCGCAGCGGAGGCCGCGCGCAAGGCGGCGGAGGAAGCCGCGGCCGCCGCCGACGCGGCGAAGGCCTATGCCGAAAAGGCCGTGGCCAAGGGCGGGACGGCCGCCGATGCCGTCGCCGGCGCGGCCGCTTCGGGCGATCCGTTCATCTACCTGTTCGCCATTTTCGTGCTGGCGGTGTTCGTCGGTTATTACGTCGTCTGGTCGGTCACCCCGGCGCTGCACACGCCGCTCATGTCCGTCACCAACGCCATTTCCTCCGTCATCGTGGTCGGCGCGCTGCTGGCGGTGGGCGCGGGCGCGCTCTATTCCGGCGCCGCGGTCACCTTCGGCTTCATCGCGCTCATTCTGGCCGCGGTGAACATCTTCGGCGGCTTTCTGGTGACCCAGCGCATGCTGGCCATGTTCAAGAAGAAGAACTGAAGGGGCGCGCCACATGTCGCAGGAACTCACCATTCTGCTCTACCTGATCTCCGGCGGGCTGTTCATCCTGGCGCTGCGCGGGCTTTCGCACCCCAGGACGGCGCAGATGGGCAACTACATGGGCATGGCCGGCATGGCGCTGGCCATCCTCACCACGCTGATGATCCTGCCGAGCTTGAGCGCGCTCACCTGGGCGCTCATCATCGTGGGGCTGGCCATCGGCGGTGGCATCGGCGCCGTCATCGCCCGGCGCATTCCCATGACCCACATGCCGCAGCTGGTGGCGGCGTTCCACTCCCTGGTGGGCCTGGCCGCCGTGCTGGTGGCGGCCGCCGCGCTCTATGCGCCGCAGGCCTTCGGCATCGGCGCTCCCGGCGCCATTCATACCGGCTCGCTGGTGGAAATGAGCCTCGGCGCCGCCATCGGCGCGCTCACCTTCACCGGCTCTCTGGTCGCCTTCGCCAAGCTGCAGGGGCTGGTGTCCGGCCGGCCGACCATCCTGCCCATGCGCCACCTCATCAACATCGCGCTGGGCCTGCTGCTGGTATTCCTCATCGTTGCCTTCGTCATGGGTCAGGGGCATGGCGTGTTCTGGCTCATCGTGCTCGTTTCGCTGGCCCTGGGTGTGCTGCTCATCATCCCCATCGGCGGCGCCGACATGCCGGTGGTGGTGTCCATGCTCAACTCCTACTCCGGCTGGGCAGCGGCGGGCATCGGCTTCACCCTGCAGAACGTTGCGCTCATCATCACCGGTGCGCTGGTGGGCTCCTCCGGCGCCATTCTCTCCTACATCATGTGCCGGGCCATGAACCGCTCGTTCATCTCCGTCATTCTCGGCGGCTTCGGCGACACGGCGGCCGCCGGTCCGGCCGACGAGGGCGAGAAGCCGGTGCGCGCCGGCTCGGCGGAAGACGCCGCCTTCCTGCTGGAGAACGCCAACAAGGTCATCATCGTGCCGGGCTATGGCCTGGCCGTGGCGCAGGCGCAACACGCCCTGCGCGAGCTGGAGGACGAGCTGAAGAAGCACGGCGTGGAGGTGAAATACGCCATCCATCCGGTGGCCGGCCGCATGCCCGGGCACATGAACGTGCTGCTGGCGGAGGCCAACGTGCCATATGACGAGGTCTTCGAGCTGGAGGACATCAACCCCGAGTTCGCCCAGGCTGACGTGGTGCTGGTGGTGGGCGCCAATGACATCACCAACCCGCTGGCCGAGGAAGACCCGAGTTCACCCATCTACGGCATGCCGGTGCTGGAGGTGTGGAAGGCGGGCAACGTGCTGTTCATCAAGCGCTCCCTGTCGCCAGGCTACGCCGGCATCGACAACCCGCTGTTCTACCGCGATAACACCATGATGCTCTTCGGCGATGCCAAGAAGATGCTGGAAGACATCGTGAAGGCCATGAAGGACTGAATGCCGGCGGGCGAGCGGCCCGCGCCACCCCTCGCTCCGGCGGCTTTCACTCCGGCGTCCGGGCCCATGACGCAAACCGTCCGCACCCGTTTCGCTCCCAGCCCAAATGGCTCCCTGCACCTGGGGCATGCCTATTCCGCCCTGTTCGCGGCCGACTACGCCCGACGCCACGGCGGTGAATTCCTGCTGCGCATCGAGGACATCGACGTTTTCCGCACCCGCGAGCAACACGTGCGGGGCATATTCGACGACCTCGCATGGCTGGGCCTGTCCTGGCCATGCCCGGTGCGTTTCCAGAGCCGGCATTTCACGGCATATTGCCGCGCGCTTTCACGGTTGAAGGACTTGGGTCTGCTCTATCCCTGCACCTGCACCCGCACCCGTCTGAAACGGGCCGCTGAAAGTTCGGAACAGGGGAGAATCGATCCCGACGGCGCCCCGCTCTACCCCGGTTTCTGCAGGGGTCGTTCCGAAAGCGAATCGTTATCCATGCCGTGCAGCGGCACGCCATGGAAGGCGGGCTCGGCAGCGCCCGCGCCGCCCGCCTGGCGCCTGCACATGGAAAAGGCGCTGGAGCTCGCCCTGTACAAGACCGGTGAACAGCTCTCCTGGCGGGAAGAAGGAGCCGGCCCGCACGGTGAACACGGCCGCGTACCGGCCGACCCCTTGCGCTGGGGCGACGTGATACTGGGCCGGCGAGACATCGGCGTTTCCTATCACATCGCCGTGGTCATGGACGACGCCGAACAGAACATCACCCATGTCACCCGCGGACAGGACCTCTTTCACGCCACGGCCATTCACCGCCTGTTGCAGGTGGTGCTGGATCTGCCCGAGCCGGTTTACGTCCACCACCGGCTGATCACCGACGAACAAGGGCGCAAGCTTTCCAAGAGCGCCGGGGACACCGCGCTGAGCACTCTCCGCGCGACCGGCGTCACGCCCGCCGATGTACGCCGCGCGCTGGGTTTCGCATGAAACGACCGGGCCGGTGCGCGCTCACGTGCGCAACAGGCGCGCGCGCAAGTCATCGAGCTGCTCCAGCGTCCGCCACTCTATGACGAGCCGACCGCCATTCCTTCCCTTCGGCCTGATGGAGACGGCCACCCCCAGCGCCTCTTCAAGCTCCCGCGCCAGCGCCCGCACATCCGGGCCGGCATCGGGCGCGGACCCGTCACCGGACTTCGACCGGTCCTTCTTGCGTCCCTCTTCCTGCGAAAGCCGCTCGGCCTCGCGCACGGAAAGGCCCAGCTTCGCGATCTTCTTCGCCAGCCCCGCCGGATCATCGGTGGCCACCAGCGTCCGCGCATGCCCGGCGGACAATTCTCCGTCACGGATCATCGTCAGCACTTCGTCCGGCAGATTCAGCAGACGCAGCGTATTGGCCACGTGCGAACGGCTCTTGCCGATGATCTCCGCCAGCTGCTGCTGGGTGTAACCGAACTGGTCGATGAGCCGCCGATATCCCTGCGCCTCTTCCAGCGCGTTCAGGTCCGCGCGTTGCACGTTTTCGATCAGAGCCACCTCCAGCGCCTCGCGCTCGGAAAGCTCACGCACGATCACCGGCACCTCGTGTACGCCGGCCATCTGCGCCGCCCGCCAACGCCGCTCGCCGGCCACGATCTCGTAACGCCCCGGCTGCTCCGCCGGCCGCGCCAGAATGGGTTGCAACAAGCCCTTCTCGCGAATGGACTGCGCCAGCTCGGACAGCTCCGCCTCGTCGAAATTATGCCGCGGATTGAACGGACTTGGCAGCAGATCGGCCACCGCCACGGTGGCAAGCCCTTCCTGTTCCTTCTCCGACGCCGTTTCCGGATCGGCGAAATCATCGCCGATGAGCGCCGCAAGCCCACGGCCCAGCCGCTTCTTCGGATTGTTCATGCTTCGATTCCTTCCCGATTCCCATTCATTCCGTATACGACTCAAATCATGAATTGATGCGTAATTCCTGCTCACGCCTGATTATTTCGGAAGCGAGACGGATATAGGCCTGCGCCCCTGGACAGCGATGATCGTAAAGCAGCACGGGCTTGCCATGCGAAGGCGCCTCCGACACACGGACATTGCGTGGGATCACCGTTTCATACACCTTGGCGCCCAGCACGTTGCGAACGTCCTCCGCCACCTGGGCCGAGAGCGAATTGCGCTTGTCGTACATGGTCAGCACGATGCCTTGGATGGACAGTTTCGGATTGAGCGTTTTGCGCACCCGTTCCACCGTCCTCAGCAACTGCGAAAGCCCTTCCAGCGCGAAATACTCGCATTGCAGGGGCACCAGCACGGCATCGGCCGCACTAAGCGCGTTGATGGTGAGCAGATTGAGCGAGGGCGGACAATCCAGCAGCATGTAGGTGTAGTCACAGCCATCACCCGTCCGGCAGGCGGCGATGGCATCCTTCAGCCGGAAGGCCTTGCGGTCGAATTCCGCCAATTCCAGCTCCGCTCCGAGCAGATCGAGGGAAGACGGCGCGCAATCGAGTCCCGGAATACCCGTCTCCAGTATGATATCCGCCAGCTCCGCCTCGCCGATGAGCATCTCGTAGGTGGAGCGGCCGCGCGCGGCGCGCTCCAGGCCCAGCCCGGTGGTGGCGTTGCCCTGCGGATCCATGTCCACCACCAGCACCCTTTCCCCCACGGCGGCCAGCGCCGTGCCCAGGTTGATGGCCGTGGTGGTCTTGCCCACGCCACCTTTCTGGTTCGCGACGGCCAGAATGCGCAAGCCCTGCAGCGTTCCACCTTCAGCCACGGCGCACCTCACGTAACATCAGGATTGCTCCTTCCGTATCCGTAATGGATGGTTTCATCTCCGAATCGAACCGCCATCCCGAGCGCCTGGCCTCTTCCATCTCCACCCGCGCTTGCCGTCCTTTCAGGAAAAAGGCCTGCGCTCCCCGTTCAAGCAGCGGCGCGGCCAGATCCAGCAGCCGTGGCAGGGGTGCCAACGCCCTGGCCGTTACCGCTGTTTGCCGGCCCGCGCCAAGTGCCTGCGCATCCAGCGCTTCGATTCGCTGCTGGTGAATGTTTACATCAATTCCGCATGCCTGCGCCACCTGTCTGAGGAATGCGCACTTGCGGGCTGTGGATTCCACCAGGTGCACGTCCAGGGCCGGTTCGGCCAGAGCCAGCACCAGCCCCGGCACACCACCGCCGCTGCCCAGATCGAGGACCTGCCTCATTCCCCGTTGCCGTAACGGCGACAGCAACTGCAGGCCGTCTGCCACATGCCGCACCCAGACCTCCGGCAGCGTGGAAGGCGCCACCAGGTTGATGTGCCCATTCCACCGTTTCAGCGCCTCCACATACGTCTCGAGCCGCGCACGGGCATCATCATCCAGCCCGCACCTCTGGCACACATCCTCGGGGCCAGCGTCCCTCGGCAGGATCTTCCGGTCATCACGCACGGATTCATGCCCTCATGCATTCAAGCGAAAAAGTGCCATTGACGCCCATCCCGTCCTTTTCCAGCCATACACATTCAACGGCTTGGGGCACCGGTGCGGCGGGAAAGCCCCCTGGGGACGGAAACGCCCGCTCACTCTGCCGCCGGACGCGGGCGCTCCATGCGGCGGATGGCGGCGATGAGAATGGCCAGCGCCGCCGGTGTGATGCCATCTATGCGCTGAGCCTGCGCGATGTTGGCGGGCCGGTGTCGCTTCAGCTTCTCGCGAATCTCGTTCGACAGACCGGGAATGGCATCCACATCCAGCCACGGAGGAATGCGCAGGGCCTCTTCACGCCGTATGAGCTCCGCATCGCGCTCCTGTCGCTCCAGATAACCGGCGTAGATGGCGCGCACTTCCAGCTGCTGCAATGATTCACGTGAAAACATCGCCAGTCGCGGCCAGATCGCGAACAGCTGCTCCAATGTGACATTCGGCAATGCCAGCAGATCTGTGACATTGCGCCGCCGCCCGTCCAGATTCACCGGCAGACCGTGCCGGCGCGCCTCCTGTGGTGTGAGCGTGTGTGCCTCAGCGAAGGCCAGAATCTCCTCAATATCCCGTCGCTTGCGCTCGAAGGCCCGGGTGCGTTCCGCACCCACCACGCCCAGTTCAACACCCAGCGGCGTGAGGCGTTCATCGGCATTGTCCGCCCGCAGTTTCAGCCGGTATTCGGCGCGCGAAGTGAACATGCGGTAGGGTTCGCTCACTCCCCGCGAGACAAGATCATCCACCAGCACGCCAATGTAGGCCTGGGTGCGGGAAATCTGTACCGGCGAACGCCCTGCAGCGAACAGGCCCGCATTGATGCCGGCGAGCATGCCCTGCGCCGCCGCTTCCTCATAACCCGTGGTGCCGTTGATCTGCCCGGCCAGAAACAGACCCTCGCACTTTCTCAGCATCAGTGAAGGCGCCAGCTCGCGCGGATCCACGTAGTCGTATTCAATGGCATAACCCGGACGCAGAATGCGCGCCCGCTCCAGCCCCGGCATGCTGGTGATGATGGCCTTCTGCACCTTCTCCGGCAGAGAGGTGGAAATGCCGTTGGGATAGATGGTGATATCATCGAGCCCTTCCGGCTCCAGAAACACCTGATGCGCCTTCCTGTCCGCGAAACGCACCACCTTGTCCTCTATGGACGGACAATAGCGTGGCCCCGTGCTCCGGATGCGGCCGGAATACATGGCGGAACGGTGCAGGTTGTCGCGAATGATGGCGTGCGTGTCTTCCGTGGTATGCGTGATGTGGCACAGCACCTGCGGATTGTGCACCGCCTGCGTCAGGAACGAGAGAAACACCGGCTCCGCGTCTCCAGGCTGCTCCTCCAGTCGCGAAAAATCAATTGTGCGGGCGTCCAGCCTGGGCGGTGTACCCGTTTTAAGGCGGCCCATGCGCAGGCCCATGTCATGCAGGCGTTCTGCCAGCGCCAGCGATGGCGCATCACCCATGCGGCCAGCCGGCCAGCTCTTTTCGCCCAGATGGATGAGGCCGTTCAGAAACGTTCCTGTGGTCAGCACCACCGCCAACGTCTCGATGCGAGCACCATCGGCCAGCGCCACACCCCGCACCCGGCCTTGCTCCACGATGAGATCGGCCACCTCGCCGGCCAGCACGTGGAGATTCTCCTGCACCGCCAGCGCGGCCTGCATGTGATGTCTGTAGAGCGATCGATCCATTTGCGCCCTGGGACCATGCACGGCCGGCCCGCGAGAGCGGTTCAGCAGCCGGTAGTGAATGGCCGCCGCATCCCCCACCCGGCCCATCAGGCCGTCCAGCGCATCCACTTCACGCACCAGATGGCCCTTGCCCATCCCGCCGATGGCAGGATTGCACGACATCTCGCCGATCTTGGCCGGATCGTGGGTGACCAGCGCCGTGTGCGCACCCATGCGCGCGGCCGCCGCCGCGGCCTCGCAGCCGGCATGCCCGCCACCGATCACCAGCACGTCATATGCCTTTCGCACTTCTGTCATGATGCCATGGACTTGGCCTTATACACGCCTTTTACACAAGATACTTTTTCCTGTGCAAAACACCGGCAATGCTATTGACTCGCCTGTTTCACGTGAAACGCGGCTATTTGCCAATGCAGAACTCGGCGAAGATATGATCCAGAAGATCCTCCACGTCCACCCGGCCAATGAGCGCATCCAGCGCCCGCACCGCCCGGCGCACATGCTCCGCAGCCAGCTCCACTGGCAGATCGGGTCGCAGGCGCAGCGCCTCCAGCTCCTCCATCGCCCGGGTGATGGCCTGCCTCTGCCTGGCGCGAGCGAACAGGGCTGATTCCGCCGCGCCGAATTGCTGTTTCACTGCCTTTCTCAAGGCATCCAGCAGCGCATTCAGTCCCGTTCCCTCCTTCACGGAAATCGTCAGCCAATCGCCGGATCGTTTTGCGAAGGAATCGACATCCGCCTTGTTCCACACCCGTATCACCGGCGAATCAATATGCGGAGGCTCCATTGCAGAAACATCCGGCGCCTGCATCCAGACCACCACGTCCGCCCCGTGCAGCACCTGCCGCGCCCGCTCAACCCCGATGGCTTCCACCCCATCCGCCGTATCCTCCCGCAGACCTGCCGTGTCGAACACGACCACCGGCAGGCCGTCCAGATCCAGAAGAACCTCCAGCACGTCGCGCGTCGTTCCCGGCATGTCGCTGACGATGGCCACCTCCCGCCCCGCCAGCCAGTTCAGCAGAGAGGACTTGCCAACGTTCGGCGGCCCCGCGAGGGCCACCCGCACCCCTTCCCGTATGCGTTCCGCCGGGAGTGCGGTATCTATGGCCCCACGCATCTCCTGTAGCAATGTTTGCAAACGCGAATCGACACCAGACAGCGCCTGCCCGGCCACGTCCTCCTCGTCGATGAAATCGATGGCTGCCTCGTGCAATGCCAGCAGTTCCACAAGTTGCGCCCGCCAGGAGCGGACCAGTCGCGACGCCTCCCCCTCCAGTGCCGCCATCGCCAGACCGTGCTGCGCCCGCGTTTCCGCCCGCAACAGATCGGCCAATGCTTCCACTTCCAGCAGATCCATGCGGCCAGACAACAAGGCACGACGCACGAACTCACCGCGTTCCGCCGCCCGCAGGCCCTTCATGCGGCCCAGCGCCTCCAGCAACAGGTCGATCACCGCCCGGCTGCCGTGCACATGCAGCTCCGCCATGTCCTCACCGGTGAAACTGCGCGGGCCGGGAAGCCAGGCCACCAGCGCCTGATCGATCATCGCTTGATCCGCCGGCGAGCGCAGAGTGCGCAGTGCTAGCCGGCGCGGCGGCGGCAGAGAGCGCCCCGTCAACCGCCGCAGCGCCTCTCCGGCGAGCGGGCCGGACAACCGCACCACCGCCACCGCCGCCATCCCGGCACCGGAAGACACCGCGAAAATGGTATCGTCGTTCCCCATGTCCATCTTCCCGCAGCAAGCGTCCTTCACCAGGTCCCGCATCCACCAGCCGAAAACGCGGGCGTATACCCTTTTCACTCAACGCCCGGCGCGCCATCCTTTCCACAAGACGAACCATGGCTCAACGAGGCATTTTCATGACCATCATCGACATCGGCAACCGTCTGTCCGGGTCCATCAGCCCCTATCTGCTCCAGCACAAGGACAACCCCGTCCACTGGTTGCCCTGGGGTGAAGAGGCCTTTCGGCTGGCCCAGGAGCTTGACCGCCCCATTCTGCTCTCCATCGGTTACGCCGCCTGCCACTGGTGTCACGTGATGGCGCACGAGAGCTTCGAAGACCCGGACATCGCCCGGGTAATGAACGCCCATTACATCAACGTGAAGGTGGATCGGGAGGAACGGCCGGATGTGGACCGGCTTTACATGCAGGCGCTGCACATGCTGGGTGAACAGGGCGGTTGGCCGCTGACAATGTTTCTCACTCCCGACGGAACGCCCATCTGGGGCGGCACCTATTTCCCCCCAGAACCACGCTATGGCCGTCCCGGCTTTCGTCAGGTGCTGGAGGAAATCGCCCGCCTGTGGCAGCATGATCGTGAGAAGTTGTTGAAAAACGCCCGCGCCCTGTCGCAGGCGCTGGCGCAACGCGAGCATGTCGAACCCGCCACCGTATCCCTGCCGGACGACTTGCCGCGCAAGGTCAGCCAGGCACTCATCCGCCATTTCGATCCGGAAAAGGGTGGCATAGGCGGAGCACCGAAGTTTCCGCAATGCCCGGCACTGAATCTTCTGCTCCACGCCGGCGGCACCCAGGCGCAACAACACGTCGTCAACACACTGCGCCACATCTGTCAGGGCGGCATTTATGACCACCTCGGCGGCGGCTTTGCCCGCTACAGCACCGACGAGCTCTGGCTGGTGCCGCACTTCGAGAAAATGCTCTATGACAACTCCCTTCTCGTTTCCACCCTCGCTATCGCCTGGCTGCAGACGGGCGACGAACTGTTTCGCCTGCGAATCGCAGAAACCATAGACTTCATGGAACGCGAACTGCACATCGAGGGCGCGGGCTACGCCGCCAGCCTGGATGCCGACAGCGAAGGCGAGGAGGGAAAATTCTACGTCTGGTCATACGACGAGATCCACGGCATCGTTTCACCGGAGCACTTCGAACTCTTTGCCCGCGCCTACGACATCACGCCCGGGGGCAACTGGGAAGGCAGGATTATCCTCAACCGGCGCCACCAGCCAATGCTCATGGACGACGAACACGAGCGCATCCTCGCGCGGGAACGTCGCAGGCTGTTCGAGGCACGCGAACGCCGTGTGCGCCCGGCGCGAGATGACAAGGTGCTGGCTTCCTGGAATGGACTGGCCATTTCCGCCATTGCGCAGGCCGGACTGGCCCTCGACAATGAAGACTGGCTGCAGCTGGCGCAAACCCGCTATCGCGAGGTCCGGAACACCCTGTTCGTTGACGGTGAACTGCGCCAGAGCTGGAACCGGCACCTCCTCCCCACACCCGCCACCGCCGACGGTGTTGCCAACATGATGCGTGCCGCTCTCGATCTTTATCAGGCCACGGCCGCCACCGACTACCTCGAGGACGCGCTGGACCTGCTGCGACTGCTACACGATCATTACATTGCCGACTCGAAGGACGCCTTCTGTTTCACACACGATTCGGTGCGTGACATTCCCCTGCGACAGGTACATGGCGAGGATGAAGCCACGCCGTCTTACCAGGGCACGCTGGCGGAAAACCTACTCCACCTGACACACATCACCGGCGATACACGACACGCCGACATGGCCGAACGCATCTTTCTGCGGTTCGCTCGCGACATGGTGGAAAATCCTCTTGCCCACGCCAGCCTGCTGAAGGCTTTCTGGCTTTCCCGGTCCGGCGTGAAGGCTGTTCTGGCCCATGGAGAGGATTCACGTGAAACATTGAGATTGCTCGCCACCTTCGTGCGCCAGCTCACGCTGCTGCCCCCGGTCGCACACCTGCTCCCCGATCAGCCACTGCGCGACCTGCCGCCGCATCTACAGGCCGCGGCCTGTGCGGAGGAACGTCCGGCGCTCATCGCCTGCCGCGGTCAGACCTGCGCCATGCCCGTGCACCGGAAGGAAGACATCCCCGCCGCCCTGGAGCTCATCTGGCGCATGGCGTAGAACCACCCCCCACCCCCGCACGAAATATCCGCCCGGACAAAAGAAAAGGGCGCCCGGTCGGGGATCCGGGCGCCCAGTGACATGCGCCTTTGCAGCGCATACGCCGGGAGGGGACACCGGCGTCGGCCGTTGTCGGGGCCAAGGGGGATAGAAGCGGGGGGCATTGGCCCGTATGGGATGACAACGGCTGCTGACCAATAAATAGGACACCCACCCCGCCATTGCAACGCTTTGCCAGACGCAATTTTGTGAATTTTTCGTAAGAGGAAAGAAAAACTTATCACTTTCAGGGATGCTCAGAACGGCTTCACGATCACCATGATCACGATAACCACCATCAGCAACGTCGGAACCTCATTGATGATGCGGAAATACCGGGATGAACGTGTCTCTCCATCCCCGGCGAACCGGGTCAGATGCCGCCCAAGCAGGAAATGATACAGCGTCAGCAGCCCCACCATGGTCAGCTTCACGTGCAACCAGATGCCGCCGAACCCGATGACGCCGATGAGCAGCAGCCCCACCGCCCAGGAAACCACCATCGCCGGCCACATGATGGCACGATACAGCCGTCGCTCCATCACCTTGAAGGTTTCGCGCAAGGCCGGCTCCCTCGCGTCGGCGTGATAGACGAAAAGCCGCGGCAGGTAAAAGAGACCGGCCATCCAGCTGATCACCGCCATGACGTGCACGGCCTTGATCCAGAGATACCATTCAGCCAGCATCGTCCAGCTCCCGGATCAGCGCCACCATCCGTTCCACGTTTTCCACCGGCGTTTCCGGCCGGAAACCATGCCCCAGATTGAAGATGTGCCGCTCCTTCGGAATCGTCAGCAACCGGCGCACCCCTTCCTCCAGCACCGTGCCGCCGGCGATCACCGCCAGCGGGTCGAGATTGCCCTGCACCACCACTTCCGGCGCCAGCGTATCGCGCATGAAACCGACCGGCATGGAAGCCTCGCATCCCACCGCGGCCACCCCCGTTTCCCGCGCGAACGCCGGCTGCGCCGCGCCGATGCCGCGGGCGAAGCCGATCACCGGCACATCCGCCCCCATCGCCTTCATGCGCTCCACAATGCGGCGAATGGGTCCGGTCACATAGCGTTCGCGCAAGCCATCGCCCAGATCACCCGCCCAGGTATCGAAGATCTGCACCACCTGCGCGCCCGCGGCCACCTGCCGCGCCAGATAGGCGGCGGAAGCCTCCACCAGTTTGTCCATGAGCGCGTCCAGCCACGCTTCCCCGCGCATCGCCGCCATGCGCGTTTGCAGCCGCTCCGGCGAGGAGCCGCCCTCCACCATGTAGGTGGCCACCGTCCACGGCGCGCCACAGAAACCGATGAGCGTGGCATGCCCGGGCAACTCCCGGCGCAGGATGTGCACCGTCTCATAAACCGGCGCCAGAGCTTCCGCCGCCGGTCGTGCATCACTCAGCCGCTCCACCGCCGCCATGTCGCGCACCGGCGCAAGCCGCGGACCTTCCCCGGCCTCGAATGCCAGATCCACCCCCATCGCCTGCGGCAACAGCAGGATGTCGGCGAACAGGATGGCCGCGTCCACGTCGAACCGCCGCAATGGTTGCAGCGTCACCTCCGCCGCCAGTTCCGGGGAATAGCACAGATCGAGGAAACTTCCCGCCTGCGCCCGCACCCGCCGGTATTCCTCCAGATACCGCCCGGCCTGCCGCATGAACCACACCGGCCGCCGCCAGGGGCGCTCTCCCTTCAGCACAGAGAGCAGCGCCTGTTCACCGTTCCGCCCTTCCGTCATGAAGATCTCACCCTTCCGGAAAAGAAAGAATCTTTCTTGATGCTTGTTACTGGCTGCGTGGAATGCGTGGAAAACCGCCTTCCTGCACAGCCTGTCCTTTTCCCACATATGCCGTAAAAAGGGAAATGACGGCTTGGAAATGAAGAAACATGAACGATGTCAGACACTTGATGATGCTGCGCCAATGACCGAAAACACTTTTCCAACATTTTTCACCGTTTCCACGCAAGCCACAGGTTTCTTTCCAACAGGCAAGGGATTGGGCATATCCCGTCCAGCCTTCCACCACCATCCCGGTGGCCCGTTCCGTTCTCCTCTTCATTCCCGTCCTTGTCCACATCGTCCCCGCCGCTTGTCCGCAGCATCCGTTTGCGGCATAGGGGCGACGATGGCGATGGCGTGCGAATGGGAGCCCGATACATGCACGACGACGGGAAGAGTAGGCAGGAAATCCGTTTTTTCGGTCGTCGCAAGTCACGTCCGCTCAAGCCGCGCCAGCGACGGCTGATGCGGGAACTCCTGCCGCGGGTGCGTCTGGATTCCGATACGGAAGATGCCCTGCGCGATCCCCGGCGTCTGTTCACCCGCCCGCAGGAACGGCTGGTGCTGGAAATCGGCTTTGGCGGCGGCGAGCATCTGGCGCACCGGGCCAATGAACATCCCGAGTGGGGCTTCATCGGCGCGGAGCCTTTCATCAACGGTGTGGCCAAACTGCTGACTGCCATCGAGGACGGGAATCTGTCCAACGTCAGGATCTGGTTCGACGACGCCCGCCGGCTGTTGCCGCGCATCGGCGATGAAACGCTCGATGCCGTGTGGCTGCTCTACCCCGATCCCTGGCCCAAGAAACGCCATCACAAGCGCCGTTTCGTGAATCCGGAAAACCTTGTGCACATCCATCGTGTCCTGAAGCCGGGCGGCGAATTCCTCTTCGTCAGCGACATTTCCGACTATGTGCGCTGGACGCTGGCGCACGTGCGGGCGCATGGTGGTTTCCAGTGGCTGGCCGAGCGTCCCGGCGATTGGCGCGAACCGCCTGATGACTGGCCCGGCACGCGCTACGAGGCCAAGGCCGTGCGTGAAGGCCGCACGCCCGTCTATCTGCGCTTCCGCCGCGCCTGATACGCTCTTGCCAAGGCTGTCCTTTTGTGCGGAAATGCGCGGCAAGCCAGGGGAACGATGGCGTCTCGCGCGTTTCGCGCAATCTTCAGCATCACCAGGGGAGGATCATCCGCCATGTCCGATCAGACCAAGTATGTGCTGGATGAAGAGCGCATTCCGCGGTTCTGGTACAACATCGCCGCCGATTTGCCTGAACCGCTGGCACCGCCGCTGAACCCGGCCACTGGCGAACCGCTGGGCCCGGAAGCCCTGGCCCCGATCTTCCCCATGTCCCTCATCCAGCAGGAAGTTTCCACCGAGCGCGAAATAGAGATTCCCGAACCGGTGCGCGACGTCTATCGCCTGTGGCGCCCTTCGCCGCTGTTTCGCGCCCGGCGTCTGGAGCAGGTGCTCGATACGCCGGCGCGCATCTATTACAAGTATGAAGGCGTCTCGCCCGCCGGGTCGCACAAGCCCAATACGGCCGTGCCGCAGGCCTTCTACAACCGCGAGGAAGGCGTGCGCAAGCTCTCCACCGAAACCGGCGCCGGGCAGTGGGGCAGCTCGCTCGCTTTCGCCGGCGCCCAGTTCGGGCTGGAGGTGCTGGTGTTCATGGTCAAGGTCTCCTACCACCAGAAACCCTACCGCCGCACCCTCATGGAAACCTACGGCGCGAAGTGCCTGGCTTCGCCCACGGACATGACCGATGCCGGCCGCGCCGTGCTGGCCGAGGATCCCGACAGCCCCGGTTCGCTTGGTATCGCCATATCGGAAGCGGTGGAAGTGGCGGCGAAGAACGAGGACGTGAAATATTCGCTGGGCAGCGTGCTCAACCATGTGCTGCTGCACCAGACGGTTATCGGCCAGGAAGCCATGGCGCAGATGGACATGGCCGACGATTACCCGGACGTGGTCATCGGCTGCGCCGGTGGCGGCTCCAACTTCGCCGGTCTGACCTTTCCCTTCATCGGCGCCGCCCTTCGCGGCGACCGCCCGCGTGTGAAGGCGCTGGCGGTGGAACCGGCCGCCTGTCCCACCATGACCAAGGGCAGACTGGCCTATGACTTCGGCGATACGCAGGGCCTCACCCCGCTCATGCGCATGCACACGTTGGGGCACACCTTCATGCCACCGGGCTTTCATGCCGGTGGCCTGCGCTATCACGGCATGGCGCCGCTGGTTTCGCATCTCGTCGAGCTGGGCGAGGTCACGCCCGTCGCCGTGCACCAGAACCCGAGTTTCGAGGCCGGCGTCATTTTTGCCCGCGCCGAGGGTATCGTGCCGGCGCCGGAAAGCACGCACGCGGTGCGCGCCGCCATCGACGAGGCGCTGGACGCGAAGCAGAGCGGTGAGGAACGGGTGATCCTGTTCAATCTCTCCGGTCACGGATTCCTGGATCTGTCGGCCTATCAGGATTATCTGGCAGGCCGGCTTGAAGACAGGGATTATGATCCCGCGCTGTTGAGGGAGGCGCTGGAGAAACTGCCCGCCGTGGGCTGAAACCGACACCATATATGGCCACGGCGGCGAGGGGGCCGCCGCCGGCGCATTATCCCTTTACAAGTTCCGCGCCCGGTGGCATGGGATGCGCACGTTGTTGCGTGCGAGGAATTGCCAGCAGCCTTTCAGGGAGCAAGCCGACGTGATTGACAAGAGTCTTGGCACCAAGCGCCTCTGCCCGGCCTGCCACGCGAAGTTCTATGATCTGAACAAGTCGCCGGCCACGTGCCCCAAGTGCGGCGAGGAGTTCGTGCCCAAGCCCATCCTGCCCTCCAAGCAGGACCAGATGGAGGCGGCCCAGGCCGCATCGGAAAAGGTCGCGGCCGAGCTGGAGGCGCCGGAGGTGGCCGATGCCGCCGATGACGTGGAGGAAGTGGCCGCTGACGTGCCGGAGGACGTTGCCGAGGTGGCGCTGGACGAAGCCGCCGACGTGACCGTGGAGCCGGACGAGAGCGCCGCCTTCCTGGAAGACGACGATACCCCGGTGGAGAAGATCATTCCCACGGCGCCGGTGGATCCGGACGAGGAAGAGAGCTGAACGCGAAAGATACGGATGCATCGGGCACTTTGCGCAAATTCGCCCGATGCGCTATATGCCTGACATGCGCGCCATTCGTGGCGGCAGAAGCCTGCGCCCGTAGCTCAGCTGGATAGAGCGCTGCCCTCCGAAGGCAGAGGTCAGAGGTTCGAATCCTCTCGGGCGCGCCATCTCTCCCTTCGGAAGGCCCTCGATCCCGAAAGAGCGGGCCGGTGGCGTGTTCTCGCCATAGGCGTTTTTCTCTGTCAAAATTGCACCGCTGTTCAGAGACGGATGCGTGAGAGCCTGAGCGCGTTGCCCACCACCGACACCGACGACATGCTCATCGCCACCGCTGCGACGATGGGCGAGAGCAGCAGACCCAGCACGGGGTAGAGAACACCGGCGGCAATGGGAATGCCGAGGGCATTGTAGATGACGGCGAAGAACAGGTTCTGCCTGATGTTGCGCAACGTGGCCTCGGCCAGCCTGCGCGCCTGCACCAGGCGTGAAAGATCTCCCTTCAGCAGGGTCAGCCCGGCGCTTTCCACCGCCACCTGCGCGCCGGAGGCCATGGCCACGGCGGCGTCGGCCTCGGCCAGCGCCGGCGCGTCGTTCACGCCATCGCCGGCGAAGGCCACCACGTGGCCCTGTTTTTTCAGACGTTTCACCAGCGCCGCCTTGTCCGCCGGCGTCAGGCGCGCATGCACTTCCGTGATGCCCACCTCTTTCGCGATGGCCTCCGCCGTCTCGCGCTGATCGCCCGTGGCCATGACGATATGCAGTCCGTGGCGTTGCAGCGCCTCCAGCGCCTCCTTCGCGTTGGCCTTGATGGGATCGGCGATGGCCAGAAATCCGGCGAGCTTGTTGTCGCGCGCCAGCAGCACGATGGTGCGGCCCTGCCGGCGATGCTCGTGCAACTCCTCCTCGATGGCGGAAAGGTCGATGCCCAGTTCCTCCATAAGCGCCGCGTTGCCCAGCGCCAGCGCGGCACCGTCCACCTTCGCCACCACGCCCAGGCCTGGATTGGAGTGAAAGTCCGTGGCCGCAGGAACCTTGATGCCACGCTCCTGCGCACCGCGCAGGATGGCTTCGGCCAACGGATGGGTGGCGCCGGATTCCACCGCTGCTGCCAGCGCCAGCAACCGGTTTTCGTCCAGGTCGTCCGCCAAAGAGCGAACATGCACCACCTCCGGTCGGCCCTCGGTGATGGTGCCGGTCTTGTCGATCACCAGCGTGTCGGCCTCCGCCAGTCGCTCCAGATGCGCCGCATCCTTAACCAGAATCCCGGATTTCGCGCCCCGGCCCACCGCCACGGTGATGCCCATGGGCGTGGCCAGCCCCAGCGCGCAGGGACAGGCGATGATGAGCACGGAAATGGCGGCGACGATGGCGTAGGCGAACCGCGGCTCCGGCCCGAACAGCATCCAGCCGACGAAGGCGACGACGGCCACCACCACCACGACGGGCACGAACCAGGCGGAGAACCTGTCCGCCAGCGACTGTATGGGGGCACGTGAGCGCCGGGCGGAAGCCACCAGCTCCACGATCTGCGCCAGCACCGTGCCGGCGCCCACCCGCCGTGCCTCCATGACGAAGCTGCCGGCGAGGTTCTTCGTGCCGCCGATCACTTCATCGCCCGGGCCTTTCTCCACGGGGATGGGCTCACCGGTGATCAGCGATTCGTCGATGCTGCTCCTGCCTTCCACGATCACACCGTCCACCGGCACCGCCTCGTGCGCCCGCACCCGCAGTTTGTCGCCGATGGCCACATAGTCCACCGACACGTCCTCTTCCGTGCCGTCTTCGCGTATGCGATGTGCCACCGCCGGCGCCAGGGAGGCCAGCGCGCGAATGGCCGCGCCCGCCTTCATGCGCGCGCGCATTTCCAGAATCTGTCCCACCAGCACCAGCAAGATGATGACGGCGGCCGATTCGAAGTAGATCGGCAGCGTGCCGTCCTCGTTCTTCAGACCCTCCGGAAAGATACCGGGAAACAGCACCGCTGCGGCGGAAAACAGGTAGGCCGCACCCACGCCCAGGCCGATGAGCGTCCACATGTTGTAGTTGCGTGACCTGATGGAGGCCCAGGCACGCACGAAGAAGGGCCATCCCGAGTAGAGCACCACCGGCGTGGCCAGCACCAGCTGGATGAATTCACCGCTGCGGCCCATCGCCCACGCAGGCAAGGGCACGCCCAGCAACGGTCCCATCGCCAGCACCAGCAGCGGCAGCGTGAACACCAGCCCGACGATGAAGCGGCGGGTGAAGTCCTTCTCTTCCGATTCTTCTTCCGTCGGTGCGGTTTCCAGCACCGGTTCCAGCGCCATGCCGCAGATGGGACAGTCGCCGGGATGATCGGACACCACCTCCGGGTGGCATGAGCACACCCATTGCGCAGCCGTAACGGTCTGTGCCGGGGACAGCTCCTTCGCCTTCTCGATATAGGCCTCCGGGTTCGCCTCGAATGTTTTCATGGTTTGCTCGGAGGCGAAGTAGATGCGCAGGGAATCGTGCTTGAGCATGAATTTGGCCGACGGCTTGTCCACCACCTCGCCGGAGACCGGGTCGAGCGTGCGCAGATAGGCCCCCGGCGCCGCCAGGAACTTTTCCTTGCACTTGGGGTTGCAGAAGCGGATGACGCGCCCCTGATATTCCGTCCATGGCTTGTCCGGGTTGTCCGGATCCACTGTCATGCCGCATACGGGGTCGCGAAAGAACCGCTCGTCTGCCACCGCCGCCGCGGTCTGTGCCTCCGCACCACCGTGAGAACAGCAACTGCCATGTTCGCTCATGTCTCCAACTCCCTGACGCTTCGCCCCCCGGGAGAGACGAGGCCATGAAAACCCTTCCCTTTACCAGATAGGACGGAACACATGCCCGCGCAAATCACGCTTGCGGGAAGCAAGAACGCACGCGCCGGATAGAACGGGGCTTTTTCCGGCCACGGTGCCGTGCCAGTATGGCCATCATTAGCGAAATGCAACGGGAGCACTTTCATGGCGCTGCCACGGTTGACCGCGAAGAAGAAGTTCTCCGAGCTGACGGAGCAGGAAATTCTCGCTCTGGCCATATCCGGCGAAGAGGATGATGCCCGTATCTACATGTCCATCGCCAGCCGCCTGCAGGAAAACTTTCCGCATTCGGCGCGGGTGTTCATGGAAATGGCGCAGGAGGAGCTGGAGCACAAGCGCCGGCTGGAAGAGCTGTACAAGAGGAAGTTCGGCGACATCATCCCGCTCATCCGCAAGGAGGACGTGGCCGGCTTCGTGCGCCATGCCGCCGAATGGCTGCTGCCGGAGTTCGACATCGAACGCGCCCGCCGTCTGGCGCTGGTGATGGAGCTGGAAACCTATCGTTTCTACCGGCGCGCGGCACAGCGGGCGAAGGATCCGGAAGTCGGGAAACTGCTGGAATGGCTGGCCGAGCAGGAGCGCCACCACGAATCGCTGGCCGCGAAACTGGAGCTGGAATACGTCGATGCCGACGCCCGCTTGGAAGAGCAGGAAGCGGCGCGTCGGCTGTTCGCCCTGCAGGTGGTGCAGCCTGGCCTGATGGGGTTGATGGACGGCGCCGTCTCTTCCGTCGCGCCCATTTTCGCCGCCGCCATCGCCACGCAGGATTCCTGGCAGACCTTTCTTGTCGGCGCCGCCATGTCGGTAGGTTCCGGCATTTCCATGGGCATCGCCGAGGCCATGTCGGACGATGGCGAGCTCACCGGCCGTGGTCACCCGATGATTCGCGGGCTTTCCTCCGGCATCATGACCACACTGGGCGGGCTGGGCTTCACCTGGCCGTTTCTCATCCCGGATTTCCGCACCGCTTTCATCGTGGCGCTGGTGATGGTGGTGCTGGAACTTCTGCTCATCGCCTGGATCCGCTATCGCTTCATGGACACGCCTTTTTCCCGCGCCATGCTGCAAATCGTGGTGGGCGGGCTTGTGGTGCTGGCCGTCGGCCTGTTCATCGGCGGCGCCTGACGGAATGGTTTTGCGCCTCCGCCGTGGTGCGCTTGACCGGCGGGCGCGCCCTTTCTAGGGTGCCGCGAGACAAGCGCGGGGGAAACGTCCTGCACGGAGAAGTTTTGCAGTCAGGGAGAACCGACCATGGTGGAACATGTGACAGATGCCGAATTCGAGGAGAAGGTGCTGAAATCCGACGTGCCGGTGCTGGTGGATTTCTGGGCCGAGTGGTGTGCCCCGTGCCGGATGATCGCCCCGGTGCTGGACGAGATCGACGCCGAGATGGCAGGCAAGGTGAAGATCGTCAAGGTGAATGTGGACGAGAACCCGAACACGCCGGCCACCTATGGCGTGCGCGGCATTCCCACACTGCTGCTGGTGAAGGACGGCCAGGTGGTTTCCCAGCAGGTGGGCGCGGCGCCCAAGAACGCCATCGTCGGCTGGATCGAGAGCGCGCTCGCCTCCGCCTGAGTATCATCCACACATCAATGAAAAACGCCGGCATGCGATGAGCAGCCGGCGTTTTTATGTGGAAAACGGGAAACCACCCCGCGCCCCC
>JALUAB010000020.1 GCA_027051195.1 Hyphomicrobiales bacterium
ACCGGCCGCCCGCACGCGGAGATCATAACCGTCACCTTCGACGTCTCCGACAACAGCATCAAGCAGCTCATGCAGGATTGCGCCTCCATTGGCAGCTACGATGCGCAGGTGGGTGAACTGCAGGAACTCTTCCGCCAGATCGCCGACCAGGTGTCGGAACTCTACCTCTCCGGCTGACATCGCCGGTAACGAAAACGCTGATCGGAAACAGCGGGAAGGACTCACCGTCCTTCCCGCTCGTTTTTTACGTTTGAAAGCCATTTGAAAGCCGGCCGCAAAGTCCGCCTTAACCTCCATGCACTACTATTACACCCCATTTGGAATCAGGCGGAAATCATCATTGACGGGTATCGATCATGAAAAAGATGTTCGGGAGCATTGCCACGTTTGGAAAGAGGAATTTCCTGAAAGAGGCGAGGAATGAAGGGGGCAACGTGGCCATCATGGTAGCGATCGCCCTGCCGTTTCTGGTGCTGGCCATAGGCGGGGGCGCCGACTACGCACGCACCCTCGCCGCGCGTTCCAAGTTGCAGGCGGCGCTGGACAGCGCCACGCTGGCCACCTACAAACGCTATGCTGGAGACCCCGCGCAGCGGGAGGCGGAGCTTCAACCCTATTTCGACAGGGTGCTCAGGTCGTCCCTGCAGGAGCGCTTCGAACGCCAGATCGAGATCGTCGGCGAAGAACTGCTTCTCGATACGGACAACAACACCCTGCGCGCCAACATCGAGGCGAAGTTCCCCACCACCTTCATGCGTCTCGTCGGCATCGACCCCGTGGTAATCCGCACCACCTCGGAGGTGAAGGCCGGCATGAACTTCACCGAGGTGGCGCTGGTGCTGGACGTGACCGGCTCCATGGAAGGCGCCAGGCTGGATGAACTGAAACGGGCCGCCAAAAGCTTCCTCGACACCGTGAACGCGAAGTTGGCTTCAGGCGATCCGCAAGGCTTCAAGGTTTCCATCGTGCCTTTCGCAGAATACGTCAACGTCGGCATGGACAAGCGCAACGCCCCCTGGATCAGGGTGGACGACGACGTGGTCGTCAGCAAGGACATCCGGGAATGCCGCCGCACTTGCGACAATCCCCAGACGCGCCCCCGCTGCCGCTGGGAAGGCAACCCCGATGTCGGCATGCGGGAGGTCTGCGAAGGCACCGAACAATACTGCCCCGATGGCCCGGGCACCCGTGAGGAATGCACCACCGTTACCGACTGGCACAACGTGCGCTGGGAAGGTTGCGTGGGCTCCCGGAACTATCCTGACAACCTGCAGGATGAAGGTTATGGCGCCAATCCCGTTCCCGGCGTCATGAATCTGCCGCGCAATCCGGATTATCCAGCCGACACCTACGACGGCTGGCAGCCCTGGCCGGACAACAACTGCCCGGCCCAGCCCATCATGCCGCTCACGCCACTCAAGACGAACATCGACGATATCAAGAGCAGGATTGATGCGTTGCAGGCCAATGGTTTCACCTACATCCCCATCGGCCTCGCCTGGGGCTGGCGCGTGCTCTCCAACAACGGCCCGGACGACCCCTTCAACGAGGGCGCGGACGACGAAACCGTGCGCAACAGGGACGTGCGCAAGATCATCATCCTGATGACTGACGGCATGAACCGCATGGCGCCCAACGTGGACCGGCCGGGCTGGTCTTACCGCGACCATTCCTGGCGTTGCGAAGACCCCGGCGCCTGCGACGCCTCGCAATATGCCGATGAAAGGCTCGCCGAGCTTTGCGCCAGGATCAAGGAGAAAAATCCCGCCACCGGTCGGCGCAACGCGGAGATCATCACCATCACCTTCGATGTCTCCGACAACGGCATCAAGACACTGCTGCGCGAGTGTTCCTCCATGGGCTCCTACGATGCGCAAAGCGGGCAGCTCAGCGAAATCTTCGAAAGCATCGCATCCAGTCTGGCGGAGCTGCATATCTCCCGCTGAGCGGCCTGAGCGCCCCCTTCCCCGCCACGCAAGATGCCCGTCATCGCCCGGGATGGCGGGCATCTTCCCTGTCCGGGCCGCCATCCCGGCGCCGCCCGCAGCGCTCCGCATGCCGGTGCAGGAAGGTCGCCACCGCCCGCTTGTGCGCCGGATCACCCACCGCATTCATGTGATCCCGCCCCTCCAGAACCACCAGTTCCGCGTGCGGCAGCAGAGCCATCAGCGGCGCCGGATCACCGGCGATGCCGTCCTTCTCCCCCACCACCACCAGCAACGGCAGCGAATCCAGCCGCCGCGCGGCTTCCGGCTCAAGTGGCGTGCGCGAGGCCGAGATGCACGCCGCCAGCGCCACGAGATCGCTGCCCGTGCGCTCCGCGAACTGCCGGAACCCCCGTGCCCAGGCCGGAATGGAAGGATCGTTCGCATCGTTCGCCAGCAGCGCCCGCGCTATCTCTTCCGAGCCGCCCACGCCGTGTATCAGGTTGCCCGCCATGCCGGATAATACCAGCGCGCACACGCGCTCCGCATGCGCCAGCGCGAAGAACGCCGCCACCCGCGCCCCCATGGAATAGCCCATCACGAACGCACGTTCGATGGACAGATGATCCATCAGCCGTGCCACGTCCTCCGCCAGCGCCGGCGCCGGGTAGCGTTCCCGCGTGTGGAGCTTCTCGCTTCGCCCGTGCCCCGGAAAGTCCGGCGCGATGACGAGGAAACCCGCCTGCACGAGATGATCCGTCCAGCCCGTGGAAACCCAGTTCACCCGGGCATTGGAGGCGAACCCGTGCAGCAGCAGCACCGGCGCCCCATCCTCCGGCCCGAACGTTTCGTAGTGAATGCACACTCCGGCGGAATTGAACGTTGGCATCTCGCGCCTCGCCTTTTGCAAAACCCCCGCACCTGTGCTAACCGCTCTGCGGGCGGCGACACAAGAGGGCGGCTGAACATGGCGAAGGAAGTGACCCTGCTGTTCCACAACGACGACGGCGTGAAGGAAATCCGCACCGGTGCGCGCCATGTGGGCTGCGTCGGTGCCCGCCCGCCGCTGGATCATCCCCACGTCTTCTTCCACCTGGAGGAAGGTGGCGAGATCGCCTGTCCCTATTGCTCCACCATCATTCGCCACGACCCGTCAATGGCCGAGGACGCCTGCGACCCCGCCGGCACCCTGTTCGAAGCGCGCGAAGGCTGAAAAGCGCCGTCCCGTCGCGCGGACAGGCGGAAACCTTCAATCCGCTGCCGCCAGTTCCAGCTCCAGCCCGTCGTGGGCCGGCTCCACGCCGTCGGGCAAGGTGCGCTTCAGCGTGCCGTAGTCCATCAGCACGCCCATGTTGGTCAGGATGGTGCGCTTCACGTTCAGCCGCTCCGCCCATTCCAGCGTCTTTTCCAGCACCAGGTGCGTCGGGTGCGGCTCCGGCCCCGGGCGGAAGGCATCCACGATCCACACCTCCAGCCCCTCCAGCATCGGAACACTGGCCTCCGGAATGTCATTCAGATCCGGCGTGTAGGCGAGGTCGCCGATGCGAAAGCCATAGGAGCGGATGATGCCGTGCTCCAGTTCCACCGGCATGGCGCGCACCGCACCGCCCGCGCCCTCGATGACCACCTCCGTGCCGGCGCGGATGAGGTTCAGGTCGCAGATGGGCGGATAGGGGCTGCCCGTTGGCGTGGAGAAGCAGTAGCCGAACTTGTCCTGCAGTGCCTGCGCCGTGCGCGCGTTGGCATACACCGGCACGCGCTGGCGCCCGCGGTTGAAATAGACCCCGCGCAAATCGTCTATGCCATGAATGTGATCAGCGTGCTCATGCGTGTAGAGCACCGCGTCCAGCGTGCCCACGTTGGCCGAAAGCAGCTGCTCGCGCAGGTCGGGCCCGGTGTCGATGAGCACCCGCGTTTCCGTCTCCTCGCCGGCCGCGCCACCCTTGCGCCGCCGCACCAGCAGCGCGCTGCGCCGGCGCCGGTTCCTCGGCTCGTTCGGGTCGCACCTGCCCCAGTCGTTGCCGATGCGCGGCACGCCGCTGGAGGCCGAGCACCCGAGCACCGTGAAATGGTAGGTATCGCCCATGCCCTGCATCCGCCCCCTGCCCCGGCTCAAGCCGCCCGCCTGAACGCCGCCGGCGGCTCCGCCTTCGAAAACAGCCGGAAGAAATTCTCGCTGGTGATGCGCGCCATTTCCTCCACGGAAACGCCCTTCAGATCGGCCAGATACCTGAGCGTCACCGCCGAATGCGCCGGCTCGCACACCCGCCCGCGATACGGTTCCGGCGCCAGGAACGGCGCGTCCGTCTCCACCAGCAGCCGCTGCAGCGGCACCAGCTCCGCCGCCTCGCGCACCTCCTCGCCCTTCCTGAACGTCACGATGCCGGAAAACGACACGTATCCGCCCAGCGCCAGCGCTTTCTGCGCCAGCCACGGCGCGGAGGAAAAGCAGTGCATGACGAACGGAAAGGCTCCCTTCGCCGTCTCCTCCTCCAGCATGTCCGCCGTGTCCTCCTCCGCCTCGCGCGTGTGGATCACCAGCGGCAGCCCCGTCTCCCGCGCCGCCGCGATGTGTTCGCGGAACACCTCCTTCTGAATGTCACGCGGGCTGCGGTCGTAGAAGTAGTCCAGCCCCGCCTCGCCAATGGCGATGACTTTCGGATGCGCCGCCAGCTCAACGAGTTTTCCGGCGTTCACCACGTCCTTCTCGGCCTCCGCATGGTGCGGATGCGTGCCCACGCTGGCCCACACGCCGGGAAAGCGCTCCGCTACCGCCAGCACTTCCGGGAACGTTTCCAGCTTCGTGGAAATGGTGAGCATGCCGGCCACGCCCACCTCGTGCGCCCGCCGCACCACCGCGTCGGCGTCCCTTCCCAGCGTGCCGTAGGTCAGGTGGCAGTGCGAATCGACGAACGGCGCCCCCACCGGCTCGATGGGCGGCAGATCGCGCTGCCCTTTCTTCTTTCCGCTCATGCCTTCTCGCCCCGCTCTTCCTGCTCCACGTAGCGCGGAAACACCGGCGTCGGCCTGTCGATTTTCCGCCCCGGCGGCAGCCGACCGGCCGCGCCCAAAGCGGAAAAGTCGCGCTCATTCTCTCCCGCCGCCACCAGGTCCAGCATCCTCGCGCCCGACGCCGGCATGTAGGGCTGCACGAGAATGCCGAACTGCCGCACCGCCTCCGCCGTCACATACAGCACCGTCTTCATCCGCTCCGGATCCGTCTTGCGCAAGGCCCACGGCTCCTGAGATGCGAAATAGCGATTGGCCTCGCCCACGGCGCGGAAAATCGCGTCCAGTGCCTTGTGCAGCGCCTGTACGTCGTGATGCCGCCGCAACTCCTGAATCAGATTGTCAACCTGATTAAGCAACGCCCTGTCTTCCTCAGTGAATTCTCCCGGCTCGGGAATCGCGCCGTCGCAATACTTGTGGATCATCGAAAGCGAGCGCTGCGCCAGATTGCCCAGATCGTTGGCGAGATCGGCGTTGATTCGGTTTACGATGGCCTCGTGCGAATAGTTGCCGTCCTGGCCGAACGGCACCTCGCGCAGGAAGAAGTATCGCACCTGATCGACGCCATACTCCTCGATCAGATCGAAGGGGCTGACCACGTTACCGATGGACTTGGACATCTTCTGCCCGCGGTTGAACAGGAAGCCGTGGCCATACACCCTTTTCGGCAGTTCCACCCCGGCGCTCATCAGAAAGGCGGGCCAGTAAACGGCGTGAAAGCGGATGATATCCTTGCCGATCACGTGCACGTCCGCCGGCCAGTATTTCATCCGCGGATGGTTCTCGTCAGGAAAGCCACAGGCCGAAAGGTAGTTCGTCAGCGCGTCCACCCACACATACATCACGTGCCCCGGGTCGCCCGGCACCGGAATTCCCCAGTCGAAGGTGGTGCGCGAGATGGAGAGATCTTGCAGACCGGATTTCACAAAGGAGATCACCTCGTTGCGCCGCTCCGGCGGGCCGATGAACTCCGGATGTTTCTCGTAATGCTCCAGCAGCCTCTCCTGATAGGCGGAAAGACGGAAGAAATAGCTCTCCTCCTCCATCCACTGCACTTCCGTGCCGGTGGGGGCCAGTTTCTCGCCGTTCTCTCCCTCTGCCAGCTCGTCCTCGGAATAATAGGCCTCGTCCCGCACGGAATACCAGCCGGCATACTTGCCCAGGTAGATGTCGCCGTTGGCCGCCATGCGCCGCCACAGCTCCTGCACGGAGCGAATATGCCGCTCCTGCGTGGTGCGAATGAAGTCGTCATTTGAGCAGTTGAGCGCTTCCACCATCCGCTGGAACTTCGGCGCCATCATATCCACGAACTCGCGCGGACTCTTGCCATGCTTAGCCGCCGTCTGAACGATCTTCTGCCCGTGTTCGTCCGTGCCGGTGAGAAAGAAGACGTCGTAACCGTCCAGCCGCTTGAAGCGCGCCAGCGCGTCCGTGGCCAGCGCCTCGTAGGCGTGCCCCATGTGCGGGTCGCCATTGGGATAGGAAATGGCGGTGGTGATGTAGAATTTCGGTTTTGCGCCGGTCTTTTCGCTGCTCATGGCGGCCTGCTTCTC
>JALUAB010000021.1 GCA_027051195.1 Hyphomicrobiales bacterium
CGCGAGCACCCGGCACAATACCTGGCGGAAGAGCGCTGGAAGGCAGCAGTCGAGGAGGCGCTGCGCCAGTCGCTGGTGTCGCTCGAGGCCATTCCCGCGCCGGCCGGCGAGATGGACGTGGTGCTCGGCCCTGGCTGGCCCGGCATCCTGCTGCACGAGGCCGTCGGCCACGGCCTGGAGGGCGACTTCAACCGCAAGGGCACGTCTGCCTTCGCCGGGCTCATCGGCCAGCGGGTGGCGGCTCCGGGCGTGACGGTCATCGACGACGGCTCCATCCCCGGCCGCCGTGGCTCGCTCACCATCGACGACGAGGGCACGCCCACAGAACCCACTGTGCTGATAGAGGATGGCGTCTTGCGCGGCTACATGCAGGACCGGATGAACGCCCGCCTCATGGGCATGTCCCCCACCGGCAACGGCCGGCGGGAATCCCACGCCCACGCCCCCATGCCGCGCATGACCAACACCTTCATGCAGGCCGGCCCACACGACCCGGAGGAGATCATCCGTTCCGTGAAGAAGGGGCTGTATGCCGTCTCCTTCGGCGGTGGCCAGGTGGATATCACGTCGGGCAACTTCGTCTTCACCTGCACCGAGGCTTACCTCATCGAGGATGGCAAGGTAACCGCGCCGGTGAAGGACGCCACGCTCATCGGCAACGGCAAGGATGCGCTCACTCGCGTGCGCATGGTCGGCAACGACCTGAAGCTGGACGACGGCATCGGCACCTGCGGCAAGGCCGGGCAGGGCGTGCCCGTCGGCGTCGGCCAGCCCACCATGCGGCTGGATGCGCTAACCGTCGGCGGCACGGCCTGAGTCCGGCCATCCCGGTATCGATCATCATGGGGTGGTCGTCTGTGCAAAACGTTTCACGACACTGGCGCCTCCGGCAGGGCGCGCTATGATGGTATCGGGGCTTCATTTCCTGTTCGTGTATGCGTGCGTGGGTTGAAACCGGCACGGCTGGTTGGGGTGGTATGAGTCTTGTTTTCCGGAAAAACGGGACGAAAAGGGGGCGCATGTTCCCGCGTCTGATGCTGATGATCGCGCTGGCTTGCCTGCTCCTGCCGGCGTTGAGCGCTCGTGCGCAGGAAGGCGGTGCTGGTGCCGCCCCGGCAGCCCCCGCCGCGGGCGATTCCCTGCCCTTTACTCTGGAGCCGGCGATGGGGCCGCCCACGGGCGGGCAGAGGGAGGATGCCGCGCAGGCGAAACGGGCGAAGGATGCCGGCACGCCTCTGCCCGTACCGCCACCGGATGAGGCGGAACGCCCCGCCGCCGCGGCGCCGGAAGCGCCGGCCGCGGGCGAGGCGCCTCTCCCTTCCTTGCAGCCGGCCATGCCGGCGCCGGAACGACCTGCAACGCGCGCGGGCGCGACCGCGGGCGGAGCGACGCCCGCACACCCGCGCACCGGCGCTGCCCGTCCCCGCGCCGAGGATGATGTTCGCTCCCGCCCCGCCCTCCGCCATACGAATGCCGTGCAACGGCCTGATCCCGCCGGTCAGAAGCCGACCGCTCCCGCCGCGGCGGAGCTGGTCATGCCGGCCATCCCGAACGTGCTGCCGCACTTCTTTGCCGCCGGCCTGCTGGCGGGCATCGCCGGCGCGCTGCTGCTGGTGCAGCTGCTGGTGTTCTTCCGCCGCCGCGACGCCCAGTTGCCGGGCGCGATCCTCTTCACCACCGGCGCCTTCCTGTTCGTGCTGTCCTATTCCGGCGCCCTGGCCGTGACCGGCCTGCTAGCGCCGTCGCATTCCTTGCTGATTCGGCTGGCCACGCTGGCCGAGGCGCTCATGATGTTCGGCGCCGGGTGGTGGCTGCTTGGCTGGGCCGGAACGCCGGAAGGCCGGGGCAACCGCCTGGCACTCATGGTGGGCGCCGGACTGGCGCTGTCGCTGGTTCTGCTCTCGCCGCTCTATCCGGCCACCCTGCTGCCGATGGTGCGCATGGGCCTTCTGCTGGTGGTGCTGGCCGGCTTCGCCCTGCTGCTGCATCCGGAAAACGCTGCCGCCCGTACCAATGTCTGGGGCTGGCTGGCCCTGGCGGGGCTTTTCGCCTGGAGCATGTTCGGCCTGCTGCTCACCCTGCGCCTGTTCGCCATCACCAGCGCGTCCGCCGTGCTCGTCACCGCCGCCGCCGTGGTCGCGCTGGCTGCTCTGCCGGCGCTCTCCGCGCTCCTGTCCGGAACGGTGGGAACCGCTGCCGGCAACGGCCTCTCCCTGATGCTCTCCGGCGCCGATGCCATTCCCTTTCACCATCAGCCGGCCACCGGCCGCCTGCATCTGCCGCGCCGTCTCGCCCGCCAATTGCACCTGCCGGCGGACGTGCTGGAGGACATCGACGGTTTCTTCGCCATCGTCCACCCGGAAGACCGCCCGCTGCTGGAGGCCGCGTTGCGCTCCGCGCCGCTGGATGAACCCATTGCGCTCACCCTGCGCCTTGCGGATGCCGAGGGCGCGTGGCGTCCCTACCGGCTGCGCGCCCGGGCGATGGAGGAAAAGGCAGGTGCGCCCCGTGTCATCGCCGGCCTGCTCATGGAGATGGACGGCGAAACCGCACCTCCCCTGCCCGCGGTCACGGGCGCGGTCGAGGCGCCGGCCGAGCCGCTGCGCGATCCACTCACCGGCCTGCCGGGTCAGGCGCTGCTGCTGGACCGGCTGGAAACGGCGCTGGCCCGCGCCCGCCACGGCGAAGGCGTTCCCTGCCTCGTCATCGTGGATGTGGATCGCTACCGCGCCATTCTGGACGGCATGGGAGTGGCCGCTGCCGACCTGCTCATCATAGAGCTGGCCCGCCGCCTGCAACTTTTGCTGACGGAGGGAGAAACCGTGGCCCGTATCGCCGGTGACCAGTTCGCCCTCCTCATCGATTCCGAACGCCACGGCACGCCTCTGGGCTTCGTGCGCCGCCTGCGCGAGGCACTGGCGCCGTCCTTCGAGCTGGATGGCCGGGAGGTGTCCATAACCGTTTCCGTCGGCGTCGTCGATCTCGTCGCCGCCATGGCCCTGTCCCCGCGCGAAACCGTGCGCGCCGCCGAGATCGCCCTGTTCGAGGCCCGCCGCGAGGGTCCGGGCCGCGAGGCCTTCTTCACGCCGGACATGCACGGCGAGCACGCGCGCCTGGCGAAGCTGGAACATGAGCTGCGCCGGGCGCTGAAGCTGGGCGAGCTGGAAGTGCATTATCAGCCCATCATGTGGCTGGGCAGCCGCCAGCTGGCGGGTTTCGAGGCGCTGGTGCGCTGGCGCCATCCGGAAAAGGGACTCATTGGCCCGGAGGAGTTCATCGGTCTGGCGGAAGACATCGGGATGGTGCGCGAAATCGGTCATTTCGTGCTGCAGGAAAGTATCCGCCAGCTGGGTATCTGGCAACGCACCTTCCGCACCGAGCATCCATTCTACATCGCTGTCAATGTCGCTTCCACCGACCTTCTGGATCCCTCTCTGGTGGATGAAGTCGCGGAGCTGCTGGCACGCGAGAACGCCGATGCCGCCGGCCTCAAGCTGGAGGTGACGGAAAGCCTCCTCCTGCGCGATCCGCAGGCGGCCCGCCTCACGCTGGAGCGCATTGCCGCGCTTGGCGTCGGCGTCGTCTGCGATGATTTCGGCACCGGCCATTCGTCCCTGTCCCGTTTGCGCACGCTTCCGTTCGAGACGCTCAAGATCGACCGCACCTTCCTCGCCCACGACGATTCCGCCGCCCGCGGCGTCGTCGCCGCCGTCGTGGAGCTGGCGCACGGCCTGTCCATGCACGTCGTGGCGGAGGGTGTGGAGGACTACTGGCAGCTGGAGCTGCTGGAAGTGTTGGGATGTGACATGGCGCAGGGCTACCTGATAGCGTCCGCCATGGACGCCGCCACCATCCTGCAGTGCATGACCGAGGCCCGCCGCATCGCCCCCTTCACCGGGCGGCTGGCGGCGTTGGCCCATATCCTGTTCAACGAGGAGGTTGCGCCGCCGCTGCCCGAGGATGTTCCGAGGCCGCAGGTGCGCCCCACCGCAATGCCCGCGCCTCCCTTGCGCGGCGTCACCGAGCGGCAGCCGGCCGGGAAGACCGAAACGGCCGAGGAACCCACTCCCGAAGGGACGGAGGAGGAGGGCGCTGCGGAGGAAGCGGAGGCGCCGCCATCCGCCACGGCAGCACACGAACCCGCGCCGAAGGCCGCTCCCCGGCCCGAGCCGGCCGATGATGCCGCGTCTGAGGACGACGGAGGAACGCGATCTTCCGAATCCGACGCCGAAAAACCGGCAACCGGCCGCTCCGCCGCCGAATGACCTTGAGCCGCGCCCGCCCCTGTGGCAACACTCGCTCGACCTTGCATAACCGACAACACCGGACATGCGCATGCAATACCTCTCCACCCGTGGAAACGATGCGGGCCGCAGTTTCGAGGACGTGCTGTTGGCGGGTCTCGCGCCGGACGGCGGTCTTTACGTGCCGGAAGAATGGCCGAACTTCCCGAAAGGGGAGTGGCGCGGTCTGCGCAACCTCTCCTGGGGCGGCGTCGCCGCCATGATCATGAAGCCCTTTGTCGGCGATTTCCTCACCGGCCAGGAGCTGCATGCGCTGGTGGAGGACGCGCAGGCCACCTTTCACCATACCGCCACCACGCCGCTGAAGCAGCTTGACGACGCCCTGTTCCTGCTGGAGCTGTTCCACGGCCCCACGCTGGCCTTCAAGGACGTGGCCATGCAGATCCTCGCGCGCATGATGGACATCGCCCTCATGCGCCGCGGCCAGCGGGTGACCATCATCGGCGCGACCTCGGGCGACACCGGCTCTGCCGCCATCGAGGCCTTCCGCCACAGCAGCCGGGTGAACATCTTCATCCTGCATCCGCACGAGCGCGTCTCGCCCATCCAGCGCCGCCAGATGACCACGGTGGAGGCGCCCAATGTCTTCAACATCGCCATCGAGGGCGACTTCGACGACTGCCAGGCGCTGGTGAAGGCCATGTTCAATGACGCACCCTTCCGTGAACGCATGAACCTCGCCGGCGTCAACTCCATCAACTGGGCGCGCATCCTCGCGCAGGTCATCTACTACGCCACCTCTGCGCTGGCCCTAGGTGCCCCGGATCGTTCGCTGTGCTACGTGGTGCCCACCGGCAATTTCGGCGACATTTTCGCCGGCTACGTGGCGCGGCAGATGGGCCTGCCCATCGACCGGCTGGTCATCGCCACCAACGTCAACGACATCCTGCACCGCGCGCTGACCACCGGCCGCTACGAGACGGGCAGGGTGGTGCCCACCACCAGCCCCAGCATGGATATCCAGGTCTCCTCCAACTTCGAGCGCCTGCTGTTCGACGCACTGGAGCGCGACCCGTCGCGGCTGCGCGCTCTCATGGAGCAACTGTCGCAATCGGGCGGTTTCTCCATTCCCGAGGATGCGCGCGCCTACATTCGCCAGCTTTTCGCCTCCGGCCGTGTGGATGAAGAAGCCGTGCGCGCCACCATCCGAGAAACGTATGAGAAGACCGGCGAGATCGTCGATCCGCACACCGCCGTCGGCCTGCACGTGGCGCAAGAGCACATCGCGCCCTCGCACATGGTGGTGTCGCTGTCCACGGCGCACCCTGCCAAGTTCCCGGATGCCGTGGAAGCCGCCATCAACGTCCGCCCGCCGCTGCCCGAGCACGTCGCAGACATCATGAAGAAGGAGGAGCGCTTCACCGTGCTGCCCGCCGACCTGACGAAGGTGGAAGACTTCATCGCAAACAACGCGACCACGGCGTGACAGCGGCGTCGCCATGGCGTGACCAACCAGAACTGGATGCGGAATGGTTTTCCCGTCTGCTGCCCTGAGAAGTGAAAAGTGATGTCTACGAGAGCGGTTGCTTCTTTTCGCCATTCACCCTTCTTCTCCGTCATCCCCGCGAAAGCGGGGATCCATTACTGAGTCAGAGGCTTGCTGGATTCCCGCTTGCGCGGGAATGACGTGGTTGTTGAAGCACACCGAAAACGTTACTCGAAGTATGTGGCCATGAGCGTGAAGACCACGAAACTGGACAACGGCCTCGCCGTCATCACCCACCACATGCCCCACCTGGAGACAGTGGCGCTGGGCCTGTGGATCCGCGCCGGCTCCCGTGACGAGCGCGACGACGAGTCCGGCATCGCCCATTTCCTCGAGCACATGGCCTTCAAGGGCACCAAGCGCCGCAGCGCCTGGGATATCGTCACCGCCATCGAGGACAGGGGCGGCGACCTCAACGCCACCACCACCACGGAAACCACCGGCTACACCGCCCACGTGCTGAAGGACGACTGGGCCACGGCGCTGGACGTTATCGCCGACATCATCACCGAGCCGGTGTTCGACCCGCACGAGATGGAGCGCGAGCGCGGCGTCATCCTGCAGGAGATCGCCGCCGCCTGGGACGACCCGGTGGATGTGGTGTTCGAACAGGCCGACCGCATGGCTTTCGTCGGCCACCCGCTGGGCCGCCCGGTGCTGGGCGAGCGCGACGTCATCATCCGCGCCCAGCCCGCCGGCCTGGAGGCCTTCCGCGCCCGCCATTACGGCGCCGACCGCATGGTGCTCACCGCAGCCGGCAACATCGACCACGACGCGCTCGCCGCTGCCGCGCAGCGCCTGCTGGGGCACCTCGGCCCGGCCAAGCCGCTGCACCGCCAGAAGCCGATCTTTCACGGCGGCATCGCCACCGCCACCCGTCCGCAGGAACAGGCGCACATCGTGCTCGCCTGGCCCTTCCCCGGCTACCGCGACGATACCGTCTGGCCGGCGCAGGTGGCCAGCGCCGTATTGGGCGGCGGCATGTCCTCCCGTCTATTCCAGGAGCTGCGGGAAAAGCGCGGGCTGTGCTATCTCACCTACTCGCAGCACATGGCCTACGAGGACGGCGGCATTCTCTATCTCTATGCCGCCACCGCGCCGGAACAGGCGGAAGAAGCCCGTGCGCTCATGCATGAGGTGGCCCGTTCACTGGAAAATGGCCCCACGGAGGAGGAGCTTTCCCGCGCCCGTGCACTGGCCCGCGCCCAGTCCGTCATGAATCTGGAAAACCCCGCCTCCCGCGCCTCTCAGCTGGCCAGCCACTGGTTTGTGTGGAAGGAAGTCCGGCCCATGCGGGAGATCCTCGCGCGCATAGATGCCATCACCGCCGGCGAGGTCGCCGCGCTGGCCCGCGCCACCTTCACGCAGGATCACGTGATCTCGCTGGTGCTGCCCGGCGAGGAGCACGAACAGCCCGAGCCGCCGGTCCCCGCCACCCTACACTGAGCGCAACGCGAAGCCACGCCGGGGCATGCCGCTTGCCGCTTTTCTGTTGCGTCATGGCGTATAATGACGCAAAAGGGCAGGCACACCACCTGTGATGAAACGGTAACCGAAACAGCGAAGAAGGAGCGGCATGGCCAAGGAAGAAGTGCTGGAATTCGAGGGCGTGGTGACGGAGCTGTTGCCGAACGCCACCTTCCGCGTGAAGCTGGACAACGGGCACGAGATTCTCGCCCACACCTCGGGCCGCATGCGCAAGAACCGTATCCGCGTGCTGGCCGGCGACCGCGTGCTGGTGGAAATGACGCCCTACGACCTCACCCGCGGGCGCATCACCTACCGTTTCAAGTAGGCCGAACGCGCCGCCACGGGGGAAAACCGCATGACGGAGCAGCAGCCGGCAAATAAGGCAGCGGAGGCGGCGAAGGAAGAAGCTGCCGCGGCACCACGAGGCAGGAAGGAAAGCGACAATCCCGTCCTCATTCTCGCCAGCGCCTCGCCGCGCCGCCTCGCCCTGCTTGAGCAGGTGGGCATCCGCCCCGATCTCCTGTGCCCCGTGGACATAGACGAAACCCCGCGCCGCCGCGAAACTCCGCGTGACTACGTGCGCCGCATGGCGCTGGAGAAGCTGGAAGCGGCCAAGATGATGCCGCAGGTGAAGGAGATCTTCGCCCCGCGCTGGCTGCTCACGGCGGACACGGTGGTGGCCGTCGGCCGCCGCATTCTCGGCAAGGCGGAGGATATGGAGGAGGCCCGCGCGCATCTGAAGCTCCTTTCCGGCCGCTCGCACCGGGTGTTCACCGCCGTCTGTCTGCTCACGCCGGAAGGCAAGCTGCGCAAGCGGCTGGTGGATACGAAGGTGCGCTTCAAGCGCCTCTCCGGTGCCGAGATCGAGGCATACCTGCTTTCCGACGAATGGCGCGGCAAGGCCGGCGCCTACGCCATTCAGGGGCTGGCCGCCGCCTTCGTGCGCCATATTAACGGCTCCCATGCCTCCGTGGTGGGGCTGCCCGTTTACGAGGTGGCTCAGCTTCTCATGGGTACCGGTTTTCCGGTGCTCGCGCGCTGGCCGCGCAAAGAACCACCACCGCCGCTGCTTTGAAACCATGCCGGAAAACGCAGACAAGCCGGAAAATTCCACCGTGGTGCCGCTGCGCAAGCCGCGCCCGTGCCCCATCTGCAGCCAGAAGAGCAGGCCGCGATGGCATCCCTTCTGCTCGAAGCGCTGCGCGGATATCGACCTGCACCGCTGGCTCACCGGCCGTTACGCCATCCCCGGCGCCCCTGACGAAAGCGCCCCCGGCGAGGGTGAAGAGCGTTGAGGACGGGTAACCGCTTGCCAGCCGGTGCGAAAAGGCGCAAGATTGTCAATCGGAGCTTGACGGGAGATCGACGAAAGGACGGCGAGAGGCCGGACATGGGCAAGGCGGGCGCGCCGGACATGCGGCGCAACTGGCAGGCGGAAAATGCATCGGGCGCCGGGCACCGCGCGGGCGATGCCACGGCGCAGGAGCGAAAACCGGTCGATGACGCCGGAGTGACCGCGCGCGCGGGGTTTGCCGCCATCATCATCAGCCACGGCGACCTTGCCATCGAGCTCAAGAAGGCGCTGGAACACCTCATGGGGCCGCAGCCTCTTGTTGCGGCCCTTTCCATTCCCGCCGACGAACCGTTGGCCACCACCCGCGCCCGGCTGAAGGGCATCATCGGCGATCTGCGCGCCAGGATGCAGTCACCTTCCGGCCTGGTGTTTCTTTCCGACCTGTTCGGTGGCACGCCGGCCAACCTGGCGCTGGCGGAAATGCGCCGCCACCGTCCCGCCTGGCTGCTCACCGGGGTCAACCTGCCCATGCTGGTGCGGCTGTTGGAGCTGCATGGCGAGGTCGCCCCGGAAGCGGCCGTGGAAGAAGCCGCCGCGGCCGGCCGCCGTTTCATCCGCACCGAACACAACCCGGCGTGAGATGTGACGGAGAATGTCCATTGCCGGACAAGCTGGACATATCAACACCTGATGCAGCGCTATTCTGGCTGCGCTGGCAACTGGACATGGGCGCCGACGAGGCCATCGCCCCCGATCCGCTCGACCGTCTGGCGGCCGCACCGCCAAAATCCGCCCCGCAACCCGCCGCCCAGCGAGCGCAGCCCGCACAACCCGCTCCCATTACCGCCCCGCCGGCTCCGGAGAACGCACCCGCGCCGGAAGATTGCCATACGCTGGAGGAACTGCGCGCGGCGCTGGATACGCTGCACCATTTCCCGCTGCGCCGCACTGCGCGCCACACCGTGCTAACCGACGGCAACCCGGCCTCCCGCGTGCTGCTCGTGGGCGAGGCGCCAGGGCGCGAGGAAGACCTCAAGGGGAGGCCGTTCGTAGGCCGCGCCGGGCAGTTGCTGGACAGGATGCTGGCCGCCATCGGCCTTTCGCGAGGCGCCGGGGATCCCGCGCAGTCGGTGCTGATTACCAACGTGCTGTTCTGGCGCCCGCCCGGCAACCGCAAGCCTACGGAAGCGGAACTGGGCTTTTGCGCGCCATGGTTCGCCCGCCTGCTGGAGCTGGTGAAACCGCGTGTCATCGTCACCCTGGGCGGCACCCCCACGCAACGGCTGGCTGGAACGCCACAGGGCATCATGCGCCTGCGCGGCAAGTGGCTGCAATGCGCGCACGAGGGGCTGGATGCGCCCGTGCCCCTGCTGCCCATGTTGCACCCGGCCTACCTGCTGCGCACCCCGGTGCATAAGCGGCTGGCCTGGCGCGACCTCCTCTCTCTGCGCAAGTTTCTGGACGATCTGGATAATGATTGATCCACCCGCCTGCCACTCCTTCCGTCGTGGTATGGGTGGCGTCTGCTCCTTGCCGTTGTTCGTCTCCGCGTGCTAGCAGAATGTGAGTGCGATGCGGGCGAGAACATGAAACGGCCACATGAAATTCCCCGACATTCCGATCATCATCATCAGTCTCCGGCACGCCGTCGAGCGCCGCGAGAAGATGCGCGGACAGATGGAAAGGCTGGGCCTTTCGTTCCGATTTTTCGATGCCTGCACGCCGGATTCCGTGCCTGAAGATTTGCGCCCACAGTTTTTCGATGCGCAGGGAAGACCGCACGGGGATTTCCTCATCCCCGGAGAGATCGGCTGCTACGCCAGCCATTTGAGCGTGATGCGAATGCTGGCCGACGGCGAGCTGCGGGAGCCGATGCTTGTATTGGAGGATGATGCCGTCATCCTCGAAAGCTCACCGGCCAGAATCGCGCTGCTTGCTGATTACATGCGCCGTTATCCGGGCGAAATCGAATACGTAAACCTGTTTCACATGCCGTTCAGGTGTCCGCAGGAGAAGATGAAGATAGGTGGCGGGCTGACTCTGGTGAAACCCTTTTATCCCACGATTTCCATGGCGGGATATATGCTCACCCGGGCGGGCGCGCAAAAGATTCTGCAAAGCAGAAAGAAGAGAATTCTGCCCAGCGACGTGGACGTTCGCTTCATGGCCCTGGAAGACCTGAATTATTGGGAGCCTGATACTCTTCTCGTCTTTCCGGAAGACGTGGAAAGCACCATAGATCCCGATAATGTGAGATCCTCACAGGGCCGAAAGAAAAAACGGAAGGGGCTTTCCTCCAAGGATGTCGTCTTCACCGCCGCCCGTCGCAAATATGGCACACGGGCCTGGCTGTTCTGCTGGCTGTTGCACAAGGTCATCCGCAAACCGTGGTTGTGGCTGTTTCCACCAAGGCCATGAACGCCGCCACTTCGGCGTTCACACGCTGCAATAGAGCCGGTGCAGCGTGCGAATGACCTCCATTGCCGCGGGGTCGGATAGCCGATAATAAACATTACGCCCCTCCCGCCGCGCCGCAACGAGGTTTTCCGCACGCAACCGTTGCAGCTGTTGCGATACGGCCGCCTGCCGCATGCGCACGCTGTCCATCAGCTGGCTGACGGTTTTTTCGCCCGTGGCCAGCTGGCACAGAATGCGCAACCGTTGCGGGTTGGCCAGCGCCTTCAGCAGGGCCGTGGCGGCGGAAACGCCGCGCTCCATTTCCGCGGCGCGAACAACGGGGTGCCCTTGCTCTGCCATCTCGTGCGTTTCCTTCCCTCTGCCGGCAGCGCCATTGTTGATCGCTGTTGTCGGCGGCGCTTGCCGTTACCTGCTTCCTGCCGCGGGATCAGCCGCTCTTGTTGGCGGTGTTCTTGCCGGCGGCCTTTCTGGCCTCATGCTCCTTCAGTTTGTCGAGCAGTTCTTCCAGACGTGTCCAGAAGAATTCATATCCCGGATATCCCTCGATGCGGCCGATCACGTGGGCCTCGTCATCAATGAGCACAAACGTGGGCGTATAGACGATGGGCTCCAGATGCTCCAGCTCCTTCGGCACCTCCGCCGCGTCCACGATCCGTATGGGCGCGGCCTTGCCTTCATCCGTTTTCGGATATACAGGCAACACCTCTTCCTTGAAGCGGATGCACCAGGGGCAGGCTTCATCATCGAACATGATGAGCTGCGCGGCGAGCATCGGCCGGGGCGCCAACGTCGCCAGCAGCAGCGCGGCCGTCATCAGCGTGAGCCGTGTGAGGTTCTTCATGGTTGTTCTTCCCTGTCTCCGGTCATGATCCCTTCCATCGTCACCGGTGCTTCGGCGGCGATGCGCGGCCCTTCCTTCCGGCAGTTCTGCATGCAGCGCGTTCCCTGCGCCGTCGGGTGTGGCGGCATGACGAATCCGTCGCGGTTCGGCATCCGCACGCCCTTGAGACTCTCCGCGCTGGCGCTGAAATCGTCCTCCACGATGCCATTGATGTGCAATAAAAAGGCCGTGAGCGCAAAGATCTCCCCCGACGTCAGCGAAAAGGCGTGCCCTTCCGGCATGGCGCGGCGGATGTAGTCGAACACCGTGGGCGCGTATGGCCAGAAAGAGCCGATGGTGCGCGCCGGAGCATCCGTCGCCAGTGTGCCCTCCCCGCCCAGCAGCGCCGGCGTGCGTCCGGATCCTTCGGCAAACTCGCCATGGCATGCGGCGCAGCGTTCGGCATACAGCTCTTCACCTTCCGCCACCGTGCCGCTGCCCGTCGGCAGGCCGTCGCCATCGAACCGCACGTCACGGTCGATGGCGGCGATCTCGGCAGCGCTCAACGGCGTGCCGATGCCGGCATATGGCCTTTCCTGCGCTGCGCCCGAGTTGGCGACCAGCACCACAGCCACCGTCGCCGGTATGCACCATATCCACTCACGCCAGCCGCACATGCCGCACCTCGCCATCCGGCATCACCCGCCAGGTGGTGATGGAGTTGTTGTGATACACCTGCTTCGCGCTCTTCACCCGCAGGTTTTCCGCATGTGTAGGCTGCACGTTTCCCTTTTCGTCCACCGCCCGCGATTGCAGCAGCATCTCTTCGCCGCGCCATGTGAATGGCAGATGGAAGCGCGTCAGGCATTTCGGCAGCACCGGCTCTTCCAGCTGCGCCGGTTGCCAGTTACGCCCGCCATCGAAGGAAATGTCCACCGCCGCGATGCGCCCGTGGCCCGACCACGCAAGCCCGGAGAGCCGATGCGTGCCGTGTTTTCGCAACGGTTTTTCCGGACAGGGCAGGGTGATGACGGAATTGACCTCCTGCACCAGCGTGAACAGCCGCGCCGTGCCATCGTCCTGCAAATCGGCGTAGCGCGCCGTCTCCTCGCGCGTTAGCCATGGTTTGTCACCCACTTCCAGCCGGTGCAGCCACTTCACATTCAGCGACCCTTCCGCTCCCGGCGTCAGCAACCGAAGCGGAAAGCCCTGTTCGGGCCGCAGGGCCTCACCGTTCTGGGCGAACGCCAGCAACGCCTCATCCCACAGCTCCCTCGGCACCGAGCGGGCATATGCCGCGCCGTCCGCGCCCTCCGCCAGCAGCCAACGTGCGCCGGGCTTCAGACCACAAAGGTGCAACACGTCGCGCAGGCGTACCCCCGTCCACTCGCTGCACGAGAGCATGCCATGCGTGAACTGCACCGCGTTCGTCGTTGGCCGCCGCCAGTTCAGCGAGTTGTTGCCCGCACATTCGATGAAGTGAAACCGCGAGACAACCGGCAGACGCTTAAGGTCGTCGATGGAGAAGGCCAGTGGTCGGTCCACCAGCCCGTGCACCTTGAGCGAAAAGCGTGCCGGGTCGATGTGCGGCGTGCCGGCGTGCGAGCGTTCGAAATGCAGCCCGTTGGGCGTGATGATGCCCTCCAGCTCCGCCAGTGGCGTGAAGGCCACATTGGTGAGCCTGGAGGGCAGCATGCCGCGCAGCCAGCGGCGCACCACGCCACGCATGAAGGGGGAGGGCGCACCATAGGGGTGTTCTCCCACCGGCATGCCGGGCTGAAAGGGGGCGTGTTGCACGGTATCGTCGCCTGCGCCGCCTTGAGCCGCCCGTCCGGTCCGTGGCGGTAAAAGTCCAAGCGCCATCGCCGCGCCGGAAACCCCCAGCCGTGCCAGCCATCGCCGGCGGCCGGGATTCTCCGGTTTGCCGAGCGTCTCCGTGGCGATCTGTTTGCCGCGCCGTGCCATGCCGTTGCCGCCCTTGCGTCGCGCCGGGCGGACACCGTGTCCCGCCCGGCGGACGTTTTCTTCCACCTCAGGTCACCAGCCGCACGTCCCGCTGCTCCGGAATGCTGATGGTCTTCTGCTTGCGGATCCAGTTCATCACCAGCTCCCACACCGGCGGGCCTTCCACGCCGGGGTTAACCGAGGCCCAGCCCGTGACCACGTAGTTCTTCGATGCCTCGATGGGCTCGCCGGTGCGCTTCAGGCGCAGGTTCTGGATGCGGTTGCCCATCTTTTCGTATGGATGAATGTCGAACAGGATGCCGCCGGTGCGCACCATGTCGCCACCCTGTTGGTAGTAGGGGTCCGGGTTGTAGAGATTGTCGCACACGTCTTCCAGGATCTCCTTCAGCCGTTTGCCGGTCATTTCCGTGCGATACACCTCAGGATAGGTGATGGCCGTTTGCGAATAGACGTCCTCCGCCCTGATCTGCTGCCCCGGTATCAGCGACGGCCCCCAGCGGAAGCCGGGCGACAGGGCGATTTCCGCATCACGCTCCTCCATGAGTGCCGTGGTGATGAGCGTGTCGAAGGTGCCCGCCAGGTTGCCGCGCCGGTATAGCGGCGTTTCCGTGGTGCCCAGCACCTCGTTCAGGACCTTCTCGTGCGGCTTGCGGATCTCCGTTATGAGTTTGCGCATGTCGGCGTCGGGCGTGATCACGTCGGAGAAAACCGGGATGAGCTTGTAGGTGAAGCCCGCCATGCGCCCGTCCTTCACCTCCACGTCCAGCCGCGAGACGAACTTGCCCGAGCAGCCCGAGGAAACGAGGATGGTCTTGCCTACGCGTTCCACCTGCGGCGTGGCGTCGTGCGTGTGGCCCACCAGCACCACGTCGATGCCCTTCACCCGGCTGGCCAGCTTGCGGTCCACGTCGTAGCCGTTGTGCGAGAGCAGCACCACCAGCTCCGCGCCCGCCTCACGCGCGTCGTTCACGTGCTTCTGCACCATCTTCTCGCGGATGCCGAACGACCAGCCCGGAATCATGTGCCGCGGGTTGGCCACCGGCGTGTAGGGGAAGGCCTGCCCTATGACGGCCACCTTCACGCCGCCGCGTTCGAACATTTCCCAGGCCTTGAACACCGGCTCTTCCCACTGCGCGTCGATGACATTGCCCGCCAGCCACGGGAACTTGAGTTGTTCGATGAGCTCCTGCACCCGCTCCGCGCCAAAGGTGAACTCCCAGTGCGCCGTCATCGCGGAGGTGCCCAGCGCGTTCATCACGTCCACCATGTCCTGCGCCTGCGTTTGCAGGGAGGTATAGGACCCCTGCCAGGTATCACCGCCATCCAGCACCAGGCAGCGATCATCGCCCCGTTCGGCGCGAATGGCCTTGACGATGGTGGCTACGCGATCCATGCCGCCAACCTTGCCGTATTTCTTCGCCAGTTCGGCGAAATCCAGATAGGTGAGGGCATAGGCGTCCGGCGTGCCGCGGCGAATGCCGTAATGCTTCAGAAAATCCTCGCCCGTCAGATGCGGCGGCAGGCCCTTCATCGGTCCCACGCCCAGATTTACGTCCGGTTCTCGAAAGTAGATGGGCACCAGCTGGGCGTGGATGTCGGTAACGTGAATAAGCGTGACCTGCCCTTTGGGCTTGAAGGCCAGCAACTGGTCCTGGGTGAGGGATTCATCGGCCAGCGCCCGGCGAAATCCCTCCACGGAGCCGGTGACGGCGAGCGTGGCCAGCGCCAGCTGAATGAAGTCGCGACGGTTCAGCACGGTTGTTTACTCCCTTCTCGGCGGTTGACCCGGTTGTGCCGCGGCTCTTCCCCTTGCCGCTGCCGGCGCCATCCGCAAGGCCGGCAGGGGAAAGCGGAATGCTGAAAAATGAAAGAGAATACAAGCGGATAAGTAAAGACTTGACTTTTTCGGGGGGGGGGGGTAACTTCTTCCCTGCACGTGGGCTGGGCGCCGGGGGCGCGGCTCGCATCCACGGGCGAAAAATGACGGCGTGTGGCACAGGCCGCACGCCGTCTGCAAGTATGAACGCAAGCAAAGGTTTCAACGGAAACGTCGCCCGGCCATGGCAAGGGTACGCCGGCAGATATTACGCACTGCCGTTGGTGGCCCCTGGCGACACTTCCTCCAATACCTCCCTTTGCCCGTTCGCTCCTGGCACTCTGCGGCGTGTTCTCGTTGTTCGCCGCCGCCATGGCCACCCAGGGGCTGATGATGATCGGCAACCGCCACAAGGGGGCAGAGCGATTGCCGCGGATGGCCTGGCTCGTCAGGCGCATGCCACACACACCGGGGGACCTTGGTGCACGTGGCGTTGGCGCCCGATGCCGCCGGAAGCGGTCACCTCGCAAACGGCGAATATCCCATGTTTGCTCCCCACGGCCTTGCAATGCCGCCGGGCATGCGTCAAACACGGTCGTCCTCCGCGCAAGGGGGCGCTTCGCGAAAGACGTCCCAGCATGCCCACCGGGGAGCAGGGTATTCGCCTTACGCTTCTGGCGACACAGCCATTCAAACATGCCCCGCAAAAAATACAAGGGAAAAGACACCTTCCTCCCGGAAAAAACGGTATCGGGAAGGGTCCCTCTCTCCTTTTCTGCAACCATAAATAGATATGAGGTGGAATAAGGTATATTTTTCATAGAATCCCCGCTCGCCAGAGTGCGCGATGGCGCAGGCGTGCCACTCGCACTGGCGAAGGATGAAGAGGGAATGCACTGCGGATAGCGTATCATGATTCCGCTCGCGTGAGTGCAGGGACGCGGCAAGAAAAGAGCCGGCGCAAGAATACCTTCGCGCCGGCTCCGCTGGTGATCCGCGTCATGTCAGCGGCGCACGGCGGGCACTTCCACCGGCAGGCCGTTGGAGCGCCATTTCACGTAAAGCTCCAGGTTCACGTATTCGTCGGAACCGGCCTTGTACGGCTTGGCGCGCACCTGCTTGTTGCAGCCCCTGAAACGCCGGTGCAGCGAGCCCAGCTTCTGCCATTTCAGGCGATAGAGCGGGAAGGCGCCACCGGCCCGCCCTTCGGAAAGCAGATCGGCGCGAATGTATTGACCGGGAAAATCGATGTGGCAGTGCTTGCAGGCCATGTCCAGCTGACCGCGCCGCTGGAAGTAGAACGCCTTGCCCTTCTCGAAGAACGGCTTGGCCGGTCCGTCAACCTTCACGTTCACCGGCATGCCGCGGGAGACGTAGCCCACCAGCGTGGTCATGGAGAGCAGCTCGTCGGACTCCCACTTCCACGCCTTGGCCTTCATCTGCTCTGTGCGGCAACGGTTGATCCGCTGTTCGATGTTGATCAGCTTCTTGGTCTTCGGATCGAACTTGGGATAGGTGGGGAAGACGCCACGCAGCTTTTCCGGTTCGCCGTGACAGTCCTTGCAGGACTTGTTGGCCTCTCCCTCTTTCTTCGCCCAGAGCTGGCGTCCGCGCTCCACCCACAGGAAGCCCGGGTTGGTGAAATCATCGTCCTGGATGGCCTGGGTGGCCGGCGTGGAGTAGAGATAGCCGGACTTCTTGCCATCCACCTCATATTTGCCCTTGCACTCCTCGCAGGCCGATGCGCCGCCCGCCCCCAGCGTGAACACGCCAGCCATCACCAGCGTGCCGAGAGCGGAAAGGGCAATTCCGCCCATGCGATACCTTTTCCTGAACATCGTGGTCCCTCGCCTTTTTCTTTTGTTCGGTTGCATGGCGGCCAATGCATGCTTCAGTGCCGGCTTGCGCTGGCGGGCCCCTCCCTCCTGGCCGTCCATGTCCTGAGCGCCGGCGGGGACGCCCCCGCCGGAGCACTGGTGTTACGCGACCTCGATCTTGGCCTTGGCCGTGTAGGTTTGGCCGGCGTCGTCCTTCCACACGAATTCGTATTCGCCGGATTCGTTCACCCGGTGGGTGAAGGCGCAGTAGGGATTGGCGGAAACGCCGGTGTCCCACTCGCCGATGAGGAAGGGCTTGCCGTTGAACTTCGCCTCGAAGGTGTGGATGATGTTGCGCGGGATGGGCTTGCCCGTCTTCTTGTCCTTCGTGGCGCGCTGCATCTTGTGCTTGATGAGCGTCTTGATGGTGATGATCTCGCCCTTCTTCGCCTTCTTCGGCACCTTCACGCGAGCTTTCGCCATAGTTCAGTCTCCTCCGGAATTCCGTTCAGATCGGTTGTTTCTGTCCAGGCGCCGCCGGCATCAGCCGCCGCAGCCGCCGATGGTGACCTTCACCGTGGTTTTGCCGATGTAGAACTTGCCGTCCGACATCTTGGCCACCGCCCACACTTCCTGTGTCTGCGCCATGCGGATGCGGGTGGAAACCCAGGCTTTGCCGGAATCCGGCGTGAACTTGAAGGCGCACACGTAAACGCTCGGGTTCTTGGTGGCGATGAGCGTGACGGATTCGCAGTAGTCCTTGTCCGTCATCGGGCTATCCACCGAAACCTTCACCGGCACCGTGGCGCCGTTCTCGGCGATTTCCGGCATCTCCAGCTTCACCTTGCCTTCGGTGGGCGCGGCGCCGCCGGTGATCTCCTGCAGCAGCTTGGTCGGGTCTTTCGTTTCGCGCGCCAGCGCGCCCGAGGTCAGCGCCGTCAGGGCCGCGATGGCGGCGCCGGAAGTCACCAGGAATTCCCGGCGGTCGATTACCTTGATCCTCACTTCATTCATGTGTGAATGCTCCTTCTCCGCTCTGTTGCCGTTGGATGGCCCTTCCCTGAGCGTCTCCTCCCGTGTTCATCGTCTCGCAGGGGGCGGCGACCTTCTTCTTTCGTCCCGCTCGCCCGCCCGCGTGCCTACTGCGACGCCTTGAGCGTCTTCAGGAAGGCGATGATATCCTCGATCTCCTGATCGGTGAGCACAGGCTTGCCCTGAAACTTTTTCATCACCCGGTGCAGCCCCTCCGTGCGATAGAAGGCGGGCATGATGGTATCCGGGTTCACGACCTTGGGGTTCACCAGCCGCAGGCGCATTTCACCTTCCGTCAGGTTGCTCGCAACGTCGGTGAGCTCGGGCCCGATGTTCCCATGAAAGGGAAAATCGTTCAGCTGCTGGATCTTGTGACATGCCAGGCAATTGCCCTTCTTGCGGGTAACCACCAGCTTGGCGCCGCGCTTCGGGTCGCCCGGCTTGTCCGTGAGCGGCTTGGGTATCGTGTGTCCGTCCACGATTTCGTAGGGCTTCAGTCCCTTTTCCTGCACCTTTGTCACCTCGGCCGCGGCGCCCTGGGCCAGCAACGCCAGCGCCACGCCTCCGGCCACAAGGCCCGCCGTCCGCATGGATGCTTTCCTCGCCATTTTCTCCCTCGCCTCTTTTGTCCTGCAGGCGCGCGGGCAGCCCGCACACCCTGGCCGCTCCCCTCCGGTGAGGCAATGGACTAGCATGCGGGCCGCATATATGCAATATAGAATATGAGTTGTATCAGAAAATACTCATGACAATTGTGCAGATTTCTACTGTTATCAGGAAATTCTTATATTAGAAAAACCTTATATTTATGAAGATGAAAAGATCTTTTTCCTGTCCGGCCGGACACGCGAAAAAGGCCCTTTCGCCGCGCGCGGGGGGTTTCAGGCGCGCCGGACATGACCATATTGTCATGTGTTGGCAATCCTGCGGCAGGGTTGCGGCTGGCAGGATGCCGTCCGGGAGGGGCGGCCGGCGTGGCCGCCGTCGATGCGGAAGGGGAAGAGAAAGCGACCGGAAAGCAAGTCAGGGAGGAGGGCCATGATCGCCACGGCCATCATCGACGCCACTTTGCGCAGGCTCATGCACAACGGCAGGTTGTCCGTCATCTACCCGGACGGATCGCTCAAGAGCTATGGTGACGGCGAGGGAGACGAGGTGCGCCTACGGATTCGCGACCGGCGCACCCTGCGCCGCCTGCTGGATGCCGACCGCCACCTGGGCGAGGCATACATGGACGGCGGCCTGCTGGTGGAAAGGGGCGATATCCGTGATTTCATGATCCTGCTCATGCGCAACGTGGCGCAGGCGGACTATCCCGCCGCGGTGCGCTGGATGGACGCCCTGCGCCGCCGCCTCGCCCGCCTGCGCGTGCGCAACACCCGTCGCCGTTCGCGCCGCAACGTGGCCCATCACTACGATCTGGACGGCCGCCTCTACGAATTGTTCCTCGACCCGGACCGGCAGTATTCCTGCGCCTATTTCGATGGTCCCGATTGCGGACTGGAAGAAGCGCAGCTGGCCAAGAAGCGCCATCTGGCGGCCAAGCTGCGTATCGAACCGGGAATGCGCATTCTGGACATCGGCTGTGGCTGGGGCGGGCTGGCGCTGTATCTGGCACAGGTTTATCCCGATGTGCGCGTCATCGGCATCACCCTTTCCACCGAGCAGCTGGAATATGCCCGCACCAGGGCCGAGCGCCTGGGGTTGGCCGGGCGCGTGGACTTCCGCCTGCAGGACTACCGCGACATCTCCGAGCGTTTCGATCGCATCGTTTCCGTCGGCATGTTCGAACACGTCGGCGTCAGGCATTATCCGGCGTTTTTCGGCAAGGTGCGGGAGCTGCTCACCGATGACGGCATCGCCGTGCTCCATTCCATAAACCGTTCCGACGGCCCCGGCACCACTTCCCGTTGGATAGAGCGCTACATCTTCCCCGGCGGCTACATTCCCGCCATGTCGGAGGTGCTGCCGGCCATCGAGCGCGCGCGCCTCATCGTTTCGGACGTGGAGATCCTGCGCCTGCACTACGCGGAGACGCTCAAGTGCTGGCGCGAGCGCTTCATGCGCCGGGCGGATCGCGCCGCCGCCATTTACGACGATCGCTTCGTGCGCATGTGGGAATTCTATCTGGCGGCGTCCGAGGCCATGTTCCGCTCCGGCCTGATGAACAACTTCCAGATCCAGATGGTGAAGGATCAGGCCGCCCTGCCGCTCATACGCGATTACATGTTCGAGGAGGAACGGCGGCTCAAGACCATCGATTCCCGCCGCCACATTCGCGCCGTTCCGGCGGCGCGAGACGGGGAGAAGACCTGAAAGTATGGAATATGCGGCAAAGCGTATATTCATCCTGCGTTCAGGTTTCGCATGACAATCTCGTAACCCGGCAGGGAGGGTGGACAGGCGAGGAGCGCCTGCCCACGGCTGTTCGGGAGCGGGAGCATGCATTTTTTCAGTGGCTTCTTCCTGTTCGCGATGAGGGATTCATCGTGCGTTGAATACGTGGCCTCCATCCGGGATATCCAGTCTCCCGCTCAACACCCGCGAACCACCGACATCCTCGCGCGGCTTGTGCTGCCGTTGCTGGTGGCGTTGGCCCTGTGCCTGTTCGCCGCCCCCCTGCGCGCGCAGGAAGAAGCCGCCTTTCCCGGCGGCCTGCTGCAAACGGACGACGGCGTCGTCACCGGCTTTCCGGGCGTGGTGGAGCACGCCGGCAAGGCGTTCATCGACACCGCAGGCCCGGCGGTGCGCATCTTCGAGCTGCGCAAGTCCGGCCCGCTCAACGGCGAGCTGACTCAACCGCCCGTCAAGCTGGAAATTCCCGTGAACCAAACCGGCCTCGTCTTCGGCATCGCCATCGATCGCATGTTCCCGGCCAACATCTACGTCACCGCCACCTCCGCCTACGGCCTGCACATCGTGGCGCCGGACGAGGACGGCGACGGCATCGCCGAGACGCTGCTCAGGGGCCGCGCCGAAGCACAATGGATGGAAGGGCAGTGGGGCCCCGGCGCCGGCCCGGGCGGCATCTGGAAGATCGACGGCGCCACCGGCACCGTCTCGTTGCTGGCCGACCTGCCTGTAGGGCCGGCCGGGCTGGGGCAGATCGCCTTCGACCCGGTGCATTACCAGTTGTTCGTTTCCGATCTCGACACCGGCCTCATCCACAGGCTGGATCTCAACGGCAACGTCATCGACACCTTCGACCACGGCGTGACGGGCCGTCCCGCCGCCGGGCTGGAGGCGGTGGAGGATGACGGTTTCTCGGCCGACATCACCAGCGAGGAATTCGATATCGAGAACCCCAACACGTGGGGTTTCACCGATGTGCGCCGCCGCGTCTGGGGGCTGGCCGTTCATGACGGCCGCCTGTATTACGCCGTCGCCGCCGGCCCGCAGGTCTTTTCCGTTTCCATCGATCCCATGACCGGCGCCCTGGGCGCGGACGTCCGGCTGGAGATCGATCAGGTGCCCGGGGGCATGCAGGTTTCCGACATCCTCTTCGACGGACGCGGCCGCATGTATCTGGCGCAGCGCGGCACACCGCTGAACGCGCTCGACTTCAGCACCCTGCACGTTTCCGGCGGCAACAAGGTGCTCCGCTATCATCGCGATCCGCAAACCGGCCAATGGGTGCAAACGCCGCCCGCCGGCCCGCGCCAATATGCCATCGGCTTTCCCCGCCCGCACGAGAACGCCACCGGCGGCATTTCGCTTTCCTGCCGCGGCCTGCTCTGGAGCAGCGGCGAAAACCTGCGCAACGATCCGCTGATGCTGCCCGTCGGCCCCTATGCCGTGCACGGACTTCAGGGCAACCCGCGGCGCGCCGTGCTGCCGCGCAATGCGCCGCCGTATGTGGCCACGTTCGTGGATTACGACGGCCGCGTGGGCGACATGCGCAACGTCGGCCACGTGGGCGACATCGAGGTGTATCGCGACTGCGTGAGCTGGCCCGCCCCGCCCGCCGGCTGGACGCCGCCTGCCGGCTGGGCCCCACCCTCGCCGGAGCCGCTGCCGGTGCCCTACAAGCGGGGCCTCACCTGCGTGAAGGATGATGAAACCGGCGACTGGCTGTGCGATTACGAGATCCGCGTCATCAACTGGGGCGGCAAGGCGCTGGCCGGCCCGCTGGTCATCTGGGACATCCCGGCCGGCGGCGTTTCCTTCGAGGCGCTGCTTGAGGCCTCCGTCGGCATTTCCTGCACGCAGCCCGGCGGCCCGGGCACGAAGATCAGGTGCGAGGTCACCGGCGGCCTCAGCCTTGACCTGTTCGCCGCCCTCTCGCTCAAGTTGCGAACACGCGTTCCCGCCGCCGTCGCCCTGGCGGACGCGGGGGCCTTCCGCAACTGCGTGGCCATCGGTGAAGACGGAATTCCGCGCGAATGTTCCGAGGCCTTCCCCGACGAACCGCGCCCGGTGCCGGAGAAGCACCGCGCCTGGTGCGAGAAGACGGCCGGTGGCGACTACGAGTGCCGCTACGTTCTCACCTTCACCAACAACGGCGGCGCGCCGTTCGTCGGCAAGCCGGTAATCACCGACGAGCCGGGCCCCGGCGTGGAGCTGGTGGGCGATGCGGACGGCTTCGGTCCAGACGGTTTCACGCCGTTGCCCTGGACGTGCGCGCAACCCGGCGGCGCCGGCAAGCCCATCGTCTGCGAGGCGGACGACGAGGTTACCATTCAGCCCGGCGAGTCCGTGGACGTGGAGGTCATCACGAAAATCCCCGCCGGCTCGCCGCCCGAGGCTTTCCGCAACTGTGCGCTGGTTACCGATGGCGGCGTGAAGGACTGCGTGGAAGAGAAACCCGACACCTCGAAAAAGAAGGAGCTGAAGCAATGCGTGCGTGATGGCGGCGGCCAGACCTGCACCTTCACGCTCACCTTCACCAACCTCGGCCCGGGCGCCTGGACGGGTAAGCCAAAGCTCGTCGATGAGCCCGGCCCCGAGGTGGAGCTGAAGGGCAACTCCGCCGGCTGGACGTGCACGCAGGCCGGCGCCGGCGCGACCATAGAGTGCGAGGCCGACGCCGACACCACCCTCAACGTGGGCGAATCCGCCTCCGTGGAGGTGACCGTGCACATTCCGGACGGTGCGCCCGACGCGGCCTACCAGAACTGCCTGCTGCTCGACGCCGAGGGCGGCCTGAAGCAGTGCGTGGACATCCCGAAGGAGGAAGACCCGAACCTGAAGCCGAAGAAGGAGGCGAAGGGCTGTCAGAAGGTCGCGGGAGGCATGCGGTGCACCTACGAGCTGACGATGGTGAACACTGGCCCGGGCACCTTCAGCGGCGCCGTGGCGCTGGGTGATCTTGTCGGTCCGGGCGTCGCTTTCGTCAGCAATGCCGATCCGGGCAACTGGACGTGCAATCAGCCCGGCGGAGCGGGCACGCCCATCGAGTGCACGTCCAACGCCGCACATACTATCCCGCCCGGCGGCTCCGTGAGCGAAATCATCACGGTGTTCATTCCCGACGGCTCGCCGGACGCTTCCTACAAGGACTGCCTGGTGCCGGCCTTCCACATGCCCTTCGCCTCTGGCGAATCGTGCGTGCGGGTGCCGCCTCCGCCGCCGCCGGAGAAACCGAAGCTGCGCACGGACAAGACCTTCAAGCAGTGCCGGCGCGAAGGCGAAGTCATCCGCTGCACGTGGAAGGTCTATATCGTCAACGCCGGCAGCGCTTCCTTCAGCGGCAAACTGGTGATGATCGACGGACACTTTCCGCCGGTGCCGGGCACCACCTATTCGGTGACCCCGCTCACCCCGCCGCCGAACTGGACGTGTGCGCAGAACGCCCAGGCCGTCCAGTGCCAGAGCGATCCGACGACGCTCGGCCCGGGCGAACAGGAGGAGCTGCTTGTCGAGAGCACGTTCCCGGCCGACGCCGTGGCCAACCAGCAGAGCGTGCAGAACTGCGTGATTTCCGGCGTGAAGCCGGGCAGCGGCGGCGCCAAGGGCACGAACATGCGCTCGCTGCTCCCCATGCCCTTCACGCTGGAGAACAAGAACGTGTGCAGCAATGTACCGCCCAACGCCGGCGTGGGCTGCGCCTGCGTGACCGGCAAGCTGCCGGCCAGGCCCAAGCCCAGGCCACGCCCGCGGTGCCCCGCGGGCTGGGAGGACTTCACCGGCACGCAGCCGCCCGCCGGCTGGCAGACCATGACCGTGGGCAAGGGCGAGCTGCGGCGCCTGTGCGCCCGCCCGCGGCCGTTCACTGGTGTTCCGATGCCACCGCCGGGCTTCGTGCCGCCCGTCGTCAATCCCACGCCGCGACCCCGGTGCCGCGCTGGCGAGCTGGAAATCCCCTACGCGCAGGTGCGGCGCTACCAGCGGCAGGGCTATCGCGTGCGCCGGGCGCGTGCGGGCGGCAGGACGATCTGGTGCGCCAGGCCGCGCACCCCGCAATGCCGCGTCGGCTACGAGCCGTTGACGCCGGCCGAGGCGAGAGGGCTGGCCGCCCGCGGCTGGCGCATCTATCGTGCCTCGCCACGCCTCTACTGTGGCCAGCCGCCGGTGAGGCCGGAGTGCCCGAAGGGTTATCAGCCGGTGGCGCCGGGTCGCGTCGGTGCGCTGAGGCAGGAGGGCTGGAGCCTGCGGCGCGTCGGTCGCAATCAGTGGTGTGGCAAGCCGGTTGACGGGCCGCAGTGCACTGGCGGTCGTATCTTCCGGGACAACGTGTGCGTCTGCCCCGAGGGCAAGCGCTGGAACGGCCAGGCGTGCGTTAAGCCGGATGTGAAACCACCGCGCTGCCCCGCGGGCTGGCAGGTGATCCCGTCGCGCAAGCTGCCCAGCTACAAGCTGCGCAAATGGCGGCTGCGCAAGGCCGGCAACCTCTGGTGCGGTCTGCCGCCCATCAGGATCTGTCCGCCGGGCAAGGTTCGCAAGGGCGACAAGTGCGTGCCGCGCGTCGTTCGGCCGGCCGTCTGCAAGCCGGGCTACCGCCTGGTGCGTGGCA
>JALUAB010000022.1 GCA_027051195.1 Hyphomicrobiales bacterium
GGCGTGATCAGCATGCACGTCTTGCCCGGCGTTTCCAGGGTTTCGCGCATGAGCGCCGCAATGCCCAGCGCCTCCTGCCGGCGGTTGGGCGCCTGCAGCATGTAGAGTCCCTCGGCGCCGTCACGCAGTTCCAGCCGCAGACGTTCCACCTGTGCGCGCCAGGCATCGGTGGTTTCCACCGGGCGCAGGGCCTCGCGCAGCAGTATGGAACGGCAGCGCCGGGCGCGGCATTCGGGTGATTCCGCGCCGTCTCCATCTGCCCCCCGCGCCGCCGTGCCCGCCGTGGGCGCAGCGAAGTCCAGCACCCGCACCTCGCGCCGGTCGGCACCCATGCGCTCCAGCAGGCGCTTTAAGCCATATTGCGGATGCCCGGGTTGCAGCGCCCGCCAACTGGCCTCGTCCATCTCCACGTCCAGCCCGGGCAACACCACGGCGCCGGTGGGCAGCCGCGCTATGGTGGAGAGCAGTTCGGCGGTGGCCGGCAGCGATCCGGTGGAGCCAGCGGCGATGACCGGTGCATCCGGCGGGTCGGCGGCGAGGCGTTCTGCATGGCGGCGGATGAGCGCGGCGCGGCGGGCAGCGCGGCCCATGAGCCCCTGCGCGGCCAGGCGCGCGGGATAGCGTCGGGCGAAAAAGGCGAGAAAATGCTGCGCCGCTTCGCGGTGCTCGGGGCGTTCCGGGGCGAAGGGGCCGTCTTCGAGCAGCCGTTCGATGTCGGTTAGCGGCACTTCCTCGTTCTCGAAGGAATCCACCAGCTCCGCCAGCGAACGGGCGAGCCTGATGGCGGCGCCGGAATGCTCGCGAATGTGCGCCGCCAGCCGCCATGCATCCGCTTCCGGCAATGCCGCCCACTCGTGCATGATCTCGGCCAGCAGGAACAGGCGCGGCAACGGCGGAATGGCCGGTGGCAGAACCACCCCCGCGCCGCCGGCCGCGGCATCGAAGGCCTCTTCCGCCGCGGCCAGCATCAGTTCGTCCTCGTCCATGTCGCCCAGGGGCAGAATGCGCGGCAGAAGGCGCGCGGCGGGCCCTTCGGCCTCCTCCCGCATCATGGCCACGGCCAGGGCGCGGGCGGCGCGGCGCGTGGGCAGGAAGATGCGCCAGCCCGAATAGGCCGGAAACGCTCTTTCTTCCTCCGCAGCGGAAAAGACGCCCGCCCGCATGGCCCGGGCCAGCGTGGCGAGAAAATCCGCGTGCGGCGGGATGGTGAAAAGCCGCGGGCGCCGTGACTGCGGTCGCGTGGATGACATGGGCGATTCCCGTATCCGGTTCGGGCGCAGCATGCCACAACCCCGGGCGCGGGAAAACCGCGCGGTCGCGCGCCGTGGCCATCCCGCCAGGTGGAACCGGCGGGGCTGGCTCTTTGACATTCCCGAGTAAAACACTCAACTATCCATTGCAGAAACAATCCGTGCGGATGCTTGCACCGGCAAGGAAAGATCATCGGCACGACAGGAGGGACACGATGAGCACGACCACCATCGAGCTGCCGCCGCGCGACGCGGACGGCTACCTGGAGAACATGAACGACTGGACGCCCGAGATCGGCCGCGCCATGGCGGAGGCCGACGGCGTCACGCTCACCGACGAGATGTGGGAGCAGATCATGAAGGCGCGGGAATATTACGAGGAATACAATCAGGTGCCCGCGCTGAGGGTGTTCATGAAATACATCGGCAAGAAGAAGAAGGAGCTGTTCGACCTGTGGCAGACCGGGCCGATGAAGCCCATCACCAAGTATGGCGGCCTGCCGAAGCCGACAGGCTGCGTCTGACAGGCCGTCGCCAGGCCGGCAGTCGCCTGACCGGCAGTCATCTGGCCGGCAAGAAGGCGCCGGTCACTTGCCGCCTTTCCATTCTCGCAGGAGTCGAAAGAACGAACTCTCTCCCGGGCCGGCGGATCCCCAATCCAGCACAGTCCGGCCCGGATGCTGCGATCCCCCAGTCTTGACCGGAGGATCCCCGCCGACCCCGTGGCAGTTGTCCACGGGGTCTTTTTTCTCCCGTTCAGGCGCCCTGCCCCGCCGCTTGATCCGCCGTCCCCAGAAGCACCACTTCCTGGCGCGGATACGGGATGCGGATGCCGTTTTCCTTCAGCGCGTCCCAGACGAGAAAGAGCACGTCGGAAGAGAACTTGTTGGGGCCGTCGTCCACCCCCTCCACCCAGAACTCCACGGCGAATTTCACGCCGTGGTCGGCAAAGCCGCGCAGTTCGCAGTCCGGCATTTCCGGCTCGCGCAGCACGCGCGGGTGCTTCAGTACCGCCTGCTCGATGATGGGCGGCACCGCGTGCAGGTCGGTGTCGTAGGAAACCATGAACTCCACCTCGTAGCGCTGGCGGGGGTCGTCGTGCGTCCAGTTGACGAAGCGCTGGGTGATGAAGCGCTCGTTGGGCACGACGATTTCCTTGCCGTCGAACGTTTCCAGCACGGTGGAGCGGATGTTGATCTGCTTGACGATACCGGCCTTGCCATCCTCCAGCTCCACGTAATCGCCGACCACGATGGAGCGCTCCACGAGCACGATGATGCCGGAAATGAAATTGGCGGCGATCTGCTGCAACCCGAAGCCGAGGCCGACGCCAATGGCGCCGCCGAGAATGGCCAGCGCGGTGAGATCCACCCCCAGCACCTGCAACAGCAGCAGGAAAATGACGACGTAGAGCACGATTTCGAACAGGCGGGTGGCCAGCTCGCGCAGGCCCCTGTCCAGCGTTTCCTGGCGCTGGATGGCGTTGCGGCCGGCTTCGGAGGTGACGCGACCGATCCAGAAGAAGGCGGCGCCGAAGATGCCGGCCTTGATGATGAAATAGAGCGAGAGCCTGATGTTGCCGACGGAAATCGAGATGGAATCCAGAAAGCGAATGACGTCGTCATACCAGCCGAACACCTGCAGGGTGGCCACGGGAATGCCCACCCAGATGGCGGCGGTGCGCAGGATGGGATGGGTGATGTAGCGGTTGATGGCCTCATACAGCAGCCATACCAGCACCGCGCTCTGCGCCAGACGCACCAGCCAGCTGGCGCCCAGCGCGGCGTCCGCCACCGTGGCGGCGATGGCCAGCAGCATCACCAGCACCAGCGGACGCATGAGATCGGCGAGGCTTTCCACCAGTCTGCCGGCGCGGCGGATGAGCGCCGGACCCTGTTCGCCCAGTTTCAGCGCCAGCAGGCGTTTGCGGATGAAAGCCGCCAACGGCGGCGCCAGCAGGAAGCACAGGACGATGGCCCCCGCCTGCCCGTAGAACTTCGGCGAGGTAGCCCATTCCACCAGCTTGCCCAGAATGAAGTCGCGCCATTCGGGCCAGCGCTGCAACAGATTCTCGAGGTAAGCCATGCCCCCTTTCACCCCCCTGGTGCGCGGCCGTGCGCCACGCCGATTTGCGGCATGCCCCCCGAGGAAAGCGGAAAATGGTGGGCGGTGACAGACTCGAACTGCCGACCCTCTCGGTGTAAACGAGATGCTCTACCAGCTGAGCTAACCGCCCCCGTAACCGGCCGCCCCGCAGAAGCGGCCCGCTTTCCGACGCCATACATAGCCACCACCGCAGCCTCCCGCAAGGGGAGCCGCCTGCAGGGGCGTGTGGACGAATCGGGAGGCGACTCTTGCAGCCGAGTCCCGCCTGCGGCAACGTGGGGTTAACGATTCGTCAACCATGCCGCCCGCGCCGGATTTCGCGTCTTTTTGCGCTTCCGGCCGGCGGGCGCACCGGCGGGAGAAACACCATGCGCGCGAGCGCCGCCCATTTCGACACCGCATCCGACCCGCTGCTGGCGCTGGAGGAGGCGGCGGAGCATCTGGGCTGGGCCTGCCTGCGCGCGGGCGAGGCGGAGCTGCTGCTCTCGGCCGGGCTGGAGGGGCTTTCCATGCAGCTTTCCGCGCAGTGGCAACGGCAGGAAGAGCTGCTGCAGGTGGCGGCCATGTGGGACATGCAGGTGCCGCCGGCACGGCGGACGGCGGTGGCGGCGCTGGTGCAGCTGGTGAACACGCGGCTGTCGCTGGGGCATTTCGAGCTGTGGGGCGATGACGCGCAGGTGGTCTTTCGCCATGCCCAGATGATGGCGGAGAACGATCTTTCCGACGAGGGCCGGGCGCGGCGGCTGCTGGAACGGGTGGCGGATGCCTGCGCGCGTTATCATCCGGCGTTCCAATTCGTCATATGGGCGGGCAAGACGGCGGAGGAGGCGCTGGCGGCCTGCCTGTTCGAAACCCTGGGCGAAGCGTGACTCCCGCGCCCCGGCACGGCCCGCGCAAGCAGGGGAAAGGCATGAGCGGCAGGACGAGCATTCCGGCGTTCGAGGGCGACATCATGCTGATGGGCGCCGGGCGCATGGGCACGGCCATGCTCAAGGGCTGGCTCGAGGCCGGGCTGGACCCGGCGCGGGTGGTGGTGCTGGACCCCTCCCCGTCCGCTGAGGCGCTGGCGCTGATCGAGGCCCATGACATCCGGCTGAATCCGGCAGATGACGCGGCCCTCGCGCCGGCGGTTCTGGTGGCCGCGGTGAAGCCGCAAGTGATGGCGCAGGCGCTCGCCGGGCTGCCCGCGGCGGTGAAGCGGGCGCGACCGCTGGTGCTCTCCATCGCCGCCGGGACGCCGGTGGCGGCCTTCGCCGACGCACTGGGTGATGCGCCGGTGGTGCGGGCCATGCCCAACACGCCGGCCGCCCTCGGCAAGGGCATGACGGGCTTTTTCGCCTCCGCCGACGTCTCGGACGCGCAGAAGGCGCTGGCACGGGCGCTGCTGGGCGTGCTCGGGCACGTGACGGAAGTGACGACGGAAGCGGACATCGACAAGGTGACCGCCGTTTCCGGCTCCGGCCCGGCCTATGTGTTTCTGCTCACCGAATGCCTGGCGCGGGCGGCCCGCGAGCTGGGCCTGCCGGCGGAGGTTGCGGACGAACTCGCCCGGCGGACGGTGATCGGCGCCGCGGCGCTGCTGGAGCGCTCCGGCGAAGACCCTGCGGCGCTGCGCCGGGCCGTGACCTCGCCGGGCGGCACCACGGAAGCGGCGCTGGAGGTGCTGATGGCCGATGACGACGGCCTCTGCCACCTGATGGAACGGGCGGTGAAGGCCGCCGAGCGCCGGGCGCGGGAACTCGCCGGCAAGTGATGCGAAGGCCGTTCTTCGTCGTTCTTCTCCGCTGCGGCGTACCGCCTTTCCGTGCTATACTGCTCACATCGATCACGGAGAAGGAGCGATGTCATGGCGAAGGCTCCCGGCAAGGCCGCGAATGGCGTGCGCAAGACCGGCGAAACGGCGGATCGTGACCAGCTGCGCGACAAACTCGCCGAGGCCGCCATGGAACTGGCGGCGGAAAAGGACTGGCGGGAGATCGGACTGGCGGAGATCGCGACTCATGCCGGCGTTTCTCTGGCGCAAGCGCGCACGGCAATCGCCTGCCGTGGCGACGTGTTGCGCCACCTGCGCCGGCGCATCGACGCCGACCTGCTGGCTTCCGTCGAGCAGGAACCACCGCAGGGCGAACCCATCGACCGGCTGTTCGACGTTCTCATGCGGCGACTGGAGCTGCTGGCGCCCTACCGGGCGGCGGTGCGGCGGCTGCTGTCGCAACCCGTGTCCATTCTCGCCGACTGTCCGTTGCTGGCACCGGGCGCACTGCTCTCGCAACGCTGGATGCTGGCGGCGGCGGAGCTGGAGAAGCCCGGCGTGGAAGGCTGCGTGAAGACGCTGGGGCTGGAGCTGGTGTGGCTGAAGACGCTGCGCACGTGGGTGGACGACGACGACCCCGGCCTGGCGAAGACCATGGCGACGCTGGACGGCGAACTGCGGCGGGGCGAGAAATGGCTGAAGCGCCTTTCCGGCCCCATGGAAGTGGCGGAGACCGGACGCGCCTTCGCCCGGTCGCTGGCCTGCACGGCAGCGCGCATCTTCAGCGGCGGGCGCCGGACGCGGGACGAGAAGGCATCGGAGGAAAAACCGGTGGCCGAACAGGGCTGACAGCCCAGACGAAAAATCAACATTTTGCCTCACGTTCCCGCCCCAGCACCCTGGTCATGAATAATATCGGGTGGTTGGGCGGGGTGGCGGGTGGCATGAAAATTCGCCGAATGGCAAATTTTCATTTGGAATCCAAGGAGAAGTCCGCGCTTTATCGACGCGCGGACGTGGCGGTACCGAAACGGTCATCTCGTGTGCACGCCGGCGATCATACGCGCTGCACCAGCACGTGGGTGACCGGTTTCTTGCCCCATTCGGCCTTCGCCGCGCGGCGCACCGCCAGCCGCAGAGTGTCTATCACCTGTTCATCGTTGCGGCGGCGGGCCTTGCCCATGCCTTCCAGCGCCGCGTCAGCGGCGTCGATTAGCACGTCTTCCATCAACACGCCGTCGGCGGTGAATTCCGGCACGCCCTCGGTGATCAGCTGCACCGGCCCACGTATGTTTCCCTTGGCGTCCAGCACCACGGAAAGGGCCACCATGCCCACCCAGG
>JALUAB010000023.1 GCA_027051195.1 Hyphomicrobiales bacterium
GGCTTTCGCCGGCATGACGCGTGAGGAAGGGCGGCATGGCGTGGAAGCCGGAACCGCCTCTCCTCACTCCCCCGCCGGGACGGGGCGGCGGACTTGTTCCAGGGCGCGTTCAAGCACGCCGATGTCAGAGGGACTTTTCGGCGCTTCCTCGCTCAATATGCGGCGAAAGGCGCGCGCGCCCGGCACGCCGTGAAACAGGCCCAGAATGTGCTTCGTCATGGCGTTGAGCGGCACGCCCTCCTCCAACCGGGCGCGCACATAAGGCATGAACCTCTCCACCGCTTCCACGCGACTCTTCACCGGCGCGGAGCATCCGAACAGGCCGGTATCCACCCGCGAGAGCAGCCACGGCGTCTGGTAGGCGGCGCGCCCCACCATGACACCATCCACGCGCGCGAGCTGGGCACGGCAGTCCTCCACGCTGGCCAGCTGGCCGTTGGTGATGATCTCCAGCTGCGGGAAGCGCTCCTTCATGCGGTGCACGCGGGCATGGTTCAGCGGCGGCACGGTGCGGTTTTCCTTCGGGCTAAGCCCCTCCAGGATGGCGATGCGCGCGTGGATGACGAACGTTCGAACTCCGGCAGCGGCGACTTCCTCGATGAAGGCAGCCAGTGCCTCGTCGGAATCGATCTCGTCCACGCCGATGCGGCATTTCACGGTGATGGGCACGGTGCGCCCGGTGGCCCGCACCGCCTCCGCCATGGCCTTAGCGCAGGCGGCCACCGTGCGTGGTTCCCTGAACAGCACGGCGCCGAAGCGGCCCTGCCGCACCTTGTTCGAAGGACAACCGACATTGATGTTGACGGCGTCATAGCCCCATTCGGCGCAGATGGCGGCGGCCTCGGCCATTTCCGCCGGATCGGAGCCGCCAAGCTGCACCACAACCGGGTGTTCCTCCGGGCTGAAATCCAGCAGCCGCGCGCGCTCACCCCGCAGCACGGCGGCCGCCGCCAGCATTTCGGTGTAAAGAATGGCGCGGCGCGACAGGATGCGATGGAAGAACCGGCAATGCCGGTCCGTCCAGTCCACCATGGGGGCGACCGAAAAGGTCTTTGGCCAGTTGTGCGGCGCCTGTATGTTCATGGTGTTTCACCCGTTTTTCCCATGCCCTCCGGCGAAAGCACGAAACGGGGCCGGCGCGCAAGGGGGCTGGCGCGCTCTTCCGGCATGCGAAGGAATTGCAGCAGCGGCCAAGGGTCAGCCCAGCACGGGCTTCTTGCAGATCTCGCCGGTTTCCGCGAAATGGCGAAGGAGCGCCATGTCCGGCACGATCACGTGATCGCGATGGATCTCGATGCCCATCTGCCTGAGCCGCTTGAGCGCGCGTGAGAAGCTCTCCGGCTTCATGCCCAGGCGGGCGGCGATGAGCCCCTTTTCATACGGCAGGCGAATTTCCACCTTGCCCTCGTCCCTGTCCGGGCACAGGCCGAGGATGAAGTCCGCCACCCGCTGACAGCCGGTCTGCGACTTCAGGTGCTCCAGCTCGGATACCAGATAGCTGATGCGATGGTAGGCCGCCTTGAGCATGCTCAGCGCCAGATGGGCATTCCTGAGCAACACCTCGCGGAAATGGGGAATGGGGATGCGCAACAGGCGTGAATCCGCCGCCAGCTCGGCGGTGGCGGGATAGATGCCCTCCAGGAAGACGCTGGCCTCGGCAATGGCGTTGCCGCGGCCGAAGACGCCGAGAATGACTTCGCTGCCGTCCGGCGCGTGGCGCATCACCTTCACCAGGCCATCGAGTATGATGTAGAAGGCACTGGCCCTTTCACCATGCTGGAAGAGCACCTTGCCGCGCGGATATTCCCGCGGCAACGCGCCACCCACGATATCCTGCAATTCCGGATCGGAGAGATCGTGAAACAGCGGCACCTGACGCAGGATGGCGAGATCCTGTTCATCGAGGGCGTGCTGGTGGTGGTTCATGCCAGTCTCCCACTTGCGTGATCCTTTTCTCACGCCCCCGGTATGTGACGCCTAGCCGCCGAAGAGCCGGGCCAGAAAGCCTCCGCCACGTGTTTTCTCCCGCGGCGGCGGGGCCGTATCCGCCGCCAGCTCCGGTTTCAGGCGGGAGATCGTCCAGCGTGGCGGCACGGGCTCCGTGCCGCAACTGCATGAAGTGCCCATCTTGCGCGGGTCGAACACCTTGATGAGCGAAGGATTTTCGATGTCGTCAAGGTAGATGAACCCGCAGTAGTCCTCGCGGTGACGGCGACGCAGAAAGGCCTCCGTCTCGTCCAGAAAGGCGAGAAACTCTTCCGCGGGCAATGGTTCTCCGGGAATGTCACGGCGGGAAAAATCACGCACGAACCAACCTTCCGGCCGGGCACGGAGGCGCGCCCACAACTCGTCGAACTGCCGCCATTGCAGCAGTCCCTTCAGGTGGCCGCGATAAAGCGCCTCGAAGGACGCGGCTGCCGCCATTACCGTTTCCCCTTGAACCATTCATGCTGCGCGGAAAGAAGTATGACTCCGATCCCTTCATTCCGCAAGATGAAAGGCCCGCGAGCCGGAAAGGGCCGCGGGCCGAATTGCCGATGTCGTGCGATTTCGCGGAGTGCCGCTCAGGCGAAGCCGAGCCGCTTGAGGATTTTCGTGAGCGGGCAGAAGCCGGTGAGCCCGGCCTGAAACAGATTTGCACCAACGAACAGGGTGAACCACAGCCAGCTCGGCTGCGAAAGATCCACCTGGCCATAAACGTGTGCCAGGATCAGGCTGATGAGCACGAAGGCTCCAGCGAGGGTCATGGTAAGGCTCTGCGCCGTCATGCCACTTCCTCCGTTTCATGTTCCACCGGGGCGCAGGGATGATTCGCCATGCGCGCCCGTTCGCGAATCTCCTGCAGCATGTGCTGATCCGCCAGGTATTGCTCCTCGTTCTTCAGACTCTCGCGGGTGGCCTCCACCACCTTGCGCTGCCAGGGCTGCATCGTGTCGCCCAGGCGGTAGCAGATCCACTGCGCCTTCCTGTCCACGGCCACCACCCCGGCCTCGCGCAGCACGGCGAGGTGCCGCGACACCTTGGGCTGCGGCAGCCCCAGAATGCGCACCAGCTGGCAAACGGAAAGCTGCGGCTCGCTGGCCAGCAGCAACACGATGCGCAACCTGATGTCGTTGGAGAGCGCGTGGAAGAAGTGCGTTTGCTGTTCCATGATCAGTTTCATGCCCCCTATATGAAGACGAACTCATATGCGGTCAAGGTGATAAACGGGAATTGGGGCCAAACGTGGTAAATGTCCAGCCCCCTCGCCATCCTTCTTCTTGCCGGTTCGTGGAAAACCACCCTTTCCCGCCCGCTCTCACTGCCCCACCGCCTTCGCCAGCATTCCGGGCAGCCGCCGGCGGGCCTCCGGCAGTGCCCTGCCTTGTGGGGAAAACAGGCGCGCTTCCAGAAAGTGCGCCGTAAGCTGCAGGGCCTGCACCACTTCCTCACGCGCGGGCGGAGCCTCCCCGGAGGAGTACAGAAAGGCCGGCAGCGGCAGCAGTCTTCGCGCCCATGGCGCACCAGCCTCGCGGGTGGCGGCGCGGCCGGTCTTCGGCGAAACCCAGGCGAGGTCTTCCGTGGCGCCGGTGAGCGCGCAGCGGGAAAGATCCAGCCCGTAGCCCAGCTCCGCCAGCAGCGCCAGCTCGAAGCGCGCCAGCAAGGCCGGAAAGGTGGCAGGATCGTGCAGGTGGGCCAGCACCAGTGAGGCGCCCTCGAACAGGCGTGAATATGCCTGCCGCTCCGGACACAGGGAAAGCTCCGCGCACAGCGCCTGCACGGTGGCCAGCGCCGCGGGATCGTCCAGCACCTGCGCCGCGCGATGGGCCAGCGGCTCCAGCGTCAGTGTGCCCAGCTGCTCGGGCGCGCGGGCGCGCCATTCCGCCCGCACTTCGGCGCCCGGTTGCAGCCAGGCGCGCCGGCGCCGGCCGGCACCGCCGTGAACCAGGCCGCGCCAACGGCCATGTTCGCGGCTGAAAAGTTCGACGATGGCGTGGTTTTCACCATGCCGACGGGCGCCGATGACGATGGCCGCGTCCCGCCAGTGCATCCAGGGACTCCTGTTTCTGCCGGTCGAAACGATTTTCCTTGTCTTTGCCCGTGGGCGAGTCCATCATTCGCGCGACGGTAAGACGAAGGAAAAATCGAATCGCGCATGAACACGGCGAAATTCAACATCGGCGACGTGGTGCGGCACAAGCTGTTTCCCTTCCGCGGCGTGATCTTCGACGTGGATCCGGAATTCGGCGACACCGAGGAATGGTGGCAGTCCATCCCCGCCGACGTGCGCCCGCGCAAGGAGCAGCCCTTCTATCACCTGCTGGCGGAAAACGAGGAAGGCGAGGAATACATCGCCTACGTTTCCGAAGAGCACCTGGAGCACGATACTTCCGGCATGCCCATACGCCATTCGCAGGTGGAGGAATTCTTCGTGCTCTACGATGCGGAGCGGCATTCCTACGAAATGCCCTCCGAGTTCATCAACTGAAAGACCGGAACGGAGCTCCGACGAAACTCATTCGGGCAGCAGGCGGCGAAAGGCCTCCGGCGGCTCCGGATCGAGGAACTTCACGCCGGCGTCGCGCCCCTTCTGCCACACCAGCATGGCCGGCCGCTCCACGCCCACGGATGGAAACGCCACGAGGAAATCCCGCGGCAGGTCGATGGAGTGATGCAGCCGCAGGCGGCAGCCGCGCAGCGAAATATCACGCGCCATGGCATCGATGACGGAAAAACGGCCGTTGAGAATGATGCGCGCCTCTTTCAGCACGCGGCGGCGACGTTCGCTGCGCCGGTTTTCCGGCTCGTGCGGACGTGGAAAGAACCTTGCCGGTTGCATGATCTTCTTCCCTCCCCTCATGCCCCCGGCTTTCCCTTATCATTCGGCCATTTTGTTTATTTCAAGTAAATGACAAGATATGGTCAAAGTATCATGGTGCCATGAAAAAGTATCATGGTGACATATTAGATGACCGGAATGCTTTTTTCACGCGCTTTTGTCTTCGCTTTTCGGGTGCGGTGCCGGCTCGCGTATTTGCGTCTATAATCATCGCCATGGCTGATTCGGATTCGTGGCATACGGGGGCGTTGCGTCCGTTTTCGGGCCTGTTGCTGGCGGCACTGGCGCTGGTCTTCGGCCCGCCGGGCATGGCCGCGGGCGCAGGAGAAACCGCCCCGGCACATGGCATCGCCATGCACGGCGCGCCCGCCCTGCCGACGGACTACGGGCACTTTCCGCACGTGAACCCGAAGGCGCCGAAGGGCGGCACCCTGCATCTGGCGGTCATTGGCAGCTTCGATTCGCTCAATCCCTTCATCATCAAGGGCAACCCGGCGTGGCACGTGCGTCTGCTCACCTTCGAGCCGCTGATGGCGCGCAATCTCTCCGAACCGTTCTCGCTCTACGGCCTCATCGCCGAAAAGGCGGAGATGCCCGAGGACCGTTCCTTCATCGTCTTTCACCTGAACCCGAAGGCGCGGTTCGCCGACGGCACGCCCATCACGGCGAGGGACGTATTGTTCTCGTGGAAGACGCTGCGCGATCATGGGCGGCTGAACCACCGCAGTTACTACGGGAAAGTGCTCAAGGCGGAAGCGCTGGACGATCACACGGTGAAGTTCACGCTCGACGGCAAGGACAGGGAGCTTCCCCTCATCCTGGGGCTGATGCCCGTTCTGCCGGCGCATGCCTTCAAGGACAGGCCGTTCGACAGGACGACGCTGAAGCCCCTGCCGGGTTCCGGGCCATACCGGCTGGTGGAGGTGAAACCCGGGCAGAAGCTGGTTTTCGAACGGCGTGAGGACTACTGGGGCGCCGACCTCCCCTCGCGCCGCGGCATGTTCAACCACGACCGCATCGTCATCGACTATTACCGCGACACGCAGGCCGCCTTCGAGGCGCTCAAGAAGGGCCTCATCGACCTGCGCTTCGAGAATGACGCCACGCGCTGGGCCACGGCATATGGCTTTCCGGCGGTGAAGGAAGGGCGGTTCGTCAAGGAGGTCGTGCCGACGAAGCTGCCGGCGCCGCTTTCCGCCTTCGTGTTCAACACGCGCCGGGCGCCGTTTTCCGACCGCCGGGTGCGCGAAGCGCTGCTGTTCACCTTCGACTTCGAATGGGCCAACGCAAACCTGTTTCACGGCCTGTATGCGCGCACGCACGGGTATTTCGACGGGTCGGAACTGTCCTCCATCGGCCGCCCGGCCAACGCGCCGGAGCGGGCGCTGATGAAAAGGGTGGGCGCGCGGCTGGAGCCGCGGTTCGTCGAGGGCGCGTGGCGGGCGCCGGAATCCGACGGCTCCGGGCACGACCGTAGGAACCTGCGCCGCGCCGTGCAGCTGCTGGCGCAGGCGGGCTGGCGCATCACGGGCCGGCGCATGGTGCACGAAAAGACCGGGCGCCCCTTCTCCTTCGAGCTCATCATCCAGTCCGACGAACAGGGCAAGGTGGCGCTGCACTGGCAGAAGGCCCTGCGCGCCATCGGCATCGAAATGCGGGTGCGGCTGGTGGATTCGGCGCAGTTCACGCGGCGGCTGCTGAACTACGATTACGACGTGGCGCCCTACACCTGGTACAACTCGCTCTCGCCGGGCAACGAGCAGAAGTTCTACTGGGGATCCTTCGGCCGCAAGCGGCCGGGCACGCGAAACTACGCCGGCATCGCGGACCCGGCGGTGGACGCCACCATCGAGGCGCTCATCGCGGCGAAAACGCGTGAGGAGCTGGTGGCCGCGGCGCGGCTGCTGGACCGGCTGCTCACCAGCGGCTTTTACGTGCTGCCGCTGTATCACGCGCCGGGCCAGTGGGTGGGCCGCTGGCGGCATGTGAAGCATCCGAAGACGCTCTCGCTCTACGGCTTCCAGATCACCACCACGTGGGACGCCCGGACGAAATAGCGGTTTTCCCTGCCATGCGGAAAGCGCCGGCGGCGATTCCTTTGCGCACGACAAGGCGGCGCTCTATATTGGGCGCAACGCAACGCATACAGGAGCACCATCCCATGACGGACGCCACGAACGCACCGGAAGCGCAGGAAACGAAGCCGCTGGTGGAGATCGACCTCATCATCGACTTCGTCTGCCCGTGGAGCTACATCGGCAAGCGCCGGCTGGAAGCCACGCTGGACATGCTGGGCGAGGGCTTCAAGGTGAACTACTACCCGTTCCTGATGGCGGCGGACGTGCCGCAGGGCGGCATTCCGCGCAAGGAATGGCTGGCGAAGACCTATGGCACGCCGGAGCAGGTCGCCAAGGCGCTGGAGCCCATCAAAGTGGCGGGCCTGCAAGACGGCATCGAGTTCAACTTCGACGCCATCGAGGTGATGCCCAACACGCTGGACGCCCATCGGGTGATGCACTGGGCGCGCGAGGCCGGCAAGGCCTCCGAAATGGCCGAGCGGTTGTTCGCGCTTTACTTCATCGAGGGCGAGGACATCGGCGATGCCGACGTGCTGGCGCGGGCCTGCGCGCAGGTGGGCGTGATGGAGGCCTTCAAGGCGCAGAAGATGCTGGAAGGCGGCGTGGACGAGGAAGAAGTGTGGAACGAGATCATGGAGGTTAAGGAGCTGGGCGTGAAGCGCCTGCCCGCCTTCATCATCGCGCGCAAATACGCCATCCTGGGCGCGGAGGATCCCGTCACGCTGGCCAAGACGCTGCAGGCTGTGCAGGCGGAGCTGGAGCTGGACGCCGAGGAAGCGGCGAAGAAGGCAGGCGCGGAGAACTGAGCACCGTTCGCGCCGATCGGGACGATTAGGCTCAGGACCCATAAAGGGCGTGGATGCCAGCGGCATTTTCGCGAAATATTGCTGGCTTTTCGCCCGCAGGGAATAGCCGAAGCTATTTCCAAGGGTGAAAAGCCAGCGAGATGAAGCGAAAATATCGCCCGAAGGGTCTGGCGCAAATCTCGATAATCCATTGCTAATTGCCGATTTTGCGCCAGACTGGCGCCGCGCAATTTATGGGTCCTGAGCCCAGGCCATCCACCGAGGTGGATGGCTTTTTTCGTGGAGAAGATTCCGGCCCGGCTGGCGGGCGGGCTTTCTTCGTGCCACCCTTTCCCGTGAACGGGAGGGATTCGCCGTGGCCGATCTTTTGCGGGAAAAGAACCTTCAGGCGCGCGGCATCGCGCCGGTGTGCGGCATCGACGAGGCGGGGCGCGGGCCGCTGTGCGGGCCGGTGGTGGCTGCCTGCGTGGTGCTCGATGCGGCCTGCATCCCGGAGGGTATCACCGATTCCAAGAAGCTGGCGGAAGAGGCGCGCAAGCGGCTGGCGGCGGCCATCCGCACCTGCGCGCGGGTGGGCGTGGGCCTGGCCAGCGCGGCGGAAATCGACACGCTGAACATTCATCACGCCACGCTGCTGGCCATGCGCCGGGCGTTCGATGCGTTGCCCGGCCCCTCGCCGGCGTTCGCGCTGATCGACGGAAAATTCACACCCGATCTGCCGTGCCCGGCGGAAGCGCTGGTGGGTGGTGACGGGCTTTCGCTTTCCATCGCCGCGGCGTCCATCATCGCCAAGGTAGAGCGAGACGCCCTGCTGCGGAAGCTGGACGAGCACCATCCGCAATACGGTTTCGCCCGGCACAAGGGCTATGCCACGCGCGAACATCTGGAGGCGCTGAAGGTGCACGGCCCCTGCCCGGAACATCGGCAGAGCTTCCGCCCGGTGGCCGAGGCGCTGGCGGCGCGGAGGGAGCGGAAGAGCCTGGGCGCCGGCTGACCCGCCGGCGCTTACGGGAACCGTTCCCTACCGCAACTTCTCGAAGCGGCGGAGGAACGCCAACCGCGCCTCTTCCGCCGGCAGGGGGCGCAGCGCCAGCAGGCGCTCCACGTTCGCGCCCTTCAGCCCGCGCGGACGGCCGAAGAAACGGGCGGCCTCCGCATCCGAAAAGCCGGCCAGCCGCGTGGCCTCGATGAAGGCCGAGGCCCTGTCCGCACGCTTGATGAGCTTTTCCACCCACTGCGGCGGCTCCGCCGGCAGCCCGAAGCGGATGTGGATGGCGCGCTGCAGACGGTGCTCGAAATCCTTGTAGTCCAGCCCCAGCGCCGCCTTGAACGGACTGATCATGTCGCCGATGACGTATTCCGGCGCGTCGTGCAGCAGAGCCGCCAGTCGCCAGCGGCGATCGAGATCGGGGCGGAAGATGGCGGCAAGTCTTTCCACCAGCACGCAGTGCTGGGCGACGGAAAAGGGGTGGGTGCCCAACGTCTGTCCGTTCCAGCGGGCAACGCGGGAAAGCCCCAGCGCGATGTCCTCTATCTCGATGTCCACCGGGGAGGGATCCAGCAGATCCAGCCGGCGGCCGGAAAGCATGCGTTGCCAGGCGCGCGGCGGCACCTTGCCTCCTCCGCTGCCACGCATGCCGCTCATACCGCGGCCTCCGCCAGCGCCCGCACCGGCGCATGCCGCCAGCAGGAAACGAGATGATCGTTCGTCATGCCCACCGCCTGCATGAAGGCATAGATCGTGACCGGCCCGCAGAAGCGAAAACCCAATCGTTTCATCTCTCCTGAAACGCGGGCGGAAAGCGGAGTCGAATCAGGCACCTGATCGCGCCTTTCAAAGCCCGGCTGCAAGGGGCGGCCATCGACGAAATCCCACAGGAAGGTGCTGAACCAGCAAGGCCCGCCGCGCTCCATGACGATGCGCGCCGCCGTCACGGCCGCCTCGATCTTGGCGCGGTTGCGCACGATGCCGGGGTCTTTCATCAGCCGCGCCACATCCGCATCGTCGAAGGCGGCGATGCGGGCGGGGTCGAAACCGGCGAAGGCGCGGCGAAAGGCTTCGCGCTTGCGCAGTATCACCAGCCAGGAAAGCCCTGCCTGGAACGCATCCAGCACGAACTTCCCGAACAGGCGCGCGCCGTCGCGCTCCGGCACGCCCCATTCCTCATCGTGGTAGCGCACGTAGCCCGCATCACGCCCACACCAGCCGCAGCGGCAGCGGCCGTCCGCGTGGCGGATCGTTTCCTCGTCCCAGCGAATGCCCATGCGCGGGAATATAATCGGGCGCGGGACTTCAGGCCAGCACCCGGTGCGGGGGGAAGACGACGCGGGCGGCAGTGCCCTCGCCGGGGGCGCTTTTCACCTCGAAGCGCGCCTTGTTGGCCTCTGCCAGGGCCTTCGCCAGCGGCAGGCCGAGACCGGTGCCCGGCTTGCCCTCGCCGGTGCGCTCCACGCGCGAGAAAGGCTCCAGCGCCTGCCGCAGCTCATCGTCGCTCATGCCCGGGCCGTCGTCCTTCACCGAAAGCTCCAGCCCGCCTTCGGGAAGCTGGCGCAGGGCCACCACCACGCGCCCGCCCTCGCGGCCATACTTGATGGCGTTGGAGAGCAGGTTGAGCAGGATCTGCTTGACCGATCGGGCATCGGCCACCACTTTCGGCAGTTCCTCCGGAATGACCACGCGCAGGTCGATTTCCGCCTCCTGCGCCTGATCGCGCAGCAGGCGGGTGGCCTCCTGCACCACCTCGGGCAGATCGACCTCGGTGAACTGCACCTGGAAGCGCCCGGCCTCTATACGGGCGAGATCCAGCAGATCGTTGACGAGGCTCAGCAGATGTTCGCCCGATTCGTGAATGTCGCGGGCGTAATCCAGGTATTTCTCGTTGCCCAGCTTGCCGAACAGCTCCTGGCGCAGCACATCGGAAAAGCCGAGAATGGCGTTCAGCGGCGTGCGCAGCTCATGCGATATGCGTGCCAGGAATTCTGACTTGCGGGCGGACTGGCGCTCCGCCTCCTCGCGCGCCGCCACCAGCTCGCGCTCGCGGCGCTTGAAGGGGGTGATGTCGCGTACCAGCACGCAAAAGCGCGCAGTGTGGTCGTCGGCCACCGGGCGGCGGCGTTCCAGCATGCCGATGGTCATGAACAGCGTGATCTGCTCGCCATCAGGCCGACGGGCGTTCACCTCGCGGCCGCGGTCACGCGCGTGCGCCCTGTCCGCCGCGCCCTCGCGCAGAGCCTCCAGGCGGGATTGCAACGCCGGGCGCGATCCTTCTTCCAGGAGCGACGCCAGGGGGCGCCCCAGCGCCGCGGCGGCGGAAATGCCGAACAGATCGGCGGCGCCGGCGGAAAAGGAAAGGATCTCGCCACGTTCGTTGAGCGTGATGACGCCCTCGCTGGCAGCCTCCAGAACGGCGCCGAGAACGTCATCGTCCACCTGCTCCCGCCGCTGCGGGGGCGCCTCGGCGGGCGTCGCCGCCTCCGGCGTGGCGGGCGCGGCGCCGGCCAGGCTTTCGGCCAGCGGAGCAGAAGCCACCGGCGGGCGTCCCGCGCCGGGACCGGACGTTTCGTTGTTGCGCCCGATATCCTTCCCGGCAGCGCTTCCGCCATGGTGACGGCGCGGATGGGCATGAATGCGGATGATCGGTGCCGGCGCCCGGTTGGCCACGGCCTTCACCTGCTCGCGCAGTTTTTCCAGACCGGCGGCAACATCCCCACCCGCGGATGCGGCCACGGCGCTTCCGGGAGGGGGTGCACCCGGCGTTTCGGCCAGATCGGTTTCCGCTGGCAGCAACGTGGACTGCACCACCACGCCGGCCCGCCAGGGGAAAACATCGCGCTTGAGACGGAAGCGATGGGAAGTTCCCGCGGTGTCGGGCAACAGCACGTCCTCGCCCTCAACAGCGGCGGCAAGAGCGCGGGCGATGTCGTCCCAGGCGGGATCCTCCGGGGCAAAACCGAAAAGCTCCCGCGCGGCATGGTTGGCAAAGTAGAAGGCATCCGCGCGATGCAGGATGATGGGCTCGGGGCGGTGGTCCAGCACTTCACGCACCAGGGAGGGAGGCTCGGGCCGCTCCGGCGCGGCAGGGCGCTCCGCCCCTTCCCCTGATTTCGCGGCCTCCGGTTCCTCCGTGCTTTCCCGCGTTTCCGCGTCTTCCCGCAGCTCCCCGGTTTGCGGGCCTTCCGAACGTTCCGCCGTGGCATCCTCCGCATCCGGCGCGGGCGTCTCGCCCCGCCCTTCCGTCACCGGGGCGGCCGGGCGCCGCGGCTCTGGCTCCGGCTCCACCTCCACCAACGCGGCATCGGCGGCGCCCACCGTCTCTTCCGCCGTGGTGGCATCAGCCTCTTCACGTGCTTCGGAAGCCCCGGCTTCCTCCTCGTCGGGCCGCGGGGCCTCGGCTTCCACTTCGGCCCCGGCCTCCGCCTCAGGCCGCGGCGTGCCGGCAATGCGCACGGAAACGCGGGACGTCGCGGCCTCCTCCACCGTTTCGGCGGGGGGCATTTCTTCCGCGCGCTCACCCTTTCCGGCGGAAGGCGCCTCCGGCCCGTCCGTGGCAGGCGCCGCGGCGGGGGCTTCGGCGGCAGGTTTCACGCGGATGGTGATGCGCGCGCTCTTCTCGGGCGGCGTTGCGACGGGAGCGGTCGCGCGTTCACTGCCCGGCGCGGCCGATGCGCCTTTCCGGTCCGGCGCCTCCGGAATGATCTTTTCGGCCGGAGCGGCCGCGTTCAGTGTCGCCGGAGAGGCGAAGGCGTCGGCTTCTTGCGCCCCCCGCGCCGGGGCATTCCGATCCTCCTCCTCCTCCGGTTGCGGAGAAAGCTCCTCGACAAGGCGGCGCAGGGCCTCCAGTTCATCCGGGCGCAGGACGGTCGATGCCTTTTCGGCGGCCGGTGGCGTCGTGGCTTCCCGCTCGGCTTCGGCCACAGGCATCTCGGGCATGGACGCGATGAGCGGCAGCTCCATGCGTTCGGCGGCCAGCCGGTCGGTAAGGTCATCCAGCATGACGATGACGAGATCGCGCTCATGCGCCACGCGGGCGACGAGACGCAGCGTGCGTCGTCCGATGGCGGTTTGCGCCTCTCGCGTGATGACGGCGGTGCCGGCCTCGCGGACGCGGGCCAGGAAATCCAACGCGGCGGAGCGGGTGGGGAAAATGCCGGAAAGCGCCGCCAGTGCGGATTCATCCATCAGTTCCAACGCCGCCGGATTGGCATAGACCAGCGCTCCGGACGGATCCAGCGCCACCACGGCCTGCGGCATTTCATCCAGAATGCCGGAGAGCATGGCGGGGGGCGCCAGGCGGGCGGCGCCGGCCTCCTCGGCGACGACCAGCAGGCCTGGTCGGCCATCGGCCAGCAGGTGCGGGCGCACCACGGCACACAGGGGCTCGTCACGCCCGGCGGAAGGAAACAGCAGCTCAACCCGCCGTTCGTGGGCGGCATCGTCGTCACCGGCAGCAGCGGCGATGGCGCGGGCGGCCTCGTTGAGCGCGCGCACACCGGCCTCGCGAGCATCGAAGGGACGCTCCACCAATTCGGCCAGTGAGCGTGCACCGAAATAGCGCACGGCCGCGGCATTCGCCCACACCAGGCGACGGCGGCCGACATCCCACAGGAACGCCGGTTTCAGCGCATGGCGCAGTCTTTCCAGATCACCGGAAATCATTCACCGTACCCGCCTTGCCGGTGCGGCGTGGCGTGGCGCCGCAAGTCTCTCCCTTCGCCGCCTGCCCCCTTCGCCGCCTGCCCCGATCCATACCGCCTTCCATAACGGTTTTTCCATTCCGGTTCATGTTCATTCGGGCCATTGTACAACGATTTGCCGCAGAAATGTGTCAAACCGCGACACATAGCTCACATATTACCACAATTCTCCACATGTTTCTTCCCCTCGCGACGGCGGATGCATTTTTTGCGCCAGCACCGCGGGCAGTGCGCCGGCCGGCCTTGCAGGGCGCGCAATGCGGCGATGCGCAAAGGCTCTTGAAAAGCGCGCGAGAGAATCATAATTTGCGCACGGTTCCGGGCATCCTGTTCGCCCGGCCTTGCGTGCAGCTGTAGCTCAGTTGGTTAGAGCACCAGATTGTGGATCTGGGGGTCGGTGGTTCGAGTCCACCCAGCTGTACCATTTTTTCCTTTCTCCCCCCTCTTCTCTCGACGGGCGGCCGAACTGCCCCGGCGGAATACGATCCCGGGAACTGAACGGGCGCGCATATCAGATTTCCCGAATAAGCTTGACTTCCATCAATGCGGATGACGGGGGAAGCGCTAGCCTTTTCCCGAAAGCGGATGAATCGCGGGGAAGGAAGCGTCATGAGCATCTGCTCCGTCGTCGTGCACACGAAGCCGGAGGCCACGCTGAAGGCCTCCGCCACCATCGAAAGCATGCCTCATTGCGAGGTAATGGGCGCGGAGAGCGGTCGTATCGTCGTCATCATAGACGTGCGCAACCGACAGAAGATGAGCGATGCCATCATGGCGCTGAATGACGTGGAAGGCGTCGTCAACGTTTCCCTCATCTACGAATACTTCGAACCGGATGACGAACTCGGTGTGGCGGAACCGCCGGCCGAAACCGTGACGTGTGCCGATGGAGGGAGTTGCGGCGTCTGACTCCCGGCGCCGCGTAACGGCATCTTGCGAGCTGGAAGGGAGAGGCTGGCCATGAACATGGAAGTGAACAGGCGCGATTTCATCAAGGCGCAGGCGGCGATGGCTGCGGCGGCCGTCGCCGGCATCTCGTTGCCCGCCGTGATCGAGGCGCAGGCGGCGCAGGACGACCCGGACATTCGCTGGGACAAGGCGGCATGCCGCTTCTGCGGCACAGGCTGCTCGGTGCTGGTGGGCGTGAAGAACGGACGCGTGGTGGCCACCCAGGGCGACCCGGACGCGCCGGTGAACAAGGGTCTCAACTGCATCAAGGGCTACTTCCTGACCAAGATCATGTATGGCGCCGACCGCCTCAAGAAGCCCCTGCTGCGCATGAAGAACGGCAAGTTCGACAAGAACGGCCAGTTCCAGGAGATCAGCTGGGACGAGGCCTTCAAGATCATGGCCGAGAAGTTCGTCGAGGCGCGCAGGAAGAAGGGGCCGAAGGGCATCGGCATGTTCGGCTCCGGCCAGTGGACGGTCTGGGAGGGATACGCCGCGCAGAAGCTGATGAAGGCGGGCTTCCGCTCCAACTCGCTGGAGCCCAACGCGCGGCACTGCATGGCCTCCGCCGTGGCGGCCTTCATCCGCGGCTTCGGCATCGACGAACCGGCCGGCTGCTATGACGACATCGAGGCCACGGACACCTTCGTGCTGTGGGGCTCCAACATGGCGGAGATGCACCCCATCCTGTGGTCACGCGTGACCAACAGGCGGCTCACGCACGACAAGTGCCAGGTGCACGTGCTTTCCACCTTCCGCAACCGCTGCTTCGACCTGGCGGACAACGGCATCATCTTCAAGCCGCAGACGGATCTGGCGATCCTCAACTTCATCGCCAACTACATCATCGAAAAGGGCACCTACAACAAGGAGTTCATCGAGAAGCACGTGAACTTCAACGTCACGCCCACGGACATCGGTTACGGCCTGCGCGCCAACGACCCGCGCGAGAAAAAGGCCAAGAACCGGGCCAAGGGCAAGCTGACCAAGATCAGCTTCGACGAATACAAGAAGCACGTGGCCAAATATACGGTGGACTACGTGTCCGAGCTTTCCGGCGTGCCCAAGGAGCAGCTCATCAAGCTGGCGGAGGTGTATGCCGACCCGAACAGGAAGGTCATGTCCTTCTGGACCATGGGCTTCAACCAGCATACCCGCGGCACCTGGGTGAACGGGCTCGTCTACAACATCCATCTGCTGATGGGCAAGATCGCCGAGCCCGGCAACTCGCCGTTCTCGCTCACCGGGCAGCCCTCCGCCTGCGGCACGGCGCGCGAGGTAGGCACCTTCACCCATCGCCTGCCGGCCGACCTGGTGGTGAAGAAGGATGAACACTGCAAGTTCGCCGAAAAGGTCTGGAAGCTGCCTCCGGGCACCATTCCGCGGGCCAACGGCAAGATGGACGGCAAGGATCAGCCGGACATTTCCGGCAAGCCCATGGGCAAGACGCTCATTCATGCCGTGGCCATGCACCGGGCGCTGCACGACGGCGTGATGAACGTGTTCTGGGTGATGTGCAACAACAACCTGCAGGCGGCGGCCAACTTCAATGATGAGAGCTGGCCCGGCTGGCGCAACCCGGAGAACTTCATCATCGTCTCCGACCCGTATCCGACGGTGTCCGCCATCGGCGCCGACCTCATCCTGCCCACCGCCATGTGGGCGGAGAAGGAAGGGGCCTACGGCAACTCCGAACGGCGCACGCAGTTCTGGCGGCAGCAGGTGAAGGCGCCGGGCGAGGCGCGCTCCGACCTGTGGCAGATCGTGGAGTTCTCCAAGTATGTGAAGGTGGAGGACGTGTGGCCCGCCGAGCTGCTGGAAAAGGCTCCGGAATACAAGGGCAAGACGCTGTTTGACGTGCTCTACAAGAACGGCCAGGTGGACAAGTTCCCCTACGAGGGCAAGGTCGTGGACGAGCGCGGCAACGAATACGCCAACGACGAGTCCGAGTATTTCGGCTTCTACATCCAGAAGGGGCTGTTCGAGGAATATCGCCGCTTCCAGTGGGAAGGCCCCAAGCGCGGGCACGAAATGGCGCCCTTCGAGGAATATCACAAGGTGCGCGGCATGCGCTGGCCGGTCATCGACGGCAAGGAGACGCTGTGGCGTTTCCGCGCCGGTTACGACCCCATCGTGCGCAAATACAGGCCCGATGCCAAGGATGGCGAGGTGGTATTCTACGGCAACAAGGACTTCCGCGCCAACATCATCTTCGCGCCCTACGAGCCGGCGGCCGAACCGCCCGATGACGAATACGACCTGTGGCTGGCCACGGGCCGCGTGCTGGAGCACTGGCACTCCGGCTCCATGACCCGGCGCGTGCCGGAGCTTTATCGGGCGATGCCGTTCGCCAAGGTCTACATGAACAAGAAGGACGCCAGAAAACGGCGCTTGCGCAATGGCTCCAAGGTGAAGGTCATCACCCGCCGCGGCGAGATCGTGGCGCGCGTGGAAACCCGCGGCCGCAACCAGCCGCCGGAGGGCCTGATCTTCATCCCGTGGTTCGACGCGGGCCGTCTGGTGAACAAGCTGACGCTGGACCAGACCTGCCCGCTGTCCAAGGAGACGGACTACAAGAAGTGCGCCTGCAAGGTGGTGAAGGCATGAGCGTGTGAGTGTCTCCTCCCGATCCTGCCGGGGGCACGGGCCCGGTGCCTGTGGGCAGTGCTCCCGGCAGGATTGGAGGCACACAGGCGAGAAAACGGCAGGACGCCATGGCCAGCGGCGGAAACAGCAGGAACATGAGCCGGCGTCGGTTTCTGGCGAACTTGGCGCGCACGGTGGGCGGCGTTTCCCTGCTGGCGCTGGGCATCGGCATTCACGCACGCTCGGCGAAGGCCGTGCCGCCGGAATACATCCGCCCGCCCGGCGCCCTGGACGAGGAGGAGTTCCTTTCCGCCTGCATCCGTTGCGGCATTTGCGTGCGGGACTGCCCCTATGACATCCTGAAGCTGGCCGACCTGGGGTCGGACAATCCGGCGACGGGAACGCCCTACTTCATCGCCCGCACCGGCCCGTGTGAGATGTGCGAGGACATTCCCTGCGTCCCGAACTGCCCCACCAATGCGCTGGATCATTCGCTGAAGGACATCACAAAGGCGAAGATGGGGCTGGCGGTGCTCATCGACCAGGAGACCTGCATCGCCTTCCTGGGGCTCCGGTGCGAGGTCTGCTACAATGTCTGCCCCGTGCGGGGGAAAGCCATCACGCTGGAGTTTCAGCCCAACAAGCGCTCCGGGCGTCACGCCCTGTTCATTCCCGTCGTGCACTCCGAACACTGCACCGGCTGCGGCCTGTGCGAGAGGGCCTGCATTCTGGAGCGCGAGGCCATCAAGGTGCTGCCCATCCGCCTGGCCAAGGGACAGCTGGGGCAACATTATCGCCTGGGCTGGGAAGAGAAGGCGCGACGGGGCGAGTCGCTGGTGAATCCGGACAGCCCGCACGAATTCAACCTGCCCGAAGGCGTGAAATACGACTACGAAACCGGCCGCGTCTATCGCGTGGACGAGGCGACGGACAAGGTCGGCAAATCCACCCGCGGCGGCAGGGCGCTGCCCGGCGGGCCAGGAGGTTCGCCAGCACCCGGCGCGGAGCAGATGCCGGGCACCAGCGCCAACCCGCTGGACGTGCTGAACCGGGGCCTGCAGGAAGCGAAATGACATGCATTCCGCAATCCGCGCGGAGGAGCGAAAATGGCCGTAACGCCCATTGAACGCCTGGGAAAGGACGCCCTTCAGGCCAAGGGCTTTTTCGGGGCCTACAAGTGGCTGATCCTGCGCCGCATCACGCAGGCGGTCATCATCGGCCTGTTCATCGCCGGTCCCATCGGCGGCATGTGGGTGCTGAAGGGAAATCTCGCCGGCTCCTGGCTGTTCGAAACCGTGCCGATGGTGGAGCCTTTCGTTTTTCTGCAGATGCTGGCGGCGGGCATGTTCGGCTTTCTCACCACCACGGTGGTGGGTGTGGCCATCGTCCTGGCCTTCTACGCGCTCATCGGCGGGCGGGCCTATTGCGCCTGGGTGTGTCCGGTGAACGTGATCACTGACGCTGCGGCCTGGACGCGGCGCAAATTGGGAATAACCCAGTCGGCGAAGATTTCTCCGCAGACGCGCTTCTGGCTGCTGGGCGCGGTGCTGGTGGTGGCCGCGCTGACGGGCCAACTGGCCTACGAGCTGGTCAATCCGGTTTCCATCGTCCACCGCGAGCTGATTTACGGCATGGGCGTGGCCGGCGGCCTGGTGGCGGCGGGCATTTTCCTGTTCGATCTGCTCATCGCCAGGCATGGCTGGTGCAGCCATGTCTGCCCCATGGGAGCCATGTATTCGCTCATCGGCGCGGTGGCCACGGTGAAGGTGACCTCTCCCAACCGCGTGCAGTGCGACGACTGCATGGAGTGTTTCGAGGTGTGCCCGGAACCGAAGATCCTGCCGCCGGCGCTGAAGCAGGGCATGCGGCAGGGGCACCCGCCGGTGGTGGACGCCATGACCTGCACCCGGTGCGGCCGCTGCGTGGATATCTGCTCCAAGGACGTTTTCGCTTTCAGCCTTTTGACTCTTGGCAAGGCAAAACGCGCGGAACCGGGTGAATCTGTGGGGAAAGAAGAGGAGAGGGGATTCAAGAAGGCATCGTGATGGAGGGAGCCATGAGGAAAATCATCGTTTTGGGCCCGGCGGCAGCCTTTCTGGTGGGCGGCAGCATGCTGGCCATGGCCGAGATCAAGTCATTGCGCGGCGACAGGCCGCTGGACGCGCCGCCCGAACCGCCGAAAAAGGCGCGGGTCATTTCCAAGACCGGCGGGTTCGGCCGTCAATGGAAGACGCAGCCGCCGCTTATTCCGCACAAGATCGACAAGGAGCGCATCTCGCTGGACGAGAACTCCTGTCTGCGCTGCCACGCGCCGGATACCTACAAGGCGGAAAAGGCGCCGATGATCTCCAAGACCCACTTCACCGACCCGAACAATCCCAGCGATGCGAACCTGATGCGGGGCCGCTGGTTCTGTTACCAGTGCCATGTGCCTCAGGTGAACGCCAAGCCGCTGGTGGAGAACCTGTTCAGCAAAACCGCAGACTGAGCCGTAACCGGCCAGGTGGCCGGGGGCGCTGATGCCGAGTGGCCTGCAAGAAAGAGAGGAACATAATGCAGGGAATATGGAAAAAGCTGCTCAGCACCACGATGGTGGTCGGCGTCGTGCTGGGCGTGGTGTTGTGGGGCGGTTTCAACTGGGCCATGGAACTGACCAACACCGAGTCGTTCTGCATCTCGTGCCACGAGATGAAGAACAACGTCTATGAGGAATACACCAACACCATCCACTACATGAATCGCTCCGGCGTGCGCGCCACCTGCCCTGACTGCCACGTGCCCAAGGAGTGGGTCCACAAGGTCGTGCGCAAGATACAGGCCTCCAAGGAGCTGTATCACCATTTCATGGGCACCATCGATACCCGCGAGAAGTTCCTCAAGAAACGCGGCGAGCTGGCGGTGAACGTCTGGAAAGCCATGAAGGCCACGGATTCGCGCGAGTGCCGCAACTGCCACGGCGAAACCTACATGGATTTCGACAAGCAGGAAGAGCGCGCGGCGGAACGCCACGAGGAGGCCTTCGACAAGGGCATGACCTGCATCGACTGCCACAAGGGCATCGCGCACGAGCTGCCCAAGGGCTGGAAGGAGCTGGCCAAGAAGAATGGTCTGATGCCGACGGCGGAAACGACGCCGGCACAATAGGCTCCAGGGACCTTCCCGCTCCACGCGCCGTGGAGCGGAAAAAGACGGTGACAAGACAAGGACCGGAACCGGCGCTGCGAAAGCGCCGGTTCCTTTTTCTTTCGGCCCTCCAATTTCACGCAAGGTTCATGCGGATAATGCTTGCGGGGGCGCTGGAGGGAGGGGAAGTGTTCATGTCCGTTCGTCTTGCCGAGTCCACCACCACCGGTGGCGACGATGCCGCCGTGTCCGCCGGAAACTGCACATCCATGGTTTTTGCCAGCCGTGATGGCAGGCTGTTCTATCTGTTCGACGAGTATCGGCAACGAGATGCCGCCGCCACCGCCGTATTCGATCTGGAGGCGCTTGTCTCCCATCTTTCCGAGGCCGACCGGCGCAGCGTGGAAGACAACGTGTTGCGTTGCCTGCACGCCGGCACGCCGTGGCGGGAGCGCGTGCACGTGCGGGTGGACGAACTGGTGGAAGACACTCTGCTCTTCGCCGCCGAGCGCGTGGCGCTCAACGGGCGATACGTAGTGGTACTGAAAGTGGACATCGCCGTGCCCGCCACTGGCGACGAGGCCGGCTCCGTAAGCCGGCTGAAGTCCGACTTCTCCTTCATCGTCGATTCCATTCCGGCGGGTCTGGCCATCTTCGACCGGCGCAGCGCGATGGTGTATTACAACAGCACGTTCAGCACCCTTTTCGGCCATGTCTCGGCGCACATACGGCTGGGCGCGAATTTCGTCGAGGTCTTCAACCGGCTGCTGGAAAGATCCTGCGATTCCTCCAGCCGCACCGAGGATGACCGCCAGATCCTGTTCACCACCCGCACGCCGGAAGGGCGGTGGATACGCATTCACCGCAAATTCTGCCGCAATGGCTACGCGGTGGTCACGGCGTTCGACATCACGGAGCTGAAGCGGGCGGAAAACCGGCTGAAGGAACAGGCGGAACGCGATGCGCTCACGGGCCTTCTGAACCGTGGCGCCTTCTTCGAGCATTTCGGCAAGATGCTGCAATGCCGGCGGCGGGCGGACGTGCGGCATGGGGCCCTGGTTCTGTTCGACCTGGATTTCTTCAAGTCCGTCAACGACATCCACGGCCACCAGGCGGGCGATGAATACCTCGTGGAAATTGCCGAACGCCTGCGCAGCGGCACCCGCCGCACGGACCTGACGGCGCGACTGGGCGGCGACGAATTCGTTGCCTATCTGCCTGGCATGGCGCCGGAGAACCTGCCGCACGTAATGGACGCGCTGCATGCCAGGCTCACCGCGCCGCTGCGGCTTCGCGGCAAGCATTTCCAGCCCGGGGTCTCCATGGGCGTGGTACTCATCGGCGATGGCGAAGACGATGTGGACGAATTGATGGCGCGGGCGGATGTGGCGCTGTTTCGGGCCAAGCAGAAGGGCCGCAACCGCTGGAGCAATTTCGACCCGGAGCTGGAGCGGCAGAACGAACGCCGCAAACGTGTGCTTGCCGGGCTGCGCGAGGCGCTGGCCGACGGTGCGGTCGGCTTTGCGCTGCAGCCGGTGGTGGAGCTGCCCGGCCGTGTTCCGGTCGGGTTCGAGGTGCTGGCGCGCTGGCGGATGGACGGAGAGGACATTCCGCCGGAGGAGTTCATCACCATCGCGGAGAAGAACGGCCTGATCCTGGATCTCGGGCGCCTGCTGATGGAAAAGATCTGCAGGTGGTTTCGCGAAACCCGCCAATCCGGCACGCACCCCGGAAGGCTGTTCGTGAACGTCTCTCCCATCCAGCTGAAAGACCGCAACTTCATCCGGCAGGCGGGGCGCATTCTGCGCAAATACGGCATGACGCCGGATGACCTGGAGGTGGAAATCACGGAAACCGCCCTGCTGGAGCGCGACATGGAGATCATCGGCATGCACCTGAAGCTGCTGCACCGGGAAGGATTTCGCATCGCGCTGGACGACTTCGGCACCGGAAACGCCAGCTTTGCGCACCTGAAACGTTTTCCCATTCATTGCCTGAAGATAGACCGGTCATTCGTGCGGGACATCGGTCGCAACCGGCAGAACACCGCCATTGCGCGGGCCATCCTGGACATCGCTCATTACCTGGAGATGAGCTCGGTGGCGGAAGGGGTGGAAACGCCTTCGCAGGCGGCGTTTCTGGAAGCGCATGGCTGCAAACTGGCCCAGGGTAACCTGTTCTCCCCCGCCCTGCCCCCGGAAGAGGCGCTGGAGTGGCTGCGCGAGAAGCAGTGCTCGTAAACGGAAGCCCGCGCCAGGAACACAAGATGCGCTCCCGCCAGCCCGGAGCGCATGATGGCGCGGTTCATCTCCGCGTGTGTGGGGAACGCTCGTTGGCGCAGACCGTGGTGAAGAAGGCCACCGGTTCATCCCCGCGTGTGCGGGGAACGCTGGCTGGGCTGGCGCGAGACGGGGGTGAGCTACGGTTCATCCCCGCGTGTGCGGGGAACGCTTGCTTATAGCCATGACTATGCAAGCGGTTTTCGGTTCATCCCCGCGTGTGCGGGGAACGCGACGTGCGACCGGTGGGCTACATCTCCGGCGACGGTTCATCCCCGCGTGTGCGGGGAACGCGTTTCCGGTGTGGGGGGTGCGGAAAAGGGTTAACGGCGCTCCTGCGCCATTTCTGCGGCTCTCGTCCGCGCGCCTTGCACCAGGCGCTCCGGCACATTATTATATAAGCAGCTCCCGAGCCATATTCGCCGAACCAGCCTTGAGCTGTGGGGGTTTGGTGGCGGCCCCCCGGGAGCTATTTTCTTTTGTCCAGAATGATCCGTATCGCGCGCCGCAGCGCCTGACGCACGGATTTGGCGCGCACCCGGTGCATGTTGGTCAGAAAGATTTCCACACCATCTCCAGCCTTCTTGAACGAGACGCGCCATAATTCACCGTCCAGCTCGCCGACCAGGCCAAAGCGCACGTCATCGTCCTGGAACACTGCCTCCGGATTATCCAGCAGCTCCTGCACCCGCGCATACCAGGCTTCCGGTTCCTTGCCGGGATGGAAATAGTCCGCATGATGCGCAATCTGCTTCGCCGCCGTCTCCCCGCTCAGGATCATGAGCGAGGCCTCCGTCTCCATCTCCTCCCGCAGCCATGCCGGCACCACGGCCACCGGCAGCATCACCGCCTTCGGCGCCTCGCCCCGTGCCAACCGCGCGAACAGGGGCGAGCGCACCATCGCGCGAATGGCCGGCAGCGTCCATTCCGGCGGCAACACCGCCACCCGCTCGCCCATTCGCCGTAGCGCCCCGCGCATGCGCCAGCGCGCCTTGCCCGGATTGGTATGCCAACCGGGGTCGATGCCATCCGGGATGCGGTAGATGCGCCCGTCGCGCGGGTTGCGATACGCGCGCCAGGCGATGGGCGGCGGCTCCGTCGGCCCGCCCAGCCGCGCCGCCTCGCGCTTCGATATCTGCCGCAGCCAGCACTTGCAGCCCCAGCCGTTGGGCGGATAGAGCGTGTCCCAGGTGGGGTCGTCCACCGGCAATATGGTCGGACGGCTCGCCCAGGCCACATGCTGTTGCCGGTGCTTGCGGCTCGGCCCCAGCCGGTATTCAAAAAAGGGCAACATGCGTTTCGTGCGCTGTGCCCGCTCCCATTGCCCGGCGGCCCGCGCCGTGCGCACGTTGGCCTGGTAGATGGTGCGCAACCGCCGCCGCGAGCCCAGCTGCGCGCGCACCACCTTGCCGGTCTTGGGGTCGATGACCTCCTTGCGCCCCCACCAGCCCTTCGCCCGCAAGCGCGGCTCCAGCCGCTTCTTGAACTCGGCGAACGGCAGGCCCTCGCGCAGCGCTGCGTCCAGTTCCTCGCGGATGTCCTCCAGCACGTCGAAGCCCGTGGTCTTGGCCACGGTGAAGGCCACGGCGTGCTCCTCCGCCCACACGTCGCGCCAGTCGAAGGAAGGTTGGAGCTTCTTCCCCTCGAAGAAGCGCAGGACTTCCGGTGCCGGCCCCTTGTCGAAACGGAAGTCGCTCATGGCGTGCCCGGCTCGTCTTTCACGTCGCCCAGCCCGCGCCCGATGCCGTTCAGCACCGCCAGCCGCTCCCGCAGCCGCGCATCGTCCATCTCCCGCGCCGCTTTCGCCAATCGCGCCCGCAGGTCGTCATAATCCCGGGCCTCGGCGATGGCCGCGCGCAGCGGCGCCACCAGCGGCGCCAGCGGATCGTCGGCCTCGTCCACGGGCAGCATGTCGGTTCATCCCCGCGTGTGCGGGGAACGCAGCACGGCCACGGGTCTGTCCACATGCACGATCGGTTCATCCCCGCGTGTGCGGGGAACGCCGACGATGGGCCGCCAGGCGCGTTGCAGCCAGCGGTTCATCCCCGCGTGTGCGGGGAACGCGTCGCCACCGTCGTGGCGCTGGCCGCGGCGGGCGGTTCATCCCCGCGTGTGCGGGGAACGCAACGGCTCGCGCAGCTTCAGGACGGCCTCGGCCGGTTCATCCCCGCGTGTGCGGGGAACGCGTGCACGAGGTCATCTGCGGCGGAGACGGTAACGGTTCATCCCCGCGTGTGCGGGGAACGCTTACCCTGCATGATAACGACGTGCTCGCCGATCGGTTCATCCCCGCGTGTGCGGGGAACGCTATATCACCTGCCCCGGCGAAACTTGCATCGGCGGTTCATCCCCGCGTGTGCGGGGAACGCGATTGTGGGTATGAGAGAGGCGCGGGAAAGCGCGGTTCATCCCCGCGTGTGCGGGGAACGCCGTCAGACCGTCGATCTGCGGTCGGAAATACGCGGTTCATCCCCGCGTGTGCGGGGAACGCGTTCCCGTGTGGGTATCCACCAGATGCATCATCGGTTCATCCCCGCGTGTGCGGGGAACGCGGCCGCCGCGCGCGCCGCAAAGGTGACGGAGCCGGTTCATCCCCGCGTGTGCGGGGAACGCTGGAAACAGCGCAAACGGATACTGGAAGCCCTCGGTTCATCCCCGCGTGTGCGGGGAACGCGCAGGCCAGGAGGGCCAGCATGGAGCACAAGACGGTTCATCCCCGCGTGTGCGGGGAACGCGAGGTAGACGACGTCCGCCGGCAGCCCCTCGCCGGTTCATCCCCGCGTGTGCGGGGAACGCCTGTTGGTGCCGACGGACGACGACGCGCGACGCGGTTCATCCCCGCGTGTGCGGGGAACGCGACCGCAAGAAGGCGGGACCGCGGCCGCTGAAGGGTTCATCCCCGCGTGTGCGGGGAACGCTCGCCGGCCCTTCGCGCCGCCTCGCCCAGCGACGGTTCATCCCCGCGTGTGCGGGGAACGCCAACCCCTCCGTCGCCGCGCCGAGGATGGAAGCGGTT